>NZ_QKNX01000007.1 GCF_005239135.1 Natronomonas salsuginis
TTGCGTCGAACGTACTTCGCCTCACCACCCGACACCAGCATTGACTCACCCTCACCGTAGGCCGTCACAGCGAGGATGTGGCGTTCGCCAATATCGACACCGATGGTCGTCTCACCCGATGTATCGGCGTCGTACTCGACATTGAACGTACAGTACCAGTCGTCACCACGGCGGTACACTTGAAGTCGCGTCTTCTTCGCGTCACCCTCGACCAGTCGGTCTACGGGGTCGGCAATGTCGTCGTACACTTCGATAGGCGTGTACCACCATTGAGAGACGCATGGGAAGCCGACGACGACTGTGCCGTTCTCGGTCGTGTCGAGTTCCCAGTTCTGGTTGTTGACGGCGAACGGTTGACTCTCTCGGTAGCGAACCTCTCCGTCCTTGTTGTGGTCGGATTTCGCCTCTCGGATGGCTTGGTTCTGGATCGCCGAGTAGAGGCCGTTGTCAATGCTGGCAGTGGTCACGGATTTGCCGAAGTCGCCGTTCTCCCATCCGTCGATACAGAACTGCTTGGTGTCGCGGTAGAGACGAGTGGTGTGTTGCCATTCTTTCCTCCGTGAGAGGGATGGGTTGTGGAACTTCGCGGTGACAGTCACCGTGGCCATTACAATTGTAATTTAGTCTGTTATTTTAAGAAACTATTGGAATATCAGGCCGTGCTATCGGCGGTAGTTCGTGAAAGGTGGTGTCGGATTCATCCCCGCGCTAAAGCACGGGGCTTTCTCCTTGAATCTCCGTAAGACGGCGCTCCGAGCGCCGACGGCACGTTTTTATATTCGTAGCTGAAAGGCCGCGTCGATGGCCATTGTCGAAACGCTCATCGTGGGCGCCATCTTCGGGTTGGCGCTCGCTGCGCCACCGGGACCGATGAACGCGATCATCGCCGAGGAGTCCGTCCTTCGCGGCTGGCGCGCGGGCTTCAAAACGGGGTTGGGCGCGATGACTGCGGACGTGGTGTTCTTCTTTTTCGCACTCTGGGGGATCGTCACGTTCGTTCGGGAGCTGCCGGCGCTCCGGGAGGCGATGTTTCTGGTCGGTGGCGGGCTGATGCTGTACTTCGCCTACGGGGCCGCCCGGAGCGCGCGCACGCAGTTTCAACGCGCTGCGACGCCGGACAGTCGCGGCTTTTCGAAGGCGTTCGTCTTGTCTTTGACCAATCCCTACCAAATCCTCTTTTGGCTCACGGCCGGCGTCGGGCTATTGACGCCCGGAACGGTCGACGTCCTCTCGTACGCGAGCGACTCGCTGTCCGACATCGTCGTCGTCGAAACCGGGAGCGCGGCGCTGGTCGTCGGCCTGTTCTGTGGCGTCGCCGGATGGATCGTCGGCTTCCCGGCGGCGCTGACCGCGGCAAAGTCGAAGACGGAGGCGCTCACGCCGATCGTCGCCTACGGGAGCGCGGTCGTCCTCGGCGGGTTCGGCGTCTACTTCATCGTGGACGTGCTCGTGTAGCGAGCGTCGTCTGTCCGCACCGGGATCGTCGCTACTCCGGATCGAGTTCCGGCGGGTCGGTCGGCTCCATCGCGGCGATTTCCTCTTCGAGCCACTCTTTGAACCACCGGACGCGTTTGATCCGCTGGTAGGCGATGCTTTCGGCGGTGTCGGATCGGACGCGGGAGATGGCGTCCTCGCCGCGTTCGAGGACGCGACCCACCATCTCGTTGGCGTCCATGTGCGTTCTCGATTCGTAGCCCATCCGCAGGAGCATGAGCGTCGTCCCGTTCGCGCCGACCTTGTCGAGGAGGTCCGCCTCCATGAGACACCGCGTTTCCAGCGCGACGTTCGCCAGATCGCCCTCGTAGGAGTGCTCTTCGACGGCGTTGCACACCTGCGTGATGAACGAGTCGGGGTAGTCCGTCCGCGAGCGGAGGTACTCGCGGGCGACACGAGCCCCGGCCTCGGCGTGAACGTCCTGATCCGCTTCGAGTTTGGCGATGTCGTGAAACAGCGCCGAAACACGGGTGACGTCGACGTTGGCCCCCTCGTTTTCGGCGATCTCGGCGGCCAGTTCGGCGACGTTGAGGATGTGGTTGTAGCGGTACTCCGCCGAGTGCCAGGGGTACCACCGCATCCGGCCACCCTCCTCCTCGCCCTCGATGCTGGCGGCGAGATAGTCGTAGACGAACCGCTTCATCTCATCGTACTCTTCGCCCGAAACCGGCGACTCCGCTATTTCGACACCCATGTACCCACCCCCACAGTGTGGAAAACGAACGCATCAATCATCTTGTCGGTATGAAGGGTAGTTCGACTCTTTAGGTTTACGACACCGTCGGGGATCGATCTCGGTCCATCTCCGATCGCATCCGCGCGCGACATCGGCGGCGACAGGAACCGATTCGAGCGTGTAGACAGCTAGCACCCGCCGCAGCGTCGGCGTTATATGCCGGGAGTGTGTTCGTTCGAACGTATGATGCTGCCGACGCACGCGCTCGTGGGGATGGCGCTTGCGCTTCCGATCGCGCTTTTCGCCCCGGAGCTAGCGCCAGCGGCGCTTTTGGGCGGATTCGTCGGCGGGATACTCCCCGATCTCGACCTGTATTCGGGACACCGAAAAACGCTGCACTTCCCGACGCTGTACCCCCTGAGCGCCGCTCCGGCGGCCTTCCTGGCGCTCGTCTGGTCGACACCGGTGACCACCGCCGCCGCGTTCGTACTCGTCGGGGCAGCAGTCCACTGCCGGATGGATATCTACGGCGGCGGACTCGAACTCCGCCCGTGGGAGGCGACCTCCGACCGCGCGGTGTACGATCACGTCGCTGGCAGGTGGATTCCGCCGCGACGGCTCGTCACGTACGACGGCTCGAAGGGCGATCTCGGGATCGCGCTCGTCGTTGCCGCACCGCTGCTGGCGCTCGTCGAGGGAACTTTCGTCGCGCTCGTCGCGGGGGCGGTCGCCGTCAGCATCGCCTACGTACTCCTTCGCCGTCGACTGGCGGCGCTCGCGCCGGTCGTGTTCGGTCGAGTTCCGAGCCCTCTCTCGCAGTACGTTCCCGCCCGATACCGATAGTCGGGCGTCCGTTTCGACGCCCAGGAACATCGAGGCCGATCCGGAGACGCCGATCCACGCTGGCTCTCCGGGTCGATCAGGAGAAGTGACCGAACGTTCATATAATTTCACCATCATTTAGTTTTATGGTATCTCGTGTGGGATCTACTGACATGGAGATCCGCGAAGCCACGGCTGAAGACGGTCCAGCAGTTCGCTCCATCGCGCTGCAGTCGATGGAAGCGTCGTACTCGTTGAGCCCGACTACCATCGAAAGCGCGATCCAACAATGGTACGGCGACGATCGCTTCGACGACCTCCTCGCGGACGACGACGTGCTTATCCTCATCGTCGAGCGCAACGAGGAACCCGTCGCGTTCTCCGAGAGCGCCCTCATCGACGACCGGGGAGATATCCACTGGATCCACGTCGCCGCGATGCATCGTGGCGAGGGGATCGGGCAAGCGCTCTACGAGGCGACGCGCGAGCGACTCGAAGCTGAGGGGGCGGAGACGATCCGCGGGCTCGTTCTCGCCATGAACTCCGAGGGGAACCGCTTTTGGGAGGAACACGGGCTCCACTACATCGGCGAGCGGACCGTCGATATCGACGGCACGTCGTTCGTCGAGAACATCTACATCGATCAGGAGGTCGTCGAACTCGAACCGATCGTCGTGGACGATCAGGATCTGTTCATCGATCGCGGAGACGCCGAACGCGGCTCCGAGGGTCCGTTCTACACGGTGTACACCGACGAGGAGTGCGAGAACCGCTACAGCTACTACTGTGGGAACTGCGGGACGCTCATCACCGCGATGGACACCATGGGACGGCTCTCCTGCGACGAGTGTGGAAACCAGTTGAAACCGACCCGATGGGACGCGGCCTGGTGAGAAGCGGAACCCTTGTTAGCGGCCGTCCCGCCAGTGTATGCAATGAGTCTCGTCGATAGCGCGGCGATCAAGCGGCTCGCCGACTGGGACGGCGACCGCCTCGAACGACTCGCCGCCGCGCACGATACCCCGCTGTACGTCACCGACCACGACCGGATCCGCGAGAACTTCGCCCGATTTGACGCGGCGTTCGACTTCGCCCACGTCATGTACGCGGCGAAGGCCAACACCGGACGGGCGGTCATCCAAACGCTGTACGACGCCGGAGCCGACATCGAGTGCGCCGCCGCCGGCGAACTCGACCGGGCGTTGAAGGCCGGTGTCGCTCCCGAGGATCTCCAGTACACCGCGGTCAATCCACCGGATCGCGACCTCGATTACGCGGTCGATCTCTGGGCGGACACGCCCGAACTGACGATCACGGCGGGCGCGGAGATGACGCTCGATCGCCTCGAATCGCGCGGCTTCGACGGCCGCCTTGCGATCCGCGTCAACCCGGGGATCGGGACCGGTCACCACGAGAAGGTTGCCACGGGGAAGGACGCGAAGTTCGGCGTCGCCTACGACGAAGTGCCGGAACTCGTCGCCGACGCTCGCGAGCGCTTCGAGTTCGTCGGGCTACACGCCCACGTCGGGAGCGGCGTCCTCTCCGGCGACCTCGACGACCATCGGCGCGCGCTGCAGAAAGTCGCCGACCTCGCCGAGCGCGTCGGCAGTCTGGAGTTCCTCGACCTCGGCGGCGGGTTCGGCGTTCCGTACCGCCCCGAGGAACCGCCGCTCGACATCGAGGCGGCCGCCGAGATGGTCCGTGAGGTGACCGACGGCGTGGACGCGACGATCGCGCTCGAACCGGGGCGCTACCTCCTCGCCGACGCCGGGGCGCTTCTCACCCGCGTCAACACGGTCAAGGAGACTCCGGAAACGCGCGTCGTCGGCGTCGACGCCGGGCTCACCGCGTTGATCCGCCCGGCGATGTTCGATTCGTATCACCACATTAGGAACGTGACCGGCGGCGACCGCGAGCCGGTCGAATCGAGCGTCGGCGGCCCACTTTGCACCAGCGCCGACGTGTTCTGCACCGATCGACCGATCCCGCGCGCTGAGGCGAACGATCTGCTCGCGATCGGCAACGTCGGCGCCTACGGGATCAACCTCGCGAACCAGTTTCACTCCCAGCCAAAGCCCGGCGAGGTCGCCATCGAGGGCGACGACGAGCGCGTGACGCGACGGCGGGAGACGTTCGAGGATTTGACGCGGCTGGAGGACGAAGTGCCCGGCGATCAGTGAGCCGTATCGAGCGTTGGGGACCGTCGCTCACCCGAGAACAACGCCGAAAAGACGCGTTTTCATCGAACGCGGACGCGCCTCACAGCTCGTCGACCAGTTCGTCGCCGTAGCCGGTGTAACCGGCGGGCGTCAGCGCGTGGAGTTCCTCGCGCACGGACTCGTCGACGTCGAGGTCGTCGAACAGGTCGCGGAAGTCCTCGAGCGTGGCCCGTTGGCCGCGGGTGAGCGCCTTGATCCGCTCGTAGGCGTCCGTGTCGCCCTCGCGTCTGAGGATCGTCTGGACGGCCTCCCCGATCACCTCGGGATTGGCTTGCAGCTCCTCGCGCATGACCGTCTCGTTCGGCGTCACCTTCGAGAGGCCGTTCGCGGTTTTTTCATAGCCGATGAGACAGTGTGCCAGCGCCGCGCCGACGTTCCGTTTCACCGTCGAATCCGAGAGGTCCCGCTGGAGTCGGGAGGTCGTGACGTAGTCGGCGAGGAAGGTGAGATCCGAGTTCGCCTTCGTCAGATTCCCCTCGCTGTTCTCGAAGTCGATAGGGTTCACTTTGTGGGGCATCGTCGAGGAGCCGGTCTCGCCCTCGACCGCCTCCTGTCCGAGGTAGCGATCGGAGACGTAGAGCCACACGTCGAGATCGAGATCGCGCAGCACGTTGTTGACGCCGCGGAGGGCGTCGAAGACCGCCGCGAGGTCGTCGCAGGGGTTGACCTGCGTCGACAGCGGGACGTGTTCGAGACCGAGCGACTCGACGAACGCTCGGGAGAACGCCCGCCAGTCCACGCCGGGGTAGGCGGCGCGGTGGGCCGCGTAGGTCCCCGACGCGCCTGCGAGCTTCCCCGAGAGCTCGTCGTTCGCGGCGTCGAGGCGGCCGAGCGCGCGGCCGAGGCGGGCGGCGTACACCGCGAGCTCCTTGCCGTACGTCGTCGGCGTCGCCGGTTGCCCGTGGGTCCGAGCCAACATCGGAAGGGTGCGATACTCCCGCGCGTCGGCGGCGAGGTCGTCGCGAAGGTCGCGGATCGTCGGAACGAGGACCTCGTCGACGGCGGGCTTGAGCAACAGCCGGTGGGCGAGGTTGTTCACGTCCTCGCTCGTCAGCCCGAAGTGGACCCACGGCCCCTGGGACTCCTCATCGGGGAGATGCAGTCGAACGAAGTACTCGACGGCCTTCACGTCGTGGTTTGTCGCGGTGTAGCCGGCGTGGCCCTCGGTCTCGAGCCCCTTTATCACGTCGGCGTCGTCGGTGTCGAAGTCAGTGTAGAGTCCCCGAAGCGCCGATCGCGTCGCCTCGTCGAGTTCCAGCGGCGTCGCGTCGAGATCCGCCAGCGCGAGGAGGTACTCGACCTCAACGTGAACGCGCGCTCGCATGAGCGCGGCCTCGCTGGCGTATTCGGTGAGCGGTTCCGTATAGCGTGCGTACCGGCCGTCCAGCGGTGAAACGGCGTGTAGCGGCCCCCGATCTGTCATACGTGTGGCTCCGGCGAGCCGTTGAAAAAGGGTGTCGATCGACGGCTCCACGCTGACCGCTCCGAGCGAAGATAATGCATTATTGTGTACATATACTGCCATTATACACACGTGTCCCGAAAAAATATGCACGTAGTTGCATTATCGATCGAACGCAACCGCAACTACTTTGCGTTGGGCGGAGTCGACTTCAGATATGAAACTCGCCGGCATGGCTTCGAACCGCGGTCGGAATCTGCTTCACATGGCTGACACCGCGCCGGGCGGTGCGGAGTTCGCGGTCGTCCTCTCGAACGAGGAGGGCGCGCCCATCATCGAGGGCGCGACGGAGCGCGGCATCCCGACCGAAGTCGTCGCGCGCGACGACGATGAATCGCGGGAAGAACACGAGCAGCGGGTCATCGAGCGCCTCGACGGATACGACGTCGACCTCGTCTGTCTCGACGGGTACATGCGTATCCTAACGGAGACGTTCCTCGAGGCGACCCCGCGGACGCTCAACGTCCATCCGTCGCTGTTGCCGTCGTTCCCGGGGATTGACGCTCACGAGCAGGTGCTGGAAGCGGGCGTCTCCGTCACCGGCTGCACCGTCCACGTCGTCGACGAGACGGTCGACGGCGGGCCGATCGTCACCCAAGAGCCGGTCCCGGTCTACGATGGCGACGGGACGGACGATCTCAAACGACGCGTCCTCCACGAGGCGGAGTTCAGCGCGTATCCGCGCGCAGTGAAGTGGTTCGCCGAGGATCGCGTCACCGTTACCGACGGCGACGTGACGGTCGACGGCGACGACGGCGGGCAGTTTCCCGCGCGCCGACTCACCAGCGAGGACCGCGGGCGTGAACTCCGCTACGGCGAGAACCCCCACCAGGACGCCGCGGTGTATCTCGATGAGGCCTGCGAGGAGGCGAGCGTCGTTCACGCCGGCCAGCTGAACGAGGGCGCGAAGGCGCTGTCGTACAACAACTACAACGACGCCGACGGCGCGCTGAACCTCATCAAGGAGTTCGCCGAGCCCGCGGCGGCGGTGATCAAACACACGAACCCCGCCGGCTGTGCGACCGCCGACGATCTCGCGTCGGCCTACGAGTCCGCTCTCGCGACCGATCCGATGAGCGCTTTCGGCGGCATCGTCGCCTTGAATCGCGAGTGCGACGCCGCGACCGCGGAGGCGATCACCGACTCGTTCAAGGAGGTCGTCATCGCGCCCGGCTACACCGATGCCGCCCTCGACGTCCTCTTCGAGAAGGAGAACCTCCGAGTGTTGGATGTCGGCGACCTCGACGAGATCTCCGAACCACTCGTCGAGGGCGATCTCGTCGGCGGTCGGCTGGTTCAAGAGCGCGATCTCCAGTCGATCTCGCTCGCGGACCTCGAGGTCGTCACCGATCGCGAACCGACCGACGAGCAACTCGAAACGATGTGTTTCGCCTGGCAGACGATCAAACACGTCAAGTCCAACGCGATCCTCTTTGCGACGGACACCGAGACCGTCGGCGTCGGGATGGGCCAGGTCTCTCGCGTCGACGCCGTCCGGCTGGCGGCGATCAAGGCCGACGAGCACGCGGAGGGGAAAGACGCCGAGGGCGCCGTGATGGCGTCTGACGCCTTCTTCCCGTTCCCCGACGGCATCGAGGTCGCCGCCGAGGCGGGCATCGAGGCGGTCGTCCAGCCCGGCGGCTCGGTGAACGACGAGGACGTGATCGCGGCCGCGAACGAACACGACATCGCGATGGCGTTCACCGGCCAGCGGGCGTTCAAGCACTGAACTCGATGGCCCGAGAGACCGATCGAGCATCGTTCGCGACGATCTTCTTCCGGCACGACGCGGCGGTGCTTCTCACTCGATCGCGCGGGTCGGTAGAGGCCGACGACGAGGCGTTCGACGGGGCATGGGATGCGGTGACGATCCCGGTCGACGCGACGCCAGCGACGGTTCGGGACCGACTCGGGGCCCGGCCTGAGATACCACCTGACGCGACGCTCGTCGAGGTGGGAGAACCGTATTCCACGCCCGTACCGGACGGCCGCGAGGCGACCGCTGTCCCGGTGCTGCTCGACTGCCGGTCGCGGACGTTCGATGTTCCGGCGGACGCGACCGATCGTGAGTGGGTTCCGCCGACCGAAATGCTCCGCCGCGAGACGCGAGACGGGCTCTGGGAAGCGTACGACCGCGTTCGACCGACGCCGGAGACGCTGCGGACGGACACCGAACACGGCTCGGGATACATCTCGATTCGCGCGATGGAGGTCGTCCGTGACGCCGCGGGGGCGATCGTCGGCGGCGAGGATCGACCGGACGACGAGTGGGCAACGATCGCCGAGATCGCCGACGACGTGCTGGCCGCGCGGCCGAGCATGGCGGCGCTGGCCAACCGGGTGAACCGGATCCTCTGGCGTGCCTCGGACGACCGACGCGCGGCCGCCGTCGAATCGATCGCCGTCGAAGAGCTCGAAACCGCGCTGCGCGCGGACGAACGCGCCGCGAGCGAAGCGGCGGCGAACGTCGACGACAACGTGGTTCTCACGCTCTCTCGGTCCGGGACCGTGTTACCCGCGCTGACGAGCGGCCCCGAGCGCGTGATCGTCGCCGAATCCCGTCCGGCACGCGAGGGGATCGGCGTCGCAGAGCGCGTCGCAGACGCCGGAATCGACGTGACGGTGTGCGTCGACGCGGCGATCGCGCACGTCCTCGCGACCGAACGGGTCGACGCGGTGCTGTTGGGCGCGGACACGATCCTTCGTGACGGCACGCTCGTCAACAAGGTCGGCTCGCGCGGGGCGGCGATCGCGGCCGCAGCCGAGGGGATTCCGGTGTACGCCGTGACGGCGACCGACAAGATCAGCCCGGCTGGAACGCCGACGCTAGAAGACGGCCCGGACGAGGAGGTGTACGACGGCGACCGCCGTGTCGACGTGTCGAACCCGACGTTCGATACGACGCCGTCGTCCCACCTCACCGGACTCGTCACCGAGGACGGGATATTGGATATCTCTGCGGTGAGAGACGTCGCAGACGCACACGCCGAACGCGCAGCGTGGGATCGAGCCTGAAAGCAGAGCCGGAGAGCCCAACGCTCAAATCCTCGCGCCGAGAAGGCGGGATATGAACGCAAGCGTCGTCGGGAGCGGCTACGTCGGGACGACCCTGTCGGCCTGTCTCGCCGACATGGGCCACGAAGTGACGGCGATCGACATCGATGAGGAGACCGTCGAGCGCCTCAACGGGGGCGAAGCGAGGATTCACGAGCCGGGGCTCGGTCCGCTCCTCTCGGCGTACGCCGGCGGTCGCCTGCAAGCAACGACGGAGCACGTCGCCGCGGCAGAGACGGACGTAACCTTTCTCGCAGTCGGGACGCCGTCGAACCCCGACGGCTCGATCGACGCCTCGATACTGCTCGCTGCGGCCGAGGATATCGGTCGCGCGATCGCCGACAAGGACGGCTACCACCTCGTCGTCGTCAAGTCGACGGTCATGCCGGACGTGATCGACGAGGAGGTGATTCCGCAGATCGAAGCCGCCTCCGAGAAGACCGACGGAGAGGAGATCGGCGTCGCTGTCAACCCGGAGTTCCAGCGGGAAGGGAGCGCAGTGCGGGACTTCATGGAGCCCGACAAGATCGTGCTGGGAACGGACGGCGACGAGCGCGCGCTCGACATTCTGGCCGAACTCTACCAGCCGCTCGTGAGCGACTGGGAGGTGCCGGTCGTCGAGACAGGGCGTCGGGAGGCCGCGATGATCAAGTACGCCAACAACGCCTTCCTCGCGGCGAAGATCAGCCTGATAAACGACCTCGGCAACGTCTGTAAGCTGTTCGACGTCGACGCCTACGAGGTCGCCGACGCGATCGGCCTCGACGACCGGATCGGCGAGCAGTTCCTCCGCTCGGGCGTCGGCTGGGGCGGCAGCTGCTTCCCGAAAGACACCGCCGCGCTCGTCGCCGGGGCCAGGGCCGCCGGCTACGAACCGCTGATGATCGAGGCGGCGGTCGAACTCAACGACCGCCAGCCCGAGCGCCTGCTCGAACTCCTCGACAGGCACGTCGATGTCGAAGGAAAGCGGATCGCCGTGCTGGGCCTCGCGTTCAAGCCGGGCACCGACGACATCCGCGGGACGCGCGCGAAGCCGGTGATCGAGGGGCTGCTCGCCCGCGGTGCGGACGTCGTCGCCTACGACCCGCTCGCCGCCGAGACGATGGCCGAGGAGTTCCCCAAGATCGAGTACGCCGAGTCGGCCGCTGAAGCGCTGGAAGACGCCCACGGAGCCGCGGTCGTGACCGACTGGCCCGAGTTCGCCGATCTCGACGCGGCGTTCGACGCGATGGCCAACCCCGTCGTGATCGACGGCCGACGGATCGTCGAGCGCCGACGCGGGATCGTCTACGAGGGGCTGACCTGGTGAGAAACCGGACGCGCTATACGCGTCGGTAGCGAGCGATCGGTATGCGCCAGTTCGTCCTCCTCGCCCACGAACTCGCCGCCCCGGACGCGGCCGATCTCAGCCTCGACGACCTCCCGGGGACGGGCCGGCTCGACCTCCTCTCGCGCTGCGTCACAAGCGCGCTGTTGCTCTCGCACGATATCCGCGAAGACGTCCGGGTTCACCTCGTCGCCGACGGCTACGTCGTCCGGTTCGAGGGCGCAGACCTCCGACGGATCAACCCCGACGAGCGCTCGACCGCGGCGCGCATCCGCGACGCCTTCGCCGCGCGCGAGGGCGCGATCGGCGCGATGGCTGCCACGCCCTCGCCGGGCGTCTCGATTCGGCGGGGGGACTTCGAGACGGTGCTCGACGACCTCGAGGACGTGACGCTTCTCGAACTCCACGACGACGGTCGGCCCGTCGTCGATCTCGACCCGCCGGAGAACCCCGCGTTCGTCCTCTCGGATCACCGCGACTTCACCGACGAAGAGGCCGACCTGCTCGCAGCGCGCGCCGACAAGCGGGTGTCGCTCGGCCCGCGAATCCTGCACGCCAACCAGGCGATCACCGTCGCGCACAACTACCTCGACACGGACGGCTATCGGGATTACTGACAGTCGATCGCACGCTTATATCCGACATTCGGAAAGATTAAAAGATCCAACGGCTTTTGTTCGAGTGCGGGCCGGTGGGGTAGCTTGGTATCCTTCGGCCTTCGGGTGGCCGTAACCACGATTCAAATTCGTGCCGGCCCACTTTCTGCCCGCGCCCCAACGACCGCGAGCGACAGCGAGCGGTCCAGGGGCGCGTGGCACGACGCGACGGCTGAATTCGAATGAAACCAGACGCAGCACCGAACGCAGTGAGGTGACCGTCTGGCCGTGATTCAAATTCGTGCCGGCCCACTTCTCCCGCATTTTATGTGTCGTCATTCTCCGTGTCCTCACGGGAAGGAACGACCGACGTGCGAGTGGCCGACGTACGCAAAAGCCAGTAAGTGTCCGTCGACCCGTTGGCCGCATAAAACAGGTACACTGTGACCTTCTCCTCGCGGTAGCCGGCGGGGCTTCCCACGGCACCGCACCGCTGGGTTGGGATGTTTGCTGGTTTAGGAGCTGTCGGCATGACGGGCCGATGGCGGGGCCACACCGCCGGTACTCCTCTCCCGGCTGGGGACTCGGAGGTATTTTGACGGAGACACCACAGCGGTTCGGGAGGGTGTCTCGAACGTTCTGGGCCTCGGAGTCCCGATATTGTGCATTTGAGTGGGCGGTGTGACCGCTTCGGTGTACGTCATGGTACCTAACGATTCCACGTACCTATCCGTATTGCTGTTGAACAAGGTTCGTGTCGGCGTTGTCCGATTCACGCCCGTCGTGAACGACGGGGTTCTCTCCTTGAACAAAGATAGATAGGTGCGACCCAATGTGGGACATTCTCGGCCGTTCAAGCCGTGCTTGAAGCTATTCAACAGGGTCAATACAATATGGGTAGGAGCCATTATAGTGGATATGCTGAGTAGACGTCGTGTACTGTTCGGTGTCGGCTCACTAATCTTCGGAGGCGGTGTAATCTTGGGAACTGGTGCGTTCACCTCGGTGCAGGCAGAGCGCGGGGTCAGCGTTGAGACGACCGGTGACGCGAGTGCACTTTTAGCACTTGATGCAACGAACGCGACGAACGGTGCATACGCAAGCGAAACCGGTGACGATGGCCAGTTACAAATTGATATAGGAGACCTCAGTGATCCGTCGAGAGATCAGACGGTAGAGACGGGCGGATCTGGAGTGAATAAAAACGCCATCACGATTATTAAAGATATTTTCGTGGTGAGGAACCAAGGAACCCAGACGGTTGAGGTCAAATTAGAGTCAGTTAAAGATGATAATGGGAATCAGAATATAGTCCCAGACCGGCCGGGGAATATATCACTTAATAAAGACAAAGTTTATATTTGGTTCAATGAGTGGGGCGACGATTCAGATGACGTGGAAACTCCTGAGTATGAAACCAGCCCAGTTACGTTAGATGTTGGAGAGCAAGTAGAGGTTGATATGGCTATTCAACTTGAGGGAGACTACACGCGGACCTTCGGAAATATCGAATTAATTGCAGAAAGCACCCAATAGGTGAGTATCCGCAGCCGCTCTTTGGTTTGTCGTTTGGAAGCGTTGAAGTTGATCGAACGCTCCAGGTGACGAGTTGACACCAGCGAGTCCTCGTCAACACCTCGATAATTTGCTCATCGAGTGTGCACATCCAGTCGGCTTGTTTCCAGGCCATGCTACGAGCCGGTCACCCTGCTGGCGGTTACCCGATCGTTTATAAGAACTCGAAAACGTCCAAAATGGCCCCGAATTAATATATCAGGCTCGCGTGGATCACGACAGCAGCCATGTCCGGAGACACCGCCGCCCGCCTCGACGCCGAGCGGGCCTACGAGGACGGGGTGATCGGCGACACGACGATCTCCCGCCTATTCGAGGAGAGCGCCGATCGGTACGCAGACCGCGACGCGCAATGGTACAAGGGCGGGATCTACGAGCGCTCGCTGGCCCCCGATGTGGTGGCGGCGGCGCCGGCGGGGGAGTACGCGTCGCTGACGTACGCGGAGATGCGGGAGATCGTCCGCAACCTCGCGGCCGGCTTTCGCGGGTTGGGCGTCGAATCGGACACCAAAGTCGGCATCTTCGCAAACACGCGCATGGAGTGGGCACACACCGACCTGGCGTTGCTTGCCGCCGGCGGGGTCGTGACGACGGTGTACACCGAATCCTCGGCCGAGCAGGTGCAATATCTGCTCGACGACCCCGATGCGGCGGGCGTCGTCGTCGAGAACGCCGAGCTCCTCGAACGGCTCTTGACGGTCGAGGACGACCTCGATCTCTCCTTCATCGTCGTCATCGACGAGGTCGACGGCTATGACGACCGCGACGACGTCCACACGCTCGCGGCGGTCCACGAACGCGGGTCGGAGGCGTTCGACGAGACGACCTACGACTCGTGGATCGACGAGCGCGACCTCGACGACCTCGCGTCGTTGATCTACACCTCCGGCACGACCGGCAAGCCGAAGGGCGTCCGATTGACGCACCGGAACTTCCGATCGAACGTCAACGGCATCCGCAAGCGGTTTTCGGATCGCCCGGACAAACCCGAGGGAACGCCGTCGATCGACGAGACGGATCGCGTTCTCTCGTTTCTGCCGCTCGCGCACGTCTTCGAGCGCGTCTCCGGGCACTTTCTCATGTTCGGCAGCGGCGCGACGGTCGCCTACGCGGAGTCGCCCGAGACCGTCGGCGAGGACATCGTCACCGTCAGCCCGACGAGCGCCTCCTCGGTGCCACGGGTCTACGAGCGCATCTACGACAGCCTCCGCGAGGAGGCCCCGGAGGCGGTGTTCGAGCGAGCGGTCCCGATCGCCCGCGAGTGGGCGACGACCGACGATCCCGGCGTGGGACTCCGGATCAAACACGCGATCATGGATCGGCTCGTCTACTCGTCGGTCAGAGAGAAACTCGGCGGCAACGTCGAGTTCTTCGTCAGCGGCGGCGGCAGCCTCTCGAAGCGACTCGCCGAACTGTTCGACGGGATGGGGATCCCGATTCTCGAGGGATACGGGCTCACCGAGACGTCGCCGGTCGTCTCGGTCAACCTCCCTGAGGACTACCGATCTGGTACGCTCGGCCCGCCGCTGTCGAACGTCGAGGTCCGCCTCGACGAGTCGGTCGTCTCCGAAGAGCAGACGGCGGCCGCCACGGGCGCGATCGGCGAACTCCACGTCAAGGGGCCGAGCGTCACCGACGGCTACTGGAACCGCCCGCGAGAAACCGAGAAGGCGTTCACCGACGACGGCTGGTTCCGGACCGGCGACATCATCGAAGAGACCACCGACGGCTACCTGATCTATCACGATCGGATCAAACAGCTCATCGTCCTCGACACGGGCAAAAACGTCGCTCCGCAGCCGATCGAGGACGAGTTCGCCACCTCCGGTCGGATCGATCAGGCGATGGTGATCGGCAACGACGAGAAGTTCGTCTCGGCGCTCTTCGTGCCGAACTTCGAAGCAGTCCGACGGTGGGCCGAGACCGAGGGGATCGACCTCCCGGACGATACCAGAGCGATCTGTGCGGACGAACGTGTCATCGAGTACATCGGCGAGGAGGTCGAGATGGTCAACGGGAGCCTCTCCGAGCACGAGCGGATCAAGGAGTTCCGGCTGGTCTCCTTCGAGTGGACTCCGGAGAATGATCTGCTGACGCCGTCGATGAAGATCAAACGCCGGAACGTTCGCGAGGAGTTCGGCGAGCAGATCCGCGATATCTACGGAGACGACGACACGGCGTAGCGCTCGCACATCGGCACACGGCGAAACGACCGACAGTTTTTATATCCTCGTTCCCGGAATCCGAGCACGAGACGCGCTGCGGCAACCGCTTTCGATACCGGTTACTCGACGTCGAGTTCGCGATGCATCCACTCATGCTACTCGAGACGATCAAAGAGGACGTTCGAACCGCCCGCACGAAGGACCCGGCTGCGACGGGGTTCATCACCGTCGCGCTCCTGTACTCGGGCGTGCACGCCGTCTGGGGCCACCGGATCGCCAACCGACTGTGGACGAGCGGCTTCCGATTCTCCGCGCGCTTTCTCTCACAGTTCGTCCGGTTTCTGACCGGCGTCGAGATCCACCCCGCCGCCGAGATCGGCCGCCGACTGTTCATCGACCACGGGGCAGGCGTCGTTATCGGCGAGACCGCCGAAATCGGCGACGACGTGCTGTTGTACCACGGCGTCACGCTAGGCGGCGATTCGATGCGACGCGAGAAGCGCCATCCGACGCTCGAGGACGGCGTGACGGTCGGCGCGAACGCGACGTTGCTCGGCGACATCACCGTCGGCGAGGCGGCGTCGGTGGGGGCGGGCAGCGTCGTCGTCGACGACGTGGCACCGAACACGACCGTCGTTGGCGTCCCGGCCGAACCGGTTGACAACGCGAACCGATCCCGACGCACCACCTCCCGATGAGTTTTCTCCGCGGCCCACCGAGGAGATACCGTGAGTTCGCCACACGACGCCCTGGAGTCCGACCCATACATCGGGCCGCTGATCGAACGATACGGTCGGCTCGAACTCGATCCCGCAGCGGATATGTTTCAGCGCCTCGTCATCGCTATTCTCCGACAGCAGGTCTCGATGGCCGCCGCGGAAGCGACGAGAGAGCGGCTCTTCGAAGCCGTCGACGTGACGCCGGCCGACCTCGCTTCGGCGGACGAGACCACGCTTCGCGACTGCGGGCTCTCTAGACAGAAGGCGGACTACGTCCGGAACGTCGCCGAAGCGTTCGAATCGACGTACGATCGCGCGTACTTCGAATCGCTCGACGACGAGGTGGTCATCGACGAGTTGACCACGATCAAAGGCGTCGGCGAGTGGACCGCCCGGATGCAGCTTTTGTTCTCGCTCGGCCGCCCCGACGTGTTCCCGGTTGGCGATCTCGGCGTCCGGAAGGGGATGCGAACGCTGTTCGACGACGAGATGAGCCGCGAGGCGATGGTCGAACGGGCCAAGCGGTGGACACCGTACCGGAGCTACGCGACTCTCTATCTGTGGCGGATGGACGAGGACATCGCCGAATCGGTCACAGAGGTCGACGAATCATAAGCAGAACTCGGCTGTCTCGAAACCGACGATACCGCGATCGGACCGCGAACGCGACTGCCAGAGCCAACGAAACACTTCAACTCGGGCGTGAAACCTATTTCGGTGGGCGTCGAAGCGCTCTCATGAGCACGTACAAACGCGTCAACTACCGCGAGATAGCGCCCGTTTCCGGCGGGATGCACTTCCTCCGAGAACCCCTCGACAGCGAGCGCGTCGGTGTGACAATCACCCGATGTGAACCGGACTGGAACAGCAGACCGCACGATCACACCGAAAACGGCCACGAGGAGATCTACGTCCTCATCGAGGGCTCAGCGACCGTCGTCGTCGACGGCGAGGAAATCGGGATGGAGAGCGGCGATGCGATCTGGATCCCGCCCGAGGCGACCCGACAGATCCGAAACGGCGAGGAGGAGAGCGCGTTCGTCTTGGTGAGTGCACCCGCCTCGATCGAGCCCGAGGGAAGTGACGCCAAGTGGAGCACGGACGGGTTTGTCGGCTGAAAAGAGCTCGTTCGTCGTTAGTACGAGCGGACCTTCGGCTCGTACTCTTTCTCCTCGCCCTCGAGGACCACGGGTTTGTAGTAGAGTTTTGGCTTCCCGTCGTTCCACGAGATCATCGTGTGCTTGAGCCACTCGTCGTCCTTTCGCTCTTGGTGGGCGCGCCGCCAGTGTGCGCCGCGGAACTCATCCCGCGCGAGCGCGCCGAGCGCGATCGTCTCGGCGATGTCGATGAGATTGCGCGTCTCGATCGTGTGGATCAAGTCGGTGTTGAACGTCCGCGAGGGGTCCGAAACGGCGACGTTCTGATATCGCTCGCGACACTCTTTGATGACCTCCAGGGCCTGTTTCAGACTCTCTTCCTCCCGGAAGACGTTGACATTCTCCGTCATCGCTTTCTGAAGATCCTCCCGGATCTCGGCGTGGTTCGTGCCGTCGCGTTCGAGCATGTCCTCGACGCGTTGACGTTCGGACTCGACGGCATAGTCGACGACCTCGGCGGGTTCGACCAACGCGCCGTCGGCGGCGACGTCCTCGTCGCTCGCGTCCAGTGCGCCCGGTTCGACCGGCGTGTCGAGCCCGTCCTCGGGCTCCGTCGCCGCGGACGGGCCGGTAGGCACTTGCGCCTCTCCGAGGTCCCGGCCAGCTGCGTGGTGGCCGGCGCGGGCGCCGAAGACGATGAGCTCCGGTAGCGCGTTGCCGCCGAGGCGGTTCGAACCGTGAACCGACGCGCACGCACACTCACCGGCGGCGTACAGGCCGGTGATGCACGTCTCGCCGTGCTCACTCGTCTCGATGCCGCCCATGTGGTAGTGTTGGCCGGGCTTGACCGGCATTGGTTCGACGACCGGGTTGACGCCCTCGAAGTCCTCCGCGAGGTGGATGATGTTCTCGAGGCGGTCGTAGATTCGCTCCTCGCCGAGGTGGCGCATGTCGAGGTAGACGTACTCGTCGTTGATACCGCGGCCCTCGTTGACCTCGGTTAACTCGGCGCGGGAGACGACGTCGCGTGAGGCGAGTTCGCCGGCGTTGTTCGCGTAGCCGTGTTCGAACATAAACCGTTCGCCCTCGCTGTTGTAGAGGATGCCGCCCTCGCCCCGGACACCCTCGGAGATGAGGACGCCGGTCGACGGGAGCGTCGTCGGGTGGAACTGGACGAACTCCATGTCCTCGACAGGGACGCCCGCGCGATACGCCATCGCGGGGCCGTCACCTGTGTTCGCGACGGCGTTCGTGGTGTGGTCGTACACCTGTCCGTCGCCGCCCGTCGCAAGGATGACGCCGTTTCTCGCTCGGAACCCGACGATCTCGCCTGATTTGATGTCGTAGGCGGCACAGCCGTGACATACACGATTTTCGGGGTCGTCGTGGTCCGTCACGGCGAGTCGGCTGACGTAGAACTCGTCGTACACCCGGATTCCCCGTTTGACGACCTGCTCGTACATCGTGTGCAGCAGGTGATGACCAGTTTCGGCCCCGGCGTACGTCGTTCGCGGGAACGAGAGACCGCCGAACGGGCGTTGGGAGACGCGACCGTCGTCCTCGCGAGAGAAGGGCATCCCCCAGTGTTCGAGCTGAATGACCTCCTCGGGAGCGTCCTGTGCGAGCGTTTCGATGGCGGGGGCGTCGCCGAGGTAGTCGGACCCCTTCATCGTGTCGTAGGCGTGGAGTTCCCAGTCGTCGCCGTCGCGCAACGCCGCGTTGATGCCGCCCTCTGCGGCACCGGTGTGCGAGCGGACCGGGTGGAGCTTCGTGACCATCGCCACGTCGGCTCCTTCCTCGTCGGCCGCGATCGCGGCCCGGAGTCCGGCACCGCCGGCCCCGACCACGATCACATCGTGTTCATGTATTGTCATTGTCTGTAGTTCGTGTTTGATATTTATTAGCGTGCCGCTACCAGAACTTGAGGTTGCTCTTGACGGCTTCGCGTTTCAGTTCCTGAATATGCTCGGTCAGTGGGATGTCCTTCGGGCACACCTCGGTGCAGGAGAACTGCGTCTGACAGCGCCAGACGCCGTGTTCCTGTTCGATGATGTTGAGCCGGTGTTCTTTCATCTCCGCGCCCTCCCGCTCGTCCATCGCGAAGCGGTAGGCCTTGTTGATCGCGGCCGGCCCGAGATACTCGTTGTCGCCGGCGGCGATGTTACACGAGGACATGCACGCGCTACACCAGATGCAGCGCGTGGACATCTTGACCTTCTCTCGGTTCTCGCGGGTCTGTCGCTGCTCTTCGCCAGACGGGAGTTCGTTCGTCTGGAAATACGGCTCGACGGCTTCCATCTGATCGTAGAAGTGCTCCATATCGACGACGAGGTCCTTGACGACCTCGGCGTGCGGGAGCGGTTCGATGCGGACCGGCCACTCTAGGTCGACCATCTGGGTCTTACAACCGAGCTGCTGGCGGCCGTTGACGAAGAGCGCATCGGAGCCGCAGATCGCCTGCCGACAGGAGTGTCGGAAGGTGAGACTCGAATCGAAGTGATCGCGCGCGTAGATGAGCGAGTCGAGCACCGTCATCCCCTTGTAGAAGGGAACCTCGAACGTGTCGAACCGGGGATCCTTCTTGCCCTCGACCTCGGGGTCGTAGCGGAACACCTTGATTCGAACCGTCTCGTCGGCGTCGGAGAGATCGGCCTCAGCGCGCTCGCGCATGTCCGCGCGCTCTCGCTTGTCGGCCAGCCGCTGCTGTTGGTGTTCCGACGTCTCCTCGCTTTCGGTCTCGGTTTCCGGTTCTTGAATTTGCGTACTCATGGTTAGAACAACCCCGTCATGGCGCTCGCGACGCGAATCCCCTGAACGACGAGGAGCGTTCCGGCGGCGACGAGCGACCACTTGATGACGGTCTGTTGGGTGCCGTCGAGACCCTGGTTGACGAGGGCGTTGTAGACGCCGTTGACGCCGTGGAACGCCCCGGCGATCAAGAACAACACCATCGTGATGAAGTAGCCGACCTGGCTCATCCGAACCTGCGTCCCCGCGAACGTGATGTCCGCTGCGTGGTTGACAAAGTGCAACAGCAGGAAGTGATACGCCAACACGACTACCAGAAACGCGGCCGTGATGCGCTGCAGTAGCCAGCGCGTCCCCTTCGGTTCGAACGAGGAGTAGTGTTCAGCCATGTTAGAACGCCCCCAAAAGGAACGTCGGAATACTCGCGACCGTGATGGCCCCAGTTGCGATCATAGCGGCGTAAAACGCCTTGTCCTGTGCGTCCAGTCCGACACCGAGATCGACGAAGAGCAGGCGGACCCCGTTGAGGATGTGGAAGACGGCGACCGCAAGCAGTCCGACTTCGAGGAAGCGGACGACGAGCAGGCTCTCCAGCCCCTGGAGCGTCTGGGTATAGGTCGCTCCGTCCACTGTGGCGGTGCTCAGTACGGCTACGTGCGTGAACAGATAGCCGATGAGCACCCAACCGGTGAACTTGTGGAAGATCCAGGCCCACATACCGGCGGAGAACTCCTGCCATCGCCCGAAGTCCTCTATCAGACCCCGGTCGTACGATTGACTCATGCAACGTATTGTGAGGTCCCCGCCGGTATAGTAGTTACTACCTGCGAACGTGTCACAGACGGCAACGAGCAGATATCGCCGCAAAGGCGACGGGTTCGACGGGCGCGTCGAGAACGCATGGAGCGGGGGTTCGATCCCACCGGCGGTCTCAGACGCGATCGACCGGTTGGCTCTGACTCTGTCTGAATGCCCGGAGCGTCGGCCCATCGAGGGCGACCAGATGACACAGAGGATTGCCCGGATAGACGAGGGGGTTCTCCGGAACACCGATGAGAAGCCCGGTAAACGGCGCTTCGACGACCGTCACGTCCGTCTTGAACGGGTTCGTGATCGTACAGACGCGGTCGCCCGCCTCGACGAGCGAGCCGCGATCGTGATGCATTTCGACCAGACCACCCGCGTCGGCCCGGAGCCACGTCTTCTCGTCTGACCCGTCGATGATCGTCCGCCAGCCGGGCCATTTGACGGTCTCGGTTTCAAGCAGCCCGAACTCCGCCATCACCGAGAGGACGCCCTCCAGCGCCGAGTCGATCAACGGGCGCTGGAAACGGTGGGCCTCGCCCAATTCGATCGTGATCGTCGACGTTCCGGCCTCGCTCGCCTCCCGACGGAGCGAGCCGCTCGGCCCCTCACTAGCGATGATGACGTTCGAGGCGAAGGCGTTCGCGACCCGAGCGACGGACGGATCCTCCATGTCCCCGCGGACGTGGAGCATGTTGCTCCGCCCGCGTGTCGACGTGTGAAAGTCGAGGCCGATATCACACGGCTCGATGAAGTTCCTGAACACCCTTGCGGCGATCCGTTTGGCGCTGGTCGAGGAGCCGTCGCCCGGAAAGGAGCGATTCAGATCCCGGTCGTAAATGGGGAGATACCGCTGTTGGGCGATGAAGCCGGGGACGTTGAGCACCGGCAGACAGATGAGCGTCCCACGGAGCGCCGAGTGATCCCACTCGTGGGCGACCTCCCGAACGATCTCGATCCCGTTGAGTTCGTCGCCGTGTGCCGCCGCCGTGAGACAGAGCGTCGGACCATCCCGCTCGCCGTTGATTATCGTCACGGGGATTCGGACCGGATCGCCGAGGTACGTCTCGCTGACGGTAAAGCGGATGTTCGCGATTTCTCCCGGATCGACCGCCCCGCCGTCGTACGTGAATCTCGGAGCCACACCCGAGCCACGGCGGGCATCCGTATAAGCGCGCGGACACCGCCGAGAGAGTCGATAGATCGGCAGCGTTTTGCCCGAATCAAACGCAGATCGAGTATGTCGAATTCACTCACCGTCGGCGTTCTCAGCCTGCACAGTTCCAAGGAGACGAAAGCGATACTGAACGCCGTCGACGACCTCGGCTACGAGACGGAGTGGCTCCGCGCCGAAAACACCGCCGTCGACATCACGGACGGGACCGTGACGCTCGACCCCGATGTCGACATCGTCGTCAATCGCCTGCTGCTCTCGAAGGAAGAACAGCCCGCGGAGGCGCTCGGGCTGGCGACGATGCTCGATCGGATCCGCCCGGTGTTGAACACGCCAACGGCGACGATGACCGCGATGCACAAGTTCGCCTCGGGGACTGCCCTGGCGGAGGCCGGACTGCCCGTTCCGGACGCGCTGATGGCGCTTTCGGGTGACATCCTGAACGCGGGACGCGACCGGTTCGGCGAGGAGGTCGTGTACAAGACGGCGATCGGAACGCACGGGGGCGGCACCTGGAAACTCGACACCGACGATCCCGTGAACCCGATGGTCGGCTCCAGACAGGCGTTCTTGCAGGAACTCATCGAACACGACGGGATGCGCCACCACGACCTCCGGATCTACGTCGTCGGCGAGCGCGTCGTCGGCGCGATGAACCGGTACGCGCCGGAGGGCGAGTGGCGGACGAACGTCGCGTTGGGGGGCGACGTCGAGGACGTGACCGACGACCTGCCCGATGAGGTCGTGACGATGGCCAAGCGAGCGACCGACGAGATCGGGCTCGACTACGCCGGCGTCGACATCGTAGAGGGTGAGGACGGCTACCACCTCCTCGAAGTGAACCCGACGGCCGGCTTCCGGGGACTGTTCAAGGCGACCGGGCGCTCGCCGGCACCACATATCGCCCGCCTCGCGATCGAGCGGGCCGGCGGCGACGTCGACGCCGACCGAGTCTACGATCTGACGGCGAACCTCGACGATTCGCGACCGGCGTGTATGCCGCGCCCCGAAAAGAGTTCGCTGACCGAAACGCTAGTGATCGGCTACGTCGAGGAAGTAGTCGCCATGGGGACGAGCGGACAGCGAACCGTGATGGCGAAATCAGACACCGGGGCGACGCGGACGAGCATCGATGCCCACCTCGCCGCCGACATCGGAACCGGACCGATCAAGGACATCGTCAAGATCAAATCGGGCAGCGTCAAGTCGAGTCGATCGCGACCGGTCGTCGACCTCGTGGTCGGCGTCGGCGGCAAACAGCACACCGTGACAGCGAGCATCGAGGACCGAAGCCACATGGACTATCCGCTCCTTTTGGGCCGGGACATCCTCGAGAACTACCACGTCGATGTCCGCCGACGCGCCGACGAGAGCGAGCCACTGGCGCTCGACGACACGAGGCTCGAAGAGTAGGGCAGCGTAACGCCCAACGGTTTTTATCCGATCCAGGCGAAAGCGGCTGCATGCAGACAGTCATTCTCGCCGCCGGCGAGGGAACGCGGATGCGACCGCTGACGGAGGCGGTGCCCAAACCGATGCTCCCGGTGGCCGATCGGCCGCTCTGTGCGCACACGGCTGACGCGGCCGTCGAGGCCGGTGCGTCGGAACTCATCTTCGTCGTCGGCTACGAGGCCGACGCCGTACGTGAATATTTCGACGACGAGTACCGTGGTGTCCCCGTGTCGTTCGCCGTCCAGCGCGAACAGCGCGGAACCGCGGACGCAGTGCGGGCGGCGAGAGACAGACTCGACGGCCCGTTCGCAGTGCTCAACGGCGACAACATCTACGATCCCGAGAGCGTGGCCAATCTGTTCGAGGCCGCCCCGTCGATCGCTGCGATCGAGGTCGAAACGCCGGAGAACTACGGCGTGCTCTCCACGGACGGGGCGGGCGAGCGCGTGACCGGAATCGTCGAAAAGCCCGACGACCCGCCGTCCACGCTGGCGAACGCCGGCGCGTACGCGTTCCCCGAGGCGGCGATCGAGTGGCTCGACGTCGGCGAGAGCGAGCGCGGCGAGTACGAGATTACGGACGTGGTGTCGAAAGCGATCAAGGCGGAGGCGGTGACGCCGGTGACGCTCACACGGTGGCTCGACGTCGGGCGGCCCTGGGAGCTGTTGGCGGCCAACGAGTGGAAGGTCGGCGAGTTGGAGCGCCGCATCGACGGCGAGGTTCGGGGCGGTTCGGAACTCCGCGGCGACGTCGTGATCGAGGCGGGCGCGACCGTCGAGCCGGGCGTCGTGATCGAGGGGCCGGCGATCGTCCGCTCGGGCGCGGACGTCGGACCGAACGCCTACGTTCGCGGCGCGACGTTGATTGGGGAGAACTGTCACGTCGGCCACGGCGTCGAGATCAAAAGCAGCGTACTCATGTCGGGAACGAACGTGCCGCACCTCTCGTACGTCGGGGATAGCTTACTGGGACAGGACGTGAACTTCGGGGCCGGAACGCAGGTCGGAAACCTCAGACACGACGGCGAGCACGTCGAACAGACCGTGAAGGGCGAAC
Organism: Natronomonas salsuginis; assembly: GCF_005239135.1. Classification (NCBI taxonomy): domain Archaea; kingdom Methanobacteriati; phylum Methanobacteriota; class Halobacteria; order Halobacteriales; family Natronomonadaceae; genus Natronomonas; species Natronomonas salsuginis. Next base: position 24,441 of record NZ_QKNX01000007.1, read on the forward strand.
GCGTCTCGACGGGTCGGCGGAAGTACGGCGTCGTCGCCGGTCCCGGCGCGAAAACGGGGATCAACACCAGTCTCGCACCGGGACTCGTCCTCTCGGCGAACGCGCGGACGGCGCCCGGCGAATCCGTCACCCGCGATCGATAACCGAATAAACTGCAAACGAGTTGTACCGATGCCGCTGGCCCGGGTTTTATCTCCGTCGCAGTGAACCGAGACACATGTCGCTCGAAAAGCCGGATCTCTCCGGACAGACGGCCTTCATCACCGGGACGACCCGCGGAATCGGCAGGGCGATCGCCCTCGCGTTGGCCGAGCGGGAGACGACGACTACGGCGAGGACGAGGGGTTAGAGGGAACGATCGAGCAGACCGCCGGCGAGTGCGAGGAGTTCGGCGTCGAAGCGCTTCCGATCGAACTGAACGTCCGCAAGGAGGGGAGCGTCGAGAACGCCGCCGAGAAAGCGATCGATCGGTTCGGCGAGGTCACCGTTGTGATCAACAACGCGAGCGCGATCCAACTCGCGAACGTCGAGGACCTCCCCGCGGATCGGTTCGACCTCCTGACGGAAGTCAACGTTCGCGGGACATACCTCGTCGCGCGGGCGTTCGTCGATCACCTCAAGCAGGTGGACGAGGACGCGTGGCTCCTCGCGAACGCGCCGCCGGTGACCGTCGACCGCGCGCCCGGCGAATCTCCGTACGCGTGGTCGAAACTGGGGATGTCGTTTCTCACGCTCTCGCTCGCGACGGAGCTCTCCGGGCACGACGTCGGCTGTAACGCCTTCTGGCCGGTGACGGCGATCGACACGCGCGCGACGCGTTACTTCGGGTTGGGAACCGAGGACGACTGGCGCTCACCCGAGATCGTCTCCGACACCGTTCTCGAGATACTGCGCCGCGATCCGGCCGAGTACACTGGGAACGCGGTGTACGACGAGGAACTCCTCGGGGAGGCGGGCGTCGAGGACTTTTCACGGTACAACCTCACGGCGGGCGATCCGGCGCCGATGTCCGCACAGCTGTTCGACCCCGAGTACGAGCGGTCCGAATGAGGCCGATCAGCCGAACGGGCGGGCTCCCGTATCAGCCAAACATAATCGTTCATATGCGTGCCCCCGAACGGTGAGACAAGATGGTAGACCCGACATCGGATCTCGGCGAGGACGTAACGGAGGAGACCGCTCCGCGGTGTGCGGTGTGCGGCGAGCCGATCGTGAACGAACCGACCCATAGGGTCGTCACCCGCGTCGAGGACGGGATGGTGACCACAGTACACTTCTGTGACGAGAACTGTCGAGCCGACTGGGACGACGAGAGCGCTTCGTCCGGTCAGTAGACGTCGTCCAGATCCGGTTCGTGGTGGCTGTGCTCTTCTGCGGGGAACTCGCCCGACTCGACGGCGTCGGCGTAGGCGGCGATCGCGTCTCGCATCTCGCTGCTGACGTCGCCGAACCGCTTCGAGAAGGGCGCGACCCGCTCCGAGAGGCCGATCACCTCGTCGATGACGAGTACCTGCCCGTCGCAATCGGGGCCCGCGCCGATCCCGATTGTGGGGATCGACAGCGCGTCGGTGACCGTCGCGGCGAGATTCGCGGGGATATGCTCCAAGACGAGCGAGAACGCCCCGGCCGCCTCGTGTTCGCGGGCGAGATCGACGATCCGTCGGGCGGATTCGTCGTCGGTTCCCTGCCTGAACAGCCCGGTCTCGTTCTCGCGCTGGGGCGTCAATCCGAGGTGGGCCTGGACCGGGATCCCGAGTTGGGTGAGCGTCCGCGTCAGGTCGATCGTATGGGGGCCGCACTCGAGTTTGATCGCGTCGGCGTCGGCTTCCTTCAGCATTCGACCGCAGTGTTCGACCGCGTCCGCCTCGTCGGCACCGAAGGATAGAAACGGCATATCGGCGACCACGAGGGCGTCTTCGGTCGCCCGGGCGACGGACGCAGTGGCGCTCGCGATCTCGTCGACGGTAACGGGGAGGGTCGAATCGTAGCCCAGCCGCGTGTTGCCGATCGAATCGCCGATCAAAGCGATGTCGATGCCAGCCTCGTCGATCAGTCGGGCGGTCGGCGCGTCGTAGGCGGTGAGCATCGTGATCGGCTCGACGCCCGCCTTCGCACGGATGTCCTTCGCACGCATAGTTCAGCCTCTGGGGCCGGTCGGGTTAAACGCTCCCACTCGCCCGTCGACCGCGAGAGCAGAAACGGAAACCGTAACCGCTTACCGGCCGACCCGCGCAGATCGACCAATGCCGCCGCACGTCGAGACGACCGACCCGGACGGGGTCGACTACGGCTGGGTCATGCAGACGACGTTCGTGTTGACGATCGTCGTCGGCGCGCCGGTCGTCGCGGCGCTGTCGCTTTTCGTCGAACTCCCGTCATGGGGACAGCGCGCGAACTTCGCGATCAGAACCGGCGCGGTCGTCTGGCTCTGCATCGGGATTCCGGTGTATCTGTACGCGCGTCGACGCGTCGGCGCGTCCGAGGCATAATCACTCGCGGAGAAAGGCAACGACCGCCGAGCCGTCGGCGTCGAGCCCGCCGGCCTGTGCGACGTCGGGAGAGCCCCCGCCGCCCCCGCCGAAACGCTCGGTCAACTCGTCGACGACATCACCCGCGTCGGCTGATTCGGCACCGACCGCGAGGCTCCCGTCCGGTGCGGCGAGGACGAGCACATCGACCTCGCCGGGGCGGTCTCGTACCGCATCGGAGAGCGCGTTCGCGTCCGCCTCGACGACCCCGGCGGCCCAGCGTAGATCGCCCCGTTCGAACGCGTCGTCGACGATCTCGGCGACCCGTTGTTCGAGGAGTTTCTGCCGGAGATCGTCGCGGTCGTCTCGAAGCTCGTCGCGCTCGGCTTGGATCCGGCCGACCGCATCGGCGATCCCTCCGACGCCGGTCCCGAGCGTTCGCGCCGCGTCGAGAACCGCGCGCTTTTCGACCGCCCGCCGATCGATGCCCACCGGGTCGACCGAGAACTCGACGCGAGTCATTCCCTCGCCGGGGTTCGATCGCCCAAGCACGGTTACGGGGCCGATCTCGCGGGTGTTCGAGACGTGCGTCCCGCCGCACGCGGCCGCGTCCCAGCCGTCGATCTCGACGATCCGGACCGTCTCACCGGCGAGTTCGTCCTCGGTTTTCGCGTTGAACGCGACGTCGTCGCGAGCGAGCGCAGCCTCGCGAGGGAGTCGTTCCCAGTCGACCGCACGGGACTCCCAGACGCAGCGGTTGACCAGCCGTTCGAGTTCGACGAGCGCCGCGTCGTCGATCGGCGTCGCGAAATCGACGCGGACCTTCTGCTCGTCGATCCCGAACCCACCGTAGCCGAGGTCATCAAAGAGCCGTCGACCCGCTCCATAGAGGGCGTGGCTGGCCGTATGCGAGCGCGCGCAGTAGCGCCTGAAGTCTGCGTCGACGATCCCGGAGACGGTCGAACCCGCGTCCAGCGGCTCGTCGACGACGTGAACCACCGCCCCGTCGTCGGTTCGGACATCGAGCACCGTGTGACCGCCGAGCGTGCCACGATCGGCGGGCTGTCCGCCCCCTTCGGGATAGAAGTACGTCTCCGAGAGGACGACGTCGGTGCCACCGCGTTCGACGGTCGCCTCGAACTCGAGCGTGTCGGGGTCGTCGGGGGCCTTCGAGGATGACATGCCGGTACTGGAACGGGGTCGTACAAAAAAGTCGCCGGGCTACTCGTCGGACAGTTCGATGTCGAGCCGTTCTTCCAGCGCGTCGATGACCGATCCGCCGACGTTCGCGCGGGCCGCACGGCCCTGTTCGACCGCCACGAGGTCGTCCTCGTCGACACCGAGTTCGATCGCGAGTTCGTCGGTCTGGAGTCCCGCGTTCTGACGGGCCTCCTCGACGAGCTGTCCGTAGCCGCGAACCAGATACGGCAGCGGATCGTCCTCGTAATCGGTGCCGCTCTCCCAGTCCGTTTCGATGGTTCGAGCGTCGTCGAGTCTGGCGGCGTTCTGTGCGGCCTTCCGACGGCGATCGCTCGCCCGCCCGTCGTTCGCGGAGGCCGACGTCGACCGCTTCGTCTCGCCGTGTCGGGCGCACTCCGCACAGACCTCGAGCGTCGCCCCGGCGACGGTTTCGGTTTGCAACGGCGTCCCGTCGGCCCCACAGAGTTCGCAGGCACCACCGGAGTCACCTCCGATACCGCCGGTGGAGTATTTCGTCATACGAGAGATGAGCGTGGGAGCGTACTTCAACCCCGCGTTCGCGCGATCGGAACCCGGTTCACTGCCCCGCCGGGTGTGAGTCCGTCCCCACCGAGCCCGAAAACCGACAACCCTTTTAGCGACCCTCGGAAAGGGGTGAATGCGGAAAACGACGACAGCACACGAGTGCGTGGGTAGCCAAGCCAGGCCAACGGCGCAGCGTTGAGGGCGCTGTCCTGTAGAGGTCCGCCGGTTCAAATCCGGTCCCACGCACTGTTGGCGGCCCGCAGCCGCCGAATATCAGTGCGGGTGCTCGAAGACAGCACCCACGCAAACTTCTCCGGCGACAGCGCGAACAGCGCACGCTCCACTCGTCCCGTCGACCGCGACGGGGGATAGAACGATTCCGATCAACAACACATATTCCCAAGCGGTGAGTAAGGCGGGTATGACGACCGGCGATACGATGGTTCGTGCGTGGGCTCGCGAGCACGTCCCTGCGTTGACCGCTATCCTGTCGATCGCCTCGCTCGCGCTCGTCTTCGGCGCAGCGTTACAGGTGATTCCTGCCGCGGCACTTCCCCGCGTTGAATCGCTGTTGAACGCGATTCCGCACGTAAACGCGATCATCAGTCTGAGCGCGATCGGGACGATCCTCCTCGGCGTCCGCGAGATCAGACGCGGAAACGTCGACCGACATCGAGCGCTGATGCTCGCCAGCTTCGCCCTGTTCGCGGCGTTTTTGCTGCTGTATCTCTACCGCGTCACGCTCGTCGGCCCCAGCGACTTCCCGGGGCCGAGCGCGGTGCGAACGTACCTGTATCTCCCGTTCCTCGCGATCCACATCGCACTCGCCGTAATCTGTATCCCGTTCGTGTTTTACGCGCTGTTGTCCGCCGGCACGCGATCGGTGTCGGAGATCTACGGGACGAACCACCGTCGAGCCGGCCGGGTGGCCGCGAGCCTGTGGCTCGTCTCCTTCTCGATGGGGATCGTGATCTACGCGCTGTTGTATCACGTCTACTGACGAACGGCCGCGGATCGATCAAGGACGCGCTCAGAGCGCTTTGAGCGTCTGCAGATCGTGTTCGGTCCGCGCGAACTCCGAGAGTCGACGACTCGCGTGACAGCCCGGACAGTGGAAGGTTCGGGCGGGTTCCGGGAGTTCGTTGGGCGACTTTTGCCACGCCTTACCGCACTCGGGGCACAGGAGACGGACGTACGTTTCCATGTCCGGTCTATTGATGGCGAAGTATGAAAACCTTTGTCACAGTATTGCCGAGGGAGAACCCGACATCGAACCGTGGAAACGGCGGTGGACCGGCAAAAGATCACAGAGCCAAGTCACCGCCAGTCTACGCGGTCGCGATTTCGCCCGCTTCGAGGAGTTCCTTGTACCGGTTTCGGATAGTGACCTCGGAGATGTCAGCGACCTCGCTGACATCGTTTTGCGTGACCTTCTCGTTGCAGAGCAACGCGGCGGCGTAGACGGCCGCCGCCGCCAGCCCGACCGGCGACTTTCCGGAGAGGAGCCCGTCGCCGCGTGCGGCGTCGATGAGTTCGCGAGCGCGTCGTTCGACCTCGTCGGAGAGATCGAGATCGCTCACGAACCGGGGGATGTAGCTCTCCGGATCCGCGGGGGCGACCTCGAGATTCAGTTCTCGGATGATGTATCGATACGTCCGAGTCAACTCCATCCGATCGACGCGGGAGACGCGCTCTATTTCATCGAGGCTGCGCGGGACGCCGGCCTGCCGGGCCGCGGTGTACAGCGCGGCGGTGGAGACGCCCTCGATGGAGCGGCCGGGCAGCAGGTTTTCGTCGAGCGCGCGGCGGTAGATGACGCTGGCTGTTTCGCGGACGTTCTCGGGGAGGCCGAGCGCGCTCGCCATCCGGTCGATCTCGCCGAGCGCCTGCTTGAGATTGCGCTCTTTGGAGTCGCGCGTGCGAAAACGCTCGTTCCACGTGCGGAGTCGCTGCATCTTCTGGCGCTGACGAGTCGAGAGCTGCTTCCCGTAGGCGTCTTTGTCCTGCCAACCGATGTTGGTGGAGAGCCCCTTGTCGTGCATCATGTTGGTCGTCGGGGCACCCACGCGGGATTTTTGATCCTTCTCGGCGCTATCGAAGGCGCGCCACTCCGGGCCACGGTCGATCGAGTCCTCTTCGACCACCAGGCCGCACTCCGTGCACACCGTCTCCCCGTGCTCCGAGTCAGCTTCCAAACGGGCACCACACTCGGGACAGGTGGAGACGGACTCCGTGCTGTCTACTCGCTCCGTCGGTTCGGTTCGGCTCTTCTCCGTGTAGGTTCGAATTTTGGTGTCACTCATGGTGGGCGAGTTACGTCCTGCTCCGGAGGTGGGGGAACCAAAGAATCCGGGCGGACTACTCCTATCTCAACGTTAGTTCGAAAACTACTTAAATGTTTCGTAAGCGCACATCCTGAAAGCACCGAAATTCGGCGTATTGAGCAGTATTATACGGTACCGAATGTCGTGCGATACGATTCCTCAATGATATATTGGTAATAAATATTTTTGTAAGAGTATCGGCAGCCGTGAGCATCGATCACACGGTGAAGAGGTGCCCATCCGTCGGGACTTCGAACACACCGATTCGTGCGCCCGCGTCCATCCAGCCGTGGCCGTACGAGAACGACGCGAGGGCGTTCACCGGATCGCCCTGTGTCCGAAAATGCCGACCATCTTCGAGATACGAAGCCGCCATTTCGCGAAACTCGACGGCCGCCTCGTACAGCGGTGTTCCCTCCTGTGGTGCGATTTCGGCGGCTTCGAGCGCCGACGAAAGCAGCGTTTCGTACCGGTCGGTCTTCTCTTCGAGATCAGCAGGCATAGTCGTTTGTCGGGCGTCGCGTACAAAACGAGATTGGCTTCGGTCGCCCTATTCGATGTCGACGTACTGGTCCTCCCAGTCGCGTCTGGCATCGATCTCTCGACGGCCGCGTCGGGTGAGCGTGTAGAAGTTCGTTCGTCGGTCCCGCTGGCCCTTCTCGACGAGGCCCTTCTCGACGAGGGTGTCGAGGTTCGGATAGAGCCGTCCGTGGTGGATCTCCTTTTCGTAGTAGTCCTCGAGTTCCTCTTTGATCGCCAATCCGTGAGGTTCTTCGAGACCGGCAATCACGTACAGTAGGTCACGCTGAAATCCTGTCAGGTCGTGCATCGGTGAGATCTATACGCATGTTACCGTCGTGTTAGGTTAAATATATCGGAACGACCCCACGAGTAGAGTCCGTCGAAACCCGTTCACAGAGCAGTATACCGAAACAATAGGGCAACCATGGACATCGGAATCCATATCAGCAAATTGTCTCGATATGCACGAACCGGCGGCAGGTGTCGTCTCAGATTGCGTAACATACAGCCCGGTGAGGGATTCGAGACGGCGAAATGGTTGAGCAAACTGGTTCCCGATGGCGAAGCGGCCGAAGGCGCGCTCGGGACGGACGACCCGTTATCGATCGTTGTTCAGCGAGAGAGGAAAGCGGCCGACCGGATGAAAAGGACCGGTCGGACACTTGCCGCCCTGAATTGGTCCCCGCTGACGCTTCGGCCCTCCAAGCGAAGCGTCATTGTACATAAGTGGATACCGGGGTATAAATGTACCGGAGCGGGCGCGCCGAGCGTCCGATCAGATGTACTCCTCTTCGAGCACCCAGCCGAGCGCTCTCTTATAATACGTGAACATTTGACGCACGCCCTCGTGGTTCATATCTTCGTCGTCCAGTTCCGCCTTCAGGAATTCATATTGTTCGCGTATCTCCGCTTCGTCACGCATATGCGAATTACGGCTACCACACACATGAAGGTTGGTCATCGATCGGGGTCGGTCGTCCCGCCGGTCAAAACGTCCACCTCCCGCTCGAGATTAGCGCCGCGCACGCGTGGGCTACATGAGCTGGCGGAACGCCCGCCGACCGCTTCGGGATCGACGTGTCTCCGGCAGTATGCTCGAGGTGGCCCGGGCCGACGAGCATTTCGAGTCGTTCGGCGTGTAGCCGAGGGTGTTTTCACCCGCGGCATCCCAGTGTCGGTATGAAGATCCGCGGCCAACGGGAGTGCAAGGCGTGTGGGACCCAGTGGTCGTACTACGAGACGGGCGAGATATCCTGCCCGTCGTGTGGGAGCCACCACAGCGTGGGCACCGACGACGAGCGGACTCTCCACACGGCCACGTCGGCGACGCTGGATCTGACGCCGCTTCGCGGGAACGTCGATTCGGAGCCGATCGGTAGGCTCGCCGACCGTGCCAGCGATCGAGCGCGTGGGTTCACTCGGGGATACGGATTCATCGACGCCGGGCGGCTCCGGCCGCTCGACGACGCGTATCTGGCGGCGATGGAACTCAAGCACGTCGCCGCAGAACTCGGCCGGCGGCTGACCGTCGACGAGGACGAGGAGTGGTACTTCAGCGGCTTGCTGCGCGCCGACGAGGGGGATCGACCCGACAACGACTCGGTTCCGCGATCGTTGCGGGCCGCTCGCGGGCTCGCGTGCGCCAACGCGGTTCGGGAGTATCGAGCCGACCTTCGGAGCTACGTTCAGGAACATCCGGATTCCGCCGTAGACGGCGCGCTAGAGCGGCTCGGTACCCACATCAAGCGGATCCGCGCGCTTGATGGGGACGTGCCGCCGCCGGAGGCTGAGAGGCTTGTGGCGGCGGCACGTTCCATCGGCCGCTACCTGATCGACGGTGACGAAGGGGAGCTGACGCTGGCCGAATCGCGGCTCGATTCGCTCGAGTAACACCGACGCCGCAGGTGGTGGCGAACAGGCGACACCGGCGACGACTCCACGTTCCGTGTCTCGCACACCCGCCTCGGCGGAACGCGGTCGATCTCTCAGCGCATGAGGTCGGTGGCCGCGTGTTCGTATTTAAACGTACGTACCGAAGAGCCGACGGACGAGATCCCGATCGAACGTGTGCTCCGGGACGCTCGAGAACCACTCGACGGCGTCGATGGCTGGGTCGGTGGGGCCGCTCCGAAGAACGGAACGCGGCTCGGTCGGACGGGCGACGAACGTGACGAACCGAAACTCGTAGGACGCATTCGAGTCGCGTCGGACGAACGTCTGTTCGGCGATCGCGCCGAGCCCGACGATATCGATGTCGAGGCCGGTCTCCTCGTGAATTTCCCGACGAGCGCCGGCCTCGGGCGTCTCGGCGGCTTCGAGGCGACCGCCGGGGAGCAGCCACGTCTCGCCCTCGCGGACGAACAGCCCGCGGCCGTCGTGCACGACGAGCGCACCGACGCCCCAGCCGCCGTCGTCGCCACGGGCGACTCCTTTCTCGAAGCGTTCCGGATCGATCTCCACGCGTTCGACCTTGCGGTAGCAATCGCCGTACCGTGCGGATAGATCGTCGATCGAGGGCATCAGTCAGGGGAGGTCGACGTCGACGTCGTGTTGCAGACCGGCCGCTTTCACCGTGTTGTACAGCAACATCGCGCGGGTCATGGGTCCGACGCCGCCGGGGACGGGGGTGATCGCCCCGGCGACCTCTGCGACGGCGTCGTAGTCGACGTCACCGACCAGTTCGTAGCCCTTCTCGGTGTCGGCATCCACGCGGTTGACCCCCACGTCGATGACCGTCGTGCCATCGGTTACCATCTCCGCGTCGATGATTTCGGCGAGGCCGACGGCCGCCACGAGGATATCCGCGTTTCGGGCCTTTTCGGTCAGGTCCTCCGTTCGGGAGTGACAGACGGTGACCGTCGCGTTCCCGTCGTCTGCTTTCTGGAGCAGGAGGTTCGCGAGCGGCTTGCCGACGATGTTCGAGCGGCCGACGATGACCGCATCGGCACTCTCGGTCTCGATCTCGTACGCCTCGAGCAGTTTCTGGATGCCGTGGGGCGTGCACGGGCGATAGCGGTCGTTCCCGGCGACGAGGCGGCCGACATTTTCGGGGTGGAAGCCGTCGACGTCCTTCACCGGGTCGATCCGCCTGAGGACGCGCCGTTCGTCGACGTGCTCGGGAACGGGCATCTGGACCAAGATACCGTTGACCGTGGGGTCGGCGTTGAGTTCGTCGATCGTGTCGTAGAGCTCTGCTGCTGGCGCGTCGGGGTCGATTTCGACGTGGATCCCGTCGATTCCGACCTCCTCGCAGTCGCGCTGTTTCATCGAGACGTACGTCTCGCTGGCGGGATCGTCGCTCATCAACACGGTCGCGAGTCCGGGTTCGACGCCCTCGTCGTCGAGCGTCGCGATGCACGCCGCGAGCGATTCGCGAATGTCGGCGGCGACGGCCTTTCCGTCGATGACCTCGGTCATTGTCGAAAGAGGGGTCGCCCGGACGTATCAATGATTCGGGTTCGTGGTGTTTCTGCGTGTATTGTGCGCTCGAATAGGCACGAACGTGCCATCCGATGGGCTCACAGTTCCCCGTCGAGCACCTTTGCGGCCGTCAACACCGGGTCCCACGTGGTGTTGAACGGCGGCGCGTACGCGAGGTCGTAGTTCGCGAGGTCGTCGACGGTGGCCCCCTCGGTGACCGCGCCGACGAGGGCGTGGCTCCGGTGGACGGCCCCCTCGCCGTACTCGCTCACGAGGCTGCCGCCGAGCACTCGGCCGGACTCGCGATCGGCCGTCAGCGTCACGCGAACCGTTCCGCCTTCCGGGTAGTAGCCGGCTCGCGACTTCGCATCGATGGTCTTCGAAATCGGGTCGAATCCCGCCTCTCGGGCTTCCTCCTCGTCTAGCAGTCCAGTCCGAGCCGCCTCGACCTCGAAGGCTTTGACGGCCGCCGTGCCGGCGATCCCCCCGGCCACGGACGGCGTGCCTGCGACGGTCTGGCCGACGGCCCGACCGTGTCGGTTCGCGGTCAGCGCGAGCGGGACGTAGTCCGGTTCGTCGGTCACGACGTGTTCGGCCTCCGAACAGTCGCCGGCCGCGTACACGTCCGGTAGGTTCGTCTCGCGGTATGCGTCGGTCGCGATCGCGCCCGTTGGCCCGAGTTCGATTCCCGCATCCTCGGCCAGTTCGGTCCGCGGGCTGACGCCCGTTCCGAGGAGAACCATCTCGACGGGAACCCGTTCGTCGGCCGTCGCGACGGCCTCGACGGCGGCCGAACCCTCGATCGACTCGACTTCGGCGTCCAGATACACGGCGACCGACTGGTCTTCGAGATGCTCGGCGACGGCCTCGCTTGTCGCTTGACTGAACCCCCTGAGCACGCGGTCGCCGCGCTGGAAGAGGTGCACCTCGAAATCGTTCGCGACCAGCGCTTCCGCCATCTCGATGCCGATGTAGCCGCCACCGACGACGGCGACGGGCCCGGTGCAGTTCTCGAGATACTGACACGCCGGACCGCGGTCGGGCTGGTCGCTTGGCGACGACTCGCGCGATCGGGCGACGAACTCGCGGAGCTCCTTCCCATCGGTCATCGACCCGAGCGTGTAGACGCCGTCGAGGTCGATTCCGTCGATCGACGGCTCGATCGCCGCCGCCCCGGTCGCGATCAGCAGGTGATCGTACGGCTGGACGGTTTCGCCGTCCCCGCTGCGGGCGGTCACCGTTCGGTTCTCGGGATCGATATGGGTGACCTCGTGTCCGGTCCGGAGATCGATGTGGCGCTCCTCGCGAAACTCCTCGGGCGTGACCGAGACGAGCTCGTCGAGCGATTGGATCTCGCCTTTCACGTAGTACGGGAGCCCGCAGGCCCCATAGGAGACCCACTGTCCCTTCTCGAAGACGACCACGTCGAGGTCCGGTTCGTCGCGTTTCGCCTTGCTCGCTGCAGACATACCGGCCGCGTCGCCGCCGATGACGACGAATGTCTCGTCCATACCGCGACGATGAACCGGGGTGATAAAAAATCGAAGCCCGAATGCGCCGCGTGCGTCCGAGGGACGGCGACTCGGCGAGCGACTACTCGAAGTCGACGAGCGAGCCCTCGCGGTCGTACAGCGGATACGCCGCGCACAGTTCCTCAACCTCGGCTGCGGCCTCGGCTTTTAGATCCTCGTCGTCGGGCGCGTCGACGACTCGGTAGATGATGTCCGCAACCCGCTCGCAGGCGGCCTCGTCGAAGCCGCGTGTGGTGAGCGCGGGCGTACCGGCGCGGATACCCGAGGGGTTGAACGGCGATCGGGTCTCGCCCGGGACGGTGTTCTTGTTCAGGACGATGCCGACCTCCTCCAGCGCCTCCTCGGCGACGGTGCCGGTCGTGTCAGGGTGCGAATCCCGGAGGTCGATCAACACGAGATGGGTGTCGGTGCCGCCCGAAACCAACGAGAAGCCGTGTTCCTGCAGCCGCGAGCCGAGCGCCTCGGCGTTGTCGACGACCTGTTGTGCGTAGTCCTCGAAGTCGGGCGACAGCGCCTCGTTGAAGCCGACGGCCTTGCCCGCGATGTTGTGCATCAGCGGCCCACCCTGCGCGCCGGGGAACACCGCCGCGTCGATCGCGCCGGCGTGCTCCTCGCCGCACATGATGATGCCGCCGCGGCCGGCGCGGATGGTCTTGTGCGTCGACCCGGTGACGAAGTCGGCGACCCCGACCGGCGATCGGTGGACGCCCGCGGCCACGAGCCCCGTGATGTGGGCGATGTCGGCGAGGTGGTAGGCGTCGACGGCGTCGGCGGCCTCCTGAATCCGCTCGAAGTCGACCTCGCGTGGGTACGCGGAGTACCCCGAGACGATGATGTCCGGCTCGAACGCCTCGGCCTGCGCTTTGATCCCCTCGTAGTCGATGTAGCCGGTCTCGGCGTCGACCTCGTACTGTTCGACCTTGTAGGTCTTGCCCGTGAAGTTCGCGGGATGGCCGTGGCTGAGATGACCGCCGTGTTCGAGTTCGAGCGACAGAATCTTGTCGCCCGGCTCGAGCATGGCGAGGTAGACGCCCGTATTCGCCTGCGTGCCCGAGTGGGGCTGGACGTTTACGTGTTCGGCACCCCACAGCTCCTTCGCGCGCTCGATAGCGAGCGATTCGACGGCGTCGGCCGGACCGCAGCCGGCGTAGTAGCGCTCGCCGGGGTAGCCTTCGGCGTACTTGTTCGTCAGCTCGGAGCCCTGCGCCTCGAGGACGGCCTCGGAGACGTGGTTTTCCGAGGCGATCATCGCCAGCGTGTTCTCCTGGCGCTTGACTTCGCCTTCGAGGGCATCGGCGGTCGCGGGGTCGGTCTGACGGACCTGCTCGTAACTCATGTGGGTGAAACTGGGGAACGACGGACCAAGAAGCTACCCGTTCCCGCCGAGCAGACGCCGGTCGCCGGGAGCGACAGAATATGTCTGGTATAGAGACTATCTTCGGTCGCGTTCGCTGACGCGGCTTCGAAACAGCGATTTGAGCTATAAAAGTTAAATATATTGAGCAGCATATTTGTACCCAAGCTGATGAAATCAAATGTCATGGAGCCAACCGTGGCGGACGTGCTCAGGGAGGCGCTCGCCGCGGCCGACGACGGCTCGTTCGTCGTCGCTCCGGACGTGGAGACGGTCAAGCGGCTCATCCAGATCGTCGACAACGCGTCTCCATCCGTCCATCTTCTCGCCGAGCCGGCGGCGCTCAAGGCGGTGATGGACGAGTTTTTGTTGGCGAGTCGCGCCGCCGATCACGTCGAGGCGGGTATCCTCGACATACGAAGCTACGAGGAGGGGACCAACGTGCTCGTGGTGACTGACGAGGCCGTGGTGGCCGTCGTCCGCGCCGACGAACACGTCGCGGGGCTGACGACGAACGACGGGGCGTTTGTCGAGAGCGCGAACGCTCGGTTCGCCGAGGCGTGGCGGAACGCGGCCCCCTACGCCCTCAAGACGCCGCCGCTCTCGACGGTGCGCGAGACGCTCGAGACCGAACTCGGCGCGCGGACCGCCGAGGACTTCGACGCGATGCTTGCCGCGCTCGACGCCGACGGGGGCGCGGCCATCGACGAGGTGACGGTGTCGCTTCTCGTCGCCGCGAGAAACGAGGCCCTCCTGTACGATATCTCGAAGTGGGGTGAAGACGTCGGCATCGCGTCGAAAGCCACCTTCTCGCGGACGAAGACGCGGCTGGAAGAGCAGGGACTGATCGAGACGGAGAAGGTGCCGATCGACGTCGGCCGACCCAGACTTCGGCTGAAACTCGGCGACGAACGCCTCCGGAACCTCGATGCGGAGGAGTTCGCGCGCGTCGCGCGGTCGATGCTCGCCACCTGAAGCCTCGCCGCCGACAACACTCGACGGCGCGACGGCAACCGCCGCGGTTCCACGCGGTTCCCACGCCTTTATCGCCCGCCGCCCGGAGGACACGTGTATGAGAGTGAGAGCGTTCGACACATCGATGGTCGGTGAGCCACGGTGACGACGGTCGGCGTACTCGGCGAGAGCGTCGCTCTCGACGCCGTCCGAGCCGCGCTGGGCGATGCGGCCGCCGAGACGGTCGCCGTCGATCCGGCTGCCATCGGACGGGTCGACGCGGCGGCGCTCGCCGGGCCAGTCGGATCGGCGGCGTTCGAACGCGCGACGGCGCACGCCCGAGAGAGCCGAACCCCGCTCGTGAGCATCGAACTCGGCGGGATCGGCGGACGACCGGTCGCCGGCGTCGAGGCGGCCATCTCGGGCTACGCGCCGGGGACGGCCTGTCACGCGTGTCTCAGATCTCGCGTCGAAGCGACCGATCCGGCGACGGACGACGGGGCGTACGACGCGGCGACGGCGCGGTTCGCGGGCGCGGTCGCTGGGCGCGAACTGGCGTCGCTCGTCTCCGGGAGGGAGTCGGCGCTCCTCGGGGGCGTCATCGAGGTCCCGCACGCCCAACGGCGCGTGCTCTCGGTCCCGTACTGCGAGTGCGGCGACCCCGGCTCGAAGGAGCTTCCCCGACACCACGAGGACCGATCGCTGGAGGAGTCGATCTCGATGGCCGAGGTCGCCTTCGACGACCGCGTGGGACCGATCACCTCGATCGGCGAGGCCGAGTCCTTCCCGGTCCCGTACTACCTGGCGACGCTCGCCGAAACCCCGTTCTCGGACGGTGACGCGCCGGACCACGCCGCCGGGGTCGGTCTCGATTGGGATCCCGCATTCATGAAAGCGCTCGGGGAAGCACTGGAGCGATACAGCGCGGCGATCTACCGGAGCGACGACTTCGAGACCGAGCCGGTGAATCCGATCGAAGCCGATCGCTTCGTTCGCCCGGAGTGGCCCGAAGCGGACCCGGTGGGCCGGTGGCACGTCGCCGAGCACCTCGCAACGGGCGAAACGGTCCAGTTGCCCGCGGAACTGGTCGTCTTTCCGCCGCCGGAGCGGACGATTCGCCCCGCGATCACGACCGGCCTCGGGCTCGGAAACGGCGGTGTCGATGCGCTCCTGTCGGGACTGTACGAGGTGGTAGAACGCGATGCCACGATGGTGGCGTGGTACTCGACGTACGAACCGATGGGGCTCGTCGTCGACGACGACGGCTACCGTACACTCGCCGCGCGGGCGAAGAGCGAGGGGCTCGAGGCGACCGCGCTGTTGCTCACGCAAGATGTCGACGTCCCCGTCGTCGCGGCCTGCGTCCACCGCGAGGGCGAGTGGCCGCGGTTCGCCGCCGGTTCGGCGGCCGATCTCGATCCCGCGGTCGCCGCTCGCGGTGCCCTCGAGGAGGCGATCCAAAACTGGCTCGAGCTCCGTCGGATGGGCGAAGATCGGGCCGAGTCGGAGGGCGGCGCGATCGGCACGCACGCCGCGTTTCCAGAGACGACCCGCGAGTTCGTCGCTCCCGAGACGACGATCCCGGTCGACAGCGTCGGTCCAGCCGACCTGCCGTCGGGAGCTGACGAACTCGAGCGGCTCGTCGCGCGCGTTCGGGACGCCGGCCTTGATGCCTACGCGGCCCGGTTGACGCCGCGCGATGTCGAGTCGATGGGCTTCGAGGTCGTTCGCGTGGTGATTCCCTCGGCCCAGCCGCTGTTCATCGGCGACCCGTACTTCGGCGAGCGCGCCCGAAGCGTCCCGGAATCGCTCGGGTTCGAACCGGTCTTGGATCGAACCTACCACCCGTTCCCCTGACCGACGGTTCCGAGGCGGATCGGCCGGCGGATGTTGGGGAACGCTTTTTCTATCGCCCGGTGACGGGGGCGTATGGACGCGGTGTCGTTACAGACTGGAACGCGAACGCCGGCCCCGACACAGTCATTTCGCGACGGCCCCGGACTCGCGCCGCCGGAATGGCTTCCGGAGTCCGTGCCAGTTTTTTTCTATCGGCTCGTCATCGCCGTCGCGCTCGTCGTCTTCGCGTATTATCTCTCGCAGATGGTTCGGCAGGTGTTGGGCCGGCGGATCGCCAGGCGTTTCAAGCGCCCCTCGGTGAGTCGGACGATCCTGCGGAGCCTCCAGATGTTCATCGTCGTGGGGGCGGTCCTGACCGCGCTGAGCTTCTTCGGCCTCGGGTTCGGCAACATCGCGCTCTCGGTCGGTGTGTTCTCCGCCGTCGTCGGTATCATCCTCGCGCCGATCATCGGGAACCTGATCAGCGGCGTGTTCGTCCTCTCAGAGCAGCCGTACGAGATCGGTGATATGATCGAACTGGGGGACACCCAGACGAAGGGGTTCGTCGAGGACATCACCCTCATCTACACCAAGGTGTTCACCCTCGACAACACGTTCATCGTGCTCCCGAACGGGACGATGCGCAGCCGCGACGTGATCAACTACTCCGCCGAGGACACCCGCGTTCGCCTCACGCTCGACGTTGGCGTCACCTACGAGAGCGACATCTCGGTCGCCCGAAAGCAGATGGAAGCGGCCGCGAGATCGATCGACGGCGTGATTAAGGGCGGTCCGGACATCCGGATTGGCAGCGCGCGGTATCCGGCGTCCCCGACCTGTTATATCGGCGAATTCGGCGAGAGCGAGGTGTCGTTGAAGCTCCGGTACTGGGCGAACGAGCCGTACAAGCAGACGACGGTTCGCTCGAAGGTGCTGACCGAGGTGTGGGACCGGTTCGACGACCACGACATCGAGATCCCGTACCCGCACCGGCACATGGTGTTCGACGACACCAGCGGCGAACTACAGATGTCGATGCACCAGGCCAGCGAGGCGGCGATTTCGCGCCCTGGCGGCGCGACGACGCGGGCGGCCGAGACGGAGAACGAAACGGCGGAGGAGTCGTCACCCGAGGTCGGAAGCGCCGACGGATCGGCGGGAACGGAGGAACGCAACGCGTCAGAGCGAGAAGGCGAGCGCGAGACCGACTCCGACGCTACGGACTCGCCGTGATCACTTCGCAGTCGAGTTCGCTCCGGAGGAACCCCTCGATGTCGGGATCGTCGATGAGCCGTCGAACCATACGTCGCCACCGACCGGCTTGTTTTCGACCGATGACGACGTAATCGGCGCCCTCGGCGGCCACCTCATCGAGGATCGTCTCCTCGATCAGAAAGCCCGGGCGGACGACGTACCGCGCCCGGTCGAGCCGCCCGAACGACGCCTCGACGGCTCGCTTGAGTTCCCCCCGCGTCACTTTCTCGTCGTTCTGATAGAGGTTGACGTGCAGCACGGTGAGGTCGGCATCGTGTTCCTCGGCGACCTCGATCGCTCGCTCCAGCGTCGCCCGCGAGTGCCGCGACAGCGGGTACCGGACGGGTACAACGACGAGCGTCATTACCGGAACGAACACGCGCCCGTGCCTGAAACTTGCGGTCGATCGACAGCCTATGTGCGATCGAAACGCCGACCGCGGTCGCCCCGTTTTAGCTGAATTGAGGCGCTAAGCCCCCTTCCTCCAGGAGTCATTCGAGAGAGCTTTGCTCTCCCGTGATCACGAAAATCGAAGATTTTCGGACGACAACGGAGGGAGCGAAGCGACCGAGTAGCGCAGTAGGGAGGGGATACAGCGTCCCCAGAAATCAACGATTTCTGGTGTGCGAACGAGACGCTTCGCTCTCGTGAACGCCTGTGGAGACTGCGCTCCCTGTGGATACCTCGGTGTCTGCAAAGCGCGTCGTGGAAGCAGGAAGCCCTCCCCTCAAGGAGCGAACGGCGTCTGCCGTGAGCGAGTAGGGGAGGGTAGTTCACACGCCGTTTCTGACGATCCGCCCCTCGATCGAGGGGTCGATACCGACGGCCTCGGCGTACTCGATGAGCAGTTCGTACTGGGTGTCGAGTCGCTCGATCGGGAGGTCGGCGGTCAGCGTCGGGAACTCGACGGTCGTGTACAGCAGAAACTCCGGAAACGCGAGGGCGTATCGAGCCGAGTCGACGACCGGCTCCCCGCCGACGCTGGCCGCACGTAGCCGACCGTCGTCGTGGTCGTACGTCAATCGCGCTCCCGAGACGTGGGCGTGCCACCAGTCCGATTCGCCGAACCCTGGCGTATCCGCCGCCTCGGCGAACACGGACCGGAGCGTATCGCCCGAAAGCTCCGCGACGATGAGCGGTTCGTCGAAGGGAACGAGACTGATCAGATCGGCGGCCGTGACGTCGCCGGCGAGCGGCGGTCCGGTTCGGATGCCGCCGCTGTTCTGGAGACCGACCACGGGCAGGTCGGTTCCGAGGGCGCGCTCGGCCGCCCACCGGTAGGCGTCGGCGACGAAGTTCCCGACGCGGCTCTCACCGCGGAAGGCGTCTGCGTCGGTTCGTGAGATCGGGTCGTCGACGCGGGCGACCACGGTATCGAGGCCGGCGTTCGCGATCCGCGCGCGATACGTGGCCGCCAACGCCGAATCCACCGAACCGTCGGCGACCGCGTGTCTCGTGACGTCGCCGGTCGGGAGGTCGATTTCGAACAGCGTGTGACCGCCGCTTCCGGGCCGCGTGAGGACCGTACCGGCGAGCCGTTCGACGCGTTCTGAGTGGACGTGGCCGCCGAGGACGACGTCGATGTCGAACGTCGCGGCGAGTTCGTCGTCCCGTCGGCCGAGATGCGAAAGCGCGACGACGTGATCGACATCGTGCGCGCGGAGGGCGTCGATGGCGTCACCGGCAGCAGCGATCGGATCGGTGAATGCGAGTCGGTTGTCGCTGTCGCCGATCGAGGGCGTGGTCGGATCGGTGAGCCCGAAGAAGCCGACGCGCTCGTCGCCGACGCGCTCGACGTGCCACGGGTCGACGCCGGCGAACGGGGAGCCGTTCAGACGGACGTTCGCCGAGAGCCACCGCTGTGGGGACCGCCGGACGATCTCCGCGGTTCGATCGGGGCCGAAGTCGAAGTCGTGGTTGCCGAACGTCTCGACGGTCGGGGAGACGGTCTCGAAGAAATCGAGCGCGATCTCGCCCTCGGAGACGAGCGGGAGGACGCCGGGGGCGACGTTGTCGCCGGTTCCACAGACGAGCGTCCGGTCGTCGCGGAGCGCGCCGATCGTCCCGGCGAGGCCGGCGACGAGTTCCGGGTCGTCGTGGGCGTTCTCGATGTCCGAGTAGTGCAGCAGACGCACGGAGAAGGATACGGTCCGCGACCGCAAAACCGTATCGTCGGTCGCGCCGGCGACTCGTCGTATCCGTACCGTGACGGTTTTGACGGCCGATAGCGCAGTGAGCGTATGGAGAAACGAATCGGGCCGAACGGCGAGACGCTGTATCTCTCCGAGGAGGTCGAAAAGGGGAACAAGGGACCGTTTCGGATCGTCTACGCCGATGCCGACGGCCAGCGTCGCTGGGGATTCTTTTGTACGAACTGCGAGTCGTTCGACAACGCGGTCGACTCGATGGGTCGCATCCAGTGTAACCGCTGCTCGAACTTTCATAAAGCCGAGGAGTGGGACGCGGCCCACGAGTGAGCGGGGCTCGGTCGCGGCGTGAAACCGATCGTACACGTCACACTCCGGGAACGTGCCAATCTTTATCCCCCGCCGCGTCTAATCTCGAAGAGAATGGGAGCTGTTAGCACATCCCTCGTCGAGGAGGCACGGACCGTCTTCCGCGATCTCGGCTACGAACTGACGGCCGAGGGCGGCGAGTTTCGAGCCGAACGGAAGTGGCGGACCGTCTACGTGACGACCGCTGATCCGGAGGAGGCGAACACGCACGGCCGGCTTCGGTGTTTTGTCACCCGCGCCGAACGCGCCGCCGAGGTTCGCGATCGACTGCTCGCGATCGAACCCGACTACGACTGGGCGGTCATCGGCATCGATGAGGACGGGAAGTATCAGGTGACCCACCCGAGCGCGGACGTGCTGCCCGCGCCCTAATCGTTCAGCGCGTCGACCGCGGCGACGACTCCGTCGCCGGCATCGACGTCGATTCCGTGCTCGGAAAGCGTCCCGCTGAGCGTCTTGAGGGTCGGCTCGCGGCGCGCGCCGTGTCCCATACAGCCGACGCGAATCGCCTCATCGGCGAATGCGCCGAGCCCGGTCGCGATCTCGACGTCGTACTCCTCACGCATCGTCGCGACGACATCGTCCAGCGTCAATCCACCCGGAAGCCGCGCCGTGGTCAAACTCGGCAGCCGCGCGGAAGGGGCCACGACCGGTTCGAGACCGAGCGCCCACAGCCCCTTCCGGAGGGCCGCAGAGATCCGGGCGTGTCTGTCCCACCGATCTTCGAGGCTCTCCTCGGCGACCAATCGGAGCGCCTCGCGAAGCGCGTAAACGTTGTTGACCGGGGCCGTGCGATGGTACGCGCGCTCGTCGCCCCAGTACTCCTCGAGCAGGAAGAGATCGAAGTACCAGGACCGAACGGGCTCCTCGCGGTCGGTGATCTTCGCCATCGCCTCGGCGTTGACCGACGGCGGACTCGCCTCGGGCGGGCAGGAGAGGCGCTTCTGGCCGGCCGAGTAGGTCGCGTCGATGTCTCACGCTTACCCGGACGTGTACATCGAGAGCACAAAACGGTCCAAAACCCCCGAGTTAATGTTATTTTTCTGATTAATCAGGGTACATTTAGGAACCTCGGGCCCGAACTGCGTATCGTTATGGTTTTCAAGAAGATCACGCTCATCGGGACGAGCGACGAGAGCTTCGACGCCGCGGCCGACGACGCGCTCGACCGCGCCGAAGACACGCTGGACAACATCTACTGGGCGGAAGTCACGGAGTTCGGCGTCGAACTCGCCGCAGTCGAGGGGAGAGAGTACCAGGCCGAACTCGAAGTCGCGTTCGAACTCGAATAGTGAAGGCGATGCCGATGGGGACGGAGAACGGGAGCGTTAGACACTGGCTTCGGGGCAGGTTCGGTTAGTATACGCACCATACATACACCCATCTCCGCCGAACGGCCGATCGAAATGCAACCGATGTTACCGATGCAGTTCGGACTTCCCGGCGGTCCCGAACTCCTGATTATCCTCTTCATCGCCGTGCTCCTGTTCGGCGCGAACAAACTGCCGAAACTGGCTCGTGCGAGCGGCGAGGCAATGGGCGAGTTCAAACGCGGACGGCAGGAGCTCGAAGACGAGATCAAACGCGGCGCGGCGGAGTCCACCGAAAGCGGGTCTCCAGAGGCCGAGCCCACGTTGGAAGCCGAAGCCGCCGACGCCGACCCGGTCGAAACAACGGAGCGCCCCGGCGAGACGGACGTTCCGTCGTAGCCGAACCGAACAGCGGTCCCGTCACGCGAATTTATAAAACCACCCGCTCGAGGGGTACGTAATGCAGGTCGAGATCGCGGAGAGCTTCGTCACCCTCCTCGGGACGTCCCCGGTGAGACAGGCGCTGGTGGGGGGGTTCATCATCGCGCTGTTGAACCTCGTCGGTGCGATGCTCGTCCTCGTCTGGCGAAACCCGTCTCAGCGGGCGCTGAACGGCATGCTCGGGTTCGCAGCCGGCGTGATGCTCGCGGCCGCCTTTACAAGCCTCATAATCCCCGGTATCGAGGAGTACTCGGGCGGAAACCCGATTCCGACGCTGATCGGCGTCGCGCTCGGCGCGCTGTTTCTCGATCGAGCGGACGCGCTCATCCCGCACGCGCACTACCTCCTGACCGGGCGGCGACGAACGGACGCCGCGGACCCTGCCGAGACGCTCCCGGTCACGGACGAGCGACTGGCCGGCGTCACGCTGTTCATTCTCGCGATCACGCTGCACAACATGCCGGAGGGGCTGGCCGTCGGGGTCGGGTTCGGTGCCGCCGGTGGAGATCCGGCACGGATCGGCGGCGCGTTGTCGCTGATGCTAGCGATCGGGCTGCAGAATATCCCCGAGGGGTTGGCCGTCTCCGTCGCGGCGATCAACGCCGGGCTCGACCGTCGGCTGTACGCGGTCTTCGCCGGGGTCCGCGCGGGTGTCGTCGAGATCCCCCTCGCGGTGCTCGGTGCCGTCGCGGTGACGACGGTCGAACCGCTGTTGCCGTACGCGATGGGCTTCGCCGCCGGGGCGATGCTGTTCGTGATCTCCGATGAGATCATTCCGGAGACACACAAGAGCGGCTACGAGCGCGTGGCGACGCTCGGCCTTATGATCGGCGTGATCGTCATGCTGTATCTGGACATCGCGTTGGCCGGGTGAGTGCCATTCGTCCCACGACGGGCCGACTCCACGATCGTAGACGGGATCTCCCGTTCGGACGGGAGAACGTTCACCCGGCGAGACGGCCGACGCGGGCTTTATTTATCCACCCACACTGATGGGAGTATGAACGAACGGCGTCTGATCGTGGCGACTTTCGGCCTTCTAGTCGCCACGATCACCGCGTACGTCGCCTATCGCTTCATCGCGGCGTTCACCGTCTCGATATTTCTGTACTACTCGACGCGGCGGTTCTACAACGAACTCGGCCGATTCCGATTACCGAAGCGGATACGCGCCATGCTGACGATTTCGGTACTCGCCGTACCGCTCGTACTGCTCCTGAGCTACACGATCGTACTGCTCGCTGTCGAGGCCAGAGCGTTCATCGAGACGTATCCGGTCGTCGACGCCGTCCCCGACGGGATCGTCTGGTTCGACGGGATCAACGAGCTCCCGGAACCGACGATTGGCGGGATCATCGACGCGTATCAGACCGGGCAGCTGGACGTGTTCATCGACTTCGCGGCCGAACACGCGGCGTTCGTGACCAGTCTCGTGACCGGGCTGCTGTTGAACCTGCTGATCATCGCCGTCGTGACGTACTATCTCCTGATCGACGGATCGAAGTTCCGATCCTGGCTGCTCCGCTTCGACGACGACGCCATCGTCCGGGAGTTCTTCGAGGCCGCCGACGAGGAACTCGAGGCGGTTCTCTTCGGGAACCTGCTAAACGTCATCGTCATCTCGATCATCGCGATCTTCGTCTTCACCGCCTACAACGCGGTCGTCCCGACCGCCGTCGAGGTTCCGTACCCGTCGCTCGCGGGCGCGTTGACCGGCATCGCGAGCCTGATCCCGGTCGTCGGGATGAAGATCGTCTATCTCCCCCTGGCGGGGATCGCATCGCTCCCGATCGCGCTCGGGGGTGATCTCGCGCTGTTCGGCTACATCGTCGGCTTTCTCGTGTTGGCGGCCGTAGTCGTCGATACGATCCCCGATCTCGTCCTCCGGCCGTATCTCAGCGGCAAGCGGACCCACGTCGGGCTGTTGATGCTTGCGTACATCTTCGGCCCGATCGTCTTCGGCTTCTACGGGCTGTTTTTCGCCCCGATGATCCTGGTGTTGGGACTGACGTTCGCCGACACCGCACTCCCGCGGCTGCTCGGAGCCGAGCCGACACCGGAGCCGACACCGAACACCCAGACGCGACTCGACGAGTTCCGGTCGGAAAGGCGGCCCAGCGGCCGTTCGTGGCGGGCGACGCTCCGCCGCGGTGTGGATCGCAGGGCCGACGACGACGGCACACAGCCATCCCGGCAGTCGTGACTCGACCGGGAGTACGGAGGAGAGGTTAATATCCCTTTAACTCGCAACGAACGCTGAATGGGTTGGGGAACAAGTCCGTCCAAACCGATCCGGGTCCATTAGTGGCTGCCAGATGTGGATGAATGTCCCGTAGCCATGGTGTTTTCGTCGTGTACGAATCCGTGATGCTCACCGAAGTAGGAGTGTATTACTCCCGTAAAATACTGCGATGAAAACATTACAATGAGCCACAGAATCGGGCCCTAACGTCCCGATGAGACCGCTTAGCTAGAATACATTCGATAATTAATAAAAAATCCACCATTAAGATCGGAAGCCGGTTTATTACTATTATGTATACAGATGGCCATCTACCATGGCCAGCCTGGTTCAGCGGCGTTCGAATCGCATTCGCTGGAAGACGCTCGCACTCGTATTTTCGGTCCTGATGGTAACGTCGATCGCCCTCGGCGGCGTGGCGTTCGCCGTCGGTCCGACACATGCTCAACAGGCGGCAACTGCCGAGTATCGCGTGAACGCGGGTAGCGGGACCGTCGGCGCGGTCGACGGCGGCATGGATTGGACCCCGCCCGGATCAACGAGCGGCGTAACGGTGAGTGGCGGCTCGACGTACGAGGCGTACTCCGGAACGGTCGATCTCGACTCGTCGGTGCCGTCGGGGACGCCGACGGAGATCTTCGGATCCGAGCTGTACGGCGATCAGCAGTGGACGTTTTCTGATGGGATTGACAGCAGTCAAGAGTACGAGGTCCGCCTGTACTTCGCGGAGATCTATCAGGGCGTCTCCGGCGGGAATCCCGAAGGGGGAGACGGTGCTCGGGTCTTCGACGTGTCCGTCGAGGGACAGCAGTTCCTCGACGACTACGATATCTACGCCGACGTCGGCCCCGAAACGGGCGTGATGAAATCGACGACGGTGGCCCCGACGGATGGGACGATCGACATCGAGCTCACGACGGAGGTGGACAACGCGAAGATCTCCGCGGTCGAGATCGTTCCCTCTGAGCCCGAGCCCGACACGCTCGGTGGCTCGTCGAGCGTCGACTTCGGAACCGTCGTCGCCGGCGACAGCGGGACCGAGGCGGTGACGTTGACCAATCTCGGCGAGAGCGGCGACGCTGACATCGACGTAACGGGGGTCTCGATATCCGGTTCTGACGCGGCGGCGTTCTCCCACGACTTCACGGGAAGCACGACGCTCACACCCGGCGAGTCGATCGACGTGCAGGTGACGTTCTCGCCGTCGGACGTCGAGTCGAAGACCGCCGCGCTCGAAGTGAGCCACAGCGGCACGAACGATCCGTTGACGATCGGGCTCTCAGGTGAGGGCGCGAGCGACGTGCCGGTCGGGTTCAGCAAATCGACGCTACAGGGGTTCAGCGCCGGTAACCCGACGGCGGTCGACTTCGGCCCTGACGGCCGCGCATACGTCTCGACACAGGGCGGCAACGTGTACGCGCTGGAGGTCGAGCGCAACGGCGAGGATAGCTATCAGGTCCTCAACGAGGAGGTGATAACCGCGATCAAGGATATCCCGAACCACGACGACCTCGGGAACTACGATGCGGGGCGGACCGCCCGGCAGATCACTGGTATTACCGCCGGCGGGACGGCCGCCGAACCGGTCGTCTACGTCTCCTCGAGCGACGCGCAGATCGACGTCGGCGACGACGACGACTCGAAGGACACCAACTCGGGAGCGGTCTCACGGCTGACGTTCGATTGGAACGGCGACGGGAGCCTCGCGAGCGTCGACCACGACGTGATGGTGCTCGGCTTACCACGCTCGGAGGAGAACCACTCGCCCAACGGGCTGGACCTCTCCACGGACGGCGAGACGCTGTATCTCGCCGTCGGCGGCCACACCAACAAGGGCGCGCCCGGGAACAACTTCGGGCACACGCCGGAGTACGCGCTCTCGGCGGCCGTGCTCGACATCGATCTCGCGCAGATCGAAGCCGAAAACCAGCCGAAGAGCCTCCAAGACGAGGACTCGGCGTACCCCGACCTCGACTACTACTACTCGATCCCGACCGTCCAGGGTGGATCCCTCCCGTTCGGCGGGAACGACGGGTTGAACCAGGCGAAAATCGTCGACGGCGGCCCGGTGCAGATCTACTCGCCCGGCTACCGGAACGCGTACGACATCGTCCTCTCGCAGGACGGGCAGCTCTACGTCATCGACAACGGGCCGAACGGCGGCTGGGGTGGCCAGCCCGTCGGTGAGGGCTCGACTGGGATGTGCACCAACGAGCCCAACGAGGACGGCAGCTACGGGACCGGCGACCAGCTCCACCTTGCCACCGAGGGCTCGTACGGCGGCCACGCCGCGCCCGTCCGGGCCAACCCGGACGGCGCCGGCCTCTGGGACGCCGACGGCAACCAGTACCACGACTTCGACGCGTCGGACACCCCGGTTCCGTTCGACATGGCGAACCCGATCGAGTGCGACTACCAGGACCCCACCGAGGACAACTCCATCGGGCCGACGTTCGGCTGGACCGGCGGCATCACGGAGTACACCGCTTCCAACTTCGGCAGCGCGATGAGCGGCGATCTGCTCGTCGTGGAGGCCGGCAGCGGCACGATCAAGCGTGTGCAGCTGAACGCCGCGGGCGACGAGGTCACCGACGTGTCATCGCCGCTGACCCAAGGGGGTGCGCTGGGCATCACCGCCCAGGGCGACGCGGAAACGCTTCCCGGCACGATCTGGACGGCGAACCACGGCGGCAACGACATCACCGTCTTTGAGCCGAACGATTACGGTGGCGGCGACGTGGGGCAGTGTACCGGTGCGGACGATCCGTCGCTCGACGAAGACGGCGACGGGTACAGCAACGCGGACGAGATCGCGGCCGGCACCGACCCGTGTTCGGCGGGTTCGACGCCGAATGACTTCGACGACGACGGCGTCTCCGATATCACCGACGACGACGACGACGGGGACGGCCTGCCCGACGGCGAGGACCCGTTCGCCCGCGACGCGTCGAACGGCCTCGACGGCGATCTGCCGATCGAACTGAACTTCGAGCCGAACGCACAGCCCGAGACGGTCCTCGGTCTCGGCTTCACCGGCGTGATGACGAACGGCGAGGACGATTACATGGATCTCTACGACGGCGACAGCGTCATCGCCGGCGGCGCGGCGAACGTCTTGACCGTCGAGGGGGTCCCGCAGGGAGACGCCCACCAGAACACCAACACCCAGCAGTACAGCTTCCAGATTGGCGCGAACGCGCCCGACGAACCGTTCGTCGTCAGCACCACGGTGAACGGCTTCCCCAACAGCCCCGAGGATTACCAGTCCACGGGGGTCTATCTCGGTAACGGCGATCAGGACAACTACGCGAAGTTGGTCGTCTCCGCCAACGGCGGCACCGGCGGGGTGGAGTTCGCGAAGGAGGTCGGCGGAAGCTTCGAGAGCGTCGCCCAGCCGGACGATGCGAGCGTCACCGGCCAAAGCACGAACACCGATCTCTACCTGCGCGTCTACCCGAGCAACGACACAGTCCACGCGTACTACGCGACCGACGGCGGTGAGCCGGTCGCCGTCGGCGAGACGACGATTCCCGCAGAGTGGATCGAGTCGGCCGACCAGGGGATGGCCGCCGGCGTCGTCTCGACATCGAACGGCGCGAGCTCGAGCTTCGATGCGACGTGGACGAACCTCCACATCACGCCGCTCGAGGACGATGGCGAGACGAACCAGCCGCCGATCGCCGACGCTGGGACCGACCAGACCGTCGAAGAGAACACCGAAGTGCAACTCGACGCGTCGGGCTCTTCGGACCCCGACGGCGACATGCTCGGCTACACGTGGACGCAACTCGACGGCCCGGACGTCGGGCTCAGCATCAACGACGCGCAGGACCCGACGTTCACCGCGCCGGACGTCGACGGAGAGACGACGCTCACCTTCGGAGTCAGCGTCTCCGACGGCGAGCAGACCGACACGGACACGGTGACGATCACCGTCGAGGACACCGACGATGCATACGCCGAGGGTGACGCCGTCCACCGCGTGAACGCGGGCGGTCCCGAGGTCACCGCGACGGACGACGGGCCGGCCTGGAGTGCCGACACGGGCGGCTCGCCGAGCGAGTATCTCGTCTCGGGCGGCGACATTCCGGGTAGCACCTATACTGTCGAGAACGTCGACGGCTCGGTCCCGGACGGGACGCCGACGGAACTGTTCCAGACCGAGCAGTACGATCCGGCCGAGGAGCCGCCGATGCAGTGGGAGTTCCCCACGGACGACGGGGCGACCTACGAGGTCCGCCTGTACTTCCACGACGGGTGGGACGGCACGAGCGCGGTCGGTGACCGCGTGTTCAACGTCTCGGTCGAGGATCAGCAGGTCCTTTCGAACTTCGACGTCATCGACACCTACGGCGACCAGACCGCCGCGATGGAGGCGTTCACCGTCGAGAGTGACGGAACGATCGACGTGGAGTTCAACCACGGCGCGGCGGAGAACCCGCAGGTGAACGCCATCGAGATCGTGAAACTCGACGATGGATCCGGCAGCGAGGTGAGCGTCGAGGAGGCCGTCGCGGCCCACGACGAGGACGGCGACGACGCGACGATTGAGTTCGCCGAGATCCAGCAGGCGATCAGCTGGTGGCAAAGTGAGTCCGAGATCCCCGGAACCGGCGGCCAAACGATCGACTTCCAGACGATCCAACAGCTCATCAGCCTCTGGCAATCGGAGGCGACGGTCGGCGACGGGGGCGGTGGCGACAACCAGCCGCCGACCGCGTCGTTCACCGCCGACCCGGCCGCGCCGAAGGTCGGCGAAAACGTGACGCTCGACGCCTCGGGATCGAGCGACGACAGCGCGATCGCGAGCTATGAGTGGGACTTCGACGGCGACGGCACCACCGAAACAACGGGCGAAACGACTACCACCAGCTTCGCGGCCGCCGGCGACTACGACGTCACGTTGATCGTCGCCGACGACGACGGCGAAACCGACACCGCCACCCAGACCGTCACCGTCAGCGAACCCGTGGCGGCGGAGGGATCGTCGCAGCTGCTCGTGACGCCGGACAGCGGCGTCGATTCGAGCACCTACGGCGGCGGTTCGTTCCAGCTGTCGAACACCGGTGACGCCGGAATCTCTTCGGTGACGATCGAACTGGATTCGGGAACCATACCCGACATCGTGTGGGACCCGGAGGGAACTGCGGGCGACCCGACCGGTAAGGGCCTCGTCGTCGACAGCGAGTCCGGAGACGGCGTCGGCGTCGTCAGCACCGCCGACGGAGACGTCTTCAGCGATCCCCACAACGGCGTCGACGGCGACGACGGCTACGACACGCTGACGATCGAGTTCACGGACTTCGACGCTGGCGAAGAACTGTCCTTCTCGGCAGACAACGATCCGACGAGCATCAAGGGTGCGACCGTCGGCTCGCAGGCGGCCGGCCCCGTCTCGGGGCTGGAACTCGCGGGCGCGACGGTGACCGTTGAGTACGACATCGGCGAGACGCAGACGAACACGCTGTTCAGCGACGGTAGCGGCGGCGGCGCGCAATCGACGATCACGGGCGACGTGGCCAGCGCGACTGCGATCGGCGTGCAGGGCGTCCCGCTCGAATCGACGGCACTGAGCGGCGACACCGCGGCCGCGACCGTCTCGGAGGCCCAGCAGACGATTACCGTCGCCGGTCCCGCCGACGCAACGGTCGAGGTCGCGCGCGTCGAGGGGGGACTGGACCTGAACAACGTACCGGACGCTGACGGTTCCGGATCACCCGGCTACGACATCGAGGCGTACGAGGCGAACAAGGCGCTCGATGTCGAGACGACGACCGTCACGCTCGACGAAAACGGTGAGGCGACCGTCGATCTGACGCTCACCGACTCGACGTCCGATGGCGGGTTCAACTACATAACTGCCGCCGTCCAGGAAGGCGGCGACACCGGACTCGACTCGAACGTCGTCGTGTTAGAGTACGACGACAGCACCGACGACGGGACCGGCGACAGCGCCACGAGCTTCGCCGTGAACGCGGGCGGGGCGGCGTACACCGCTGCGCATGGGACGGCCTTCGAAGCCGACACGGGCTTCGACAGCGGGACGGCCTACGATACCGCGAAGCCAATCGACGGCACCGAGGACGACCCGCTCTACCAGACCGAACGCTACGGGAACTTCAGCTACGACGTGCCGCTCGAAGACGGGAGCTACGACGTGACGCTCCACTTCGCCGAGATCTTCCAGGGGACGTCCGAAGATTCGAACCCCGGCGCCGACCAGACCGGCGAACGGCTCTTCGACGTGACGGTCGAGGGCGAACCGGCCCTGTCGGGCTACGACATCTACGCGGAAGCTGGCGGGTCGCTCAGCGCGGTGCAAGAGACGATCACCGCCGACGTCACCGATGGCGAGCTGAACATCGGGTTCTCGACAGTCGCGGACAACGCGAAACTGTCGGCGGTCGAGGTCGAGCCAGCCGACGACGGTGGTGACGAAAACCAGGCACCTGTGGTCGATTCGATCGCCGATCAGACCGTGACAGAGGGCGGTTCGGTGACGGTTCCAGTCAGTGCTTCTGCCGACGACAGCGACGCGCTGTCGCTGTCCGCGGCCGGGCCGGCCTTCGTGGGCTTTTCCGACGCGGGAGACGGCACCGGAACGCTCACCATCGAACCCGAAACCGGCGACGCCGGTACCTACACGGTCGACGTCACGGCGGACGACGGCACCGACGCCGCGACCGAGAGCTTCCAGCTCACCGTCGAGGAAGCCGCCGACCCCGAACCACAGGTGCTCTACCGGATCAACGCGGGCGAAAGCGCTGACGTAAGCTCGATCGACGACGGACCCGACTGGACCGGCGTCGCGGACGATTCCTCGCCGTACCTCGTTTCGGTCCCCGAAACTGATAGCGGGAACTACGCCGGGGGTGACGACGTCACTCCGACCGGATCTATTCCCGATAGCACGCCGGGAGCAGTGTTCGACGCTGAGCGATATGGGGAGATGGAGTGGGAGTTCTCGACCGACGTCGACGCAGAGGTCGAAATTCGACTCTACCTCAGCAATCAGTACCCCGGAACCAGCGAGCCCGAAGATCGACAGTTCAACGTCTCGGTCGAGGGGCAACAGGTCCTGACTGAGTACGATCCGGTCGCCGATGTCGGCCACGCTAACGGGGCGATGAAGAGCGTCACCATCACGAGCGACGGGACCGTCGACGTCGACTTCGAGCAGGGGCCGATGGAGAATCCGCAGGTCAACGCGATCGAGATCGTCGCGACCGGCGCGGGAGGATCGATCTGATCGTCGATGATACGAGCCGACCGAATCGGTAGTGAATCCGCGCGGACGTTCGAGGTACACGGCCATCGCGGCGCACCTACCGTCACCGAGTGGCCTCCCAATGACGGTCACGACGGATCTCCGACGGCGGACGACACCGTTGTCCCGTCGCCTCTCGTGAGAGGTGGCTCTCTCGCGCCGGATATCGGGATTCGCCGGCGACCCGAGGAGTATCCTCAAACGCGCCGGCGACCCGCCCGGCGATTTTCAGTCAGAACGGCAGCACCGCGTGGACAACAGAGCGACGCTAGCGGACACGAACTATGACAACACGAATTACACAGACGGCAACGGTCCTCGTAGCGCTGATGGTCGCCCTTTCGATCTTCGGAGGCGTGGGGACGGTCGCAGCACAGGACGCAACGGTCGAACAATCAGCGAGCGCGGTGACGGCGGCGCCGGGTGAGACGGTCGAACTGACGACGACCTTCTCCACCGAAGATATCACTGGGCACGGCGTGCAGGTCATCCTCCCGACAGACTGGCAGGGAACGATGACCGACGCCGACGGCGGCGCGCCAAATTCACCATCCGGGAGCCCAAACGTCCTCGAGGTCGTCTGGCTCACTGCGGGAACCCAGACGTACGAGATCACCTACGAAATCGACGTTCCGGGTGACGCCGAACCGGACGACTATACCGTCGGTGTCGAGGGGTCGGGGATCAATCCCGATGACGACACACAGGTCCTCGGTTCGACAGAGACGACGATCACCGTCGAAGAGCCGAGCCAGAACGAACCCCCGGGGGCGTCGTTCACGCACAGTCCGATCGGACCGCAAACGGGCGAGCAAGTATCGTTCGACGCCTCGGGGTCGGGCGATGATAGCGCAATCGCGAACTACGAGTGGGACTTCGACGGCGACGGCACCTCCGATGCAACCGGCGAAACGACGACCACGAGCTTCGATTCTGAAGGCGACTACGACGTCACGTTGACCGTCACCGACGACGATGGCGAAACCGATACCGCGACGCAGACGATCTCGGTCGCTGACGCGCCGGTCGCCCCCGGAAGCGGGATCGGCGTGAGTCTCGAACCGTCCGCGTCGACGATCACGGAGGGCGAATCCGACGAATTCGACATCGTCGTGTCCAACCTCGAAGG
This sequence comes from Natronomonas salsuginis, assembly GCF_005239135.1. Lineage (NCBI taxonomy): Archaea > Methanobacteriati > Methanobacteriota > Halobacteria > Halobacteriales > Natronomonadaceae > Natronomonas > Natronomonas salsuginis. The sequence goes on from NZ_QKNX01000007.1 coordinate 56,735, forward strand.
GAGTAGCGTCGGCGCATACGATATCACGCTCGCGCTCAGCAACGGCGGCGTTGCCACCTTCGACGGCGTCGAAGTCGACGGGGAGTCGATCGATGGCGATGACTCCGACCTGACCGACGTTATCGAGACCGGCGACGCGATCCGTATCGAAGTCGCCGGACAGAGCGTCGCTGGCGCAGAGGCAGTCATCGGGACCGTGAACGTCAGCGGAGATGCACCCGGCGAGGTCGACATCTCGGTTCAGGAAGCGCTGGTCTACGACGAGTCCGGCGACGGTTACGAGATCGGGGCGACGGAAGGAGTGGGCATGACCGTCGAAGAGCTCCAAGAGCCGTTCTTCGAGGTATCGAGCCTCGATGCGCCCGACGAGGTCGCCCAGGGCGACGACATCACGGTTACCGCGACGGTGACGAACACGGGTGAACTCACCGGCATCAAGACGGTCTCCTTCGAGTTCGACGGGGCGACCGTCGACTCCGAGGACGTCGAGCTCGACCCCGGAGCGAGCGCCGACGTGTCGTTCACCGTTTCGAGCGGCGAGATCTCCGCCGGGACGTACACCCACGGCGTCGTCACCGAGGACGGCAACGCGACCGCGGAGATCGTCATCACGCCGCCGGCGCTTGGCGAGTTCGAGACCCCGCCGCAGGACCTCGACGGGGATGGTCTCTACGAGGATGTCAACGGGGACGACGAGTTCGACATGGGAGACGCACAGGCGCTGTTCGCGAACCGAAACACCGAGGCAGTCCAGAACAACGCAGCCGCGTTCGACTTCAACGGAGACGAGGTCGTCGACGTGGGTGACGTTCAGGCGCTGTTCGACCAGTTGATCTGACGCCACACCGGGACCGACCGTCCCGCCTGCGTTGTTTTGACACAAACGAGACCGGTCCGGTTTCGATCGCCGAGGTGACGGTGATGGACGAATCGAGCGGGGCGGTCGAGGTGTCCGCCGGGAGTATCGAGGGCACTGGCGGGATCCGATTGTTCGACGGGGCGGGCGAGCGCTACGGAGAGATCGAGTCGAATTCTGTGACAGCCACCGTCGGACCGTCCAACGACGGCGGTACGGACGACGGTTCTGAGACAGATCCGAGCACCGCGGGGAGTGGCGGCGGCGATGTCGATGCCAGTTCGTCGGACACCAGTTCGGATAGCGATTCGGACGGAACGGACGGACGCGACACGGGATCGGAGAGCCCACCGACGCACGTGGGGACGACGAGAGGACGGATGCGGAGAACGCCGCCGCTGACGATAGCTCCAGCGAGAGTGAGACGACCGATAGTGCGGCGAACATCGGCGGTGAATCGGCATCGAACCCAACCCCTGCGCGGACCGAAGCGGCAGAACTGGACGACGAAGCCCCCGTCGACCAAACTGGATTCGGCGTTCTCCCGGCCGTTACCGCGGTCCTCGCCGTCGCGTGGCTCGCCACTCGCCGATACCGGTGACGGTGGATTCGGCGGGCGCGTCGCGTGCGGCCCGCCGATAACCGCCGACAGGTGGAGTCGATACCGCGGCTGGGAATTTGTATCGCTATATATGATTTATTGGCCATACACTGGTCTCAGATGGATCGTGAGGACGATGCACTCAGCACCGCTCTAGGCTTCGAACCGATCAAACCCCCGGCCGACACCCAATCCGACGCGGCCACCCGAACCAGAAAAATACAATGCGTACCCGGAGCAAGTGTCGGTATGGCTCTCTCATTGGAGACCGATTGCCCCGACTGTGACTCAACGGAGTTCTACAAATCAGCGAGCATGCGGATCCATCTCGGTATCAAAAAGAAGTGGCGCTGCATCAACTGCGAGTACGGGTTCGTCACGATCAACGGCATCGACACCTCGGTCTGACCGAACACCGAGCGAAGGGACGTGCGTTGCTGGACGGCGGTTACCGTACCTGATCGGTGCAGTCGTCGACCCTGCGTGAAAACTGCCCGGCCGTTCGAGCCCGTACGTGACCCAGAAATTCGACGAGTACCGTACATAGCTCAGTTCCAGAACGCCTCGTTTCGATCGTGGCAGGCAACTGGATCAGCCTCAACGCAGAGGTTTTAACCCCCATTTTCGCGTTACAACCGCGGTCGACACGACCCGCCGGACAGGCAGTTGGTCGGTCGTGGGTCGTCCCTCAGTTGAGTAGTGTACGCGCTGCGGTACGCCTCCGTGCGAAATCGTCGGTCGCAGTTCTTCGGGCCGTCTTCGGAGGCCGAGTAGTGCCGTAATCGGGAGGGAAACGCCGAAAGTAACCGCGTTGGACGCTGAGACACGCGATATATAAACCACTTATCGCGATACTAAATTCGAATGTTGGAAGTTCACAGTTTCGGAGGATAGATGACGTCGATCCTGGGGCTCCCCGACCCGAGGGGCACGACCAAATCACTCGGGGTACGGAGTGGCACTACGTGATTGACGACTTAGCGGAGACGATATCGCTCGGCCCGGCGATGGACGGCGAACCCGGCGACGACTGGGCCCTCTCGTTTACGCCTGAAGGTTGGATCGGAAATCGAGACCAACTATCTCACTGCACACGGCCACGGCTTTGGAGGGTTGGACTGATGCTTGCCTTTCTTTCGACGACAGCCGGAGTGAGTTATCCGTTCAGTCAGCGTGTCATAGAATCACTCGCGAACTCCGAGGGCCATTCGTTTACTGAACGGTCTGCGTATTCGATCCTCACGGACAGTACAACCATTCCTGTCAAAATGAGAGATCCCAATACAACGTACCGCAGCGAGTGCTCATCGATCTGTGTTGTGAAGCCGGTGCCAGTGAGTGGAATTACCAGGAGAGCGACTGCGTACCGTGCTTTTCGAAACTAACGCATCTGTTCGTTATCAGAGAGCCCGGAACATCAGACTTCGGCCACTTGCTTTCTGTAACCGCATGAGCTGTCTTCTATGACACGGTTAGTATGCTACAATAGCTATCGACACAAATCGATTCTCGACGTTCAGGTGTTCGCGCTGTGCAACACTGGTTCGACGCGTGCGCGTTTTATTTACTCAGTGGAAACCGCTCTCCGAGAGCACGTTTCTCGTCGATAGCTACAGGTAGCAGACTCCCTTTCGCAATTAGTCAGTGGGGTCTGCGTCTCCTAGCGCCGCACCAGCAGCCTCGCCCGCTGCGTCGAGAACATCACGGCTCGATAGCAAGATGATACCGAAGCCGACCTTGGCGACGAGGTCGAGCACCATGAACCCGGCAGTTTCGCTGTAGAGGCTGATCATTCCGAGCCCCTCCGTGCCGAGGATCCACCACACTGGGTAGACCAGCCAAACGACCACGATGAGGTTTCGAAGAGTGCTAAACGTCGATCGGGCGGCTCCCGACAGTTGGTTTGCTTCTTCGGTCAGAGTGCCGAAGAGGTAGTATAGCAACACCAATAGCAAGCCCGTCGAGACACCCCACCAAATAATGCGGTCCCCGACAGGGCTGAGCAGCACACCAGCTGTCGATAGCGTTGCCACGGCACCAGTGCCGATCATCAGTACGTCAAGGCCAACGAGTGTAGACAGTTGGTTTCGGTTTGCCCCAGCAAGCAATCCGAGGTCAATGAGCAAGAGTGGCGTTGTGAACAGCCAATCGGTATACCGTGCCCAATAAATCGGTAGCTCCTCACCGCCGATCTCGATTGTCGTCAACCCGAATCCGAGTGCCATGCTCAGGTAGTTTACGAATGCGATAGCAGTGATGAATATCGTGACAATATAGAACTCTTGACGGCGTCTATTCTTTTCACCCCATCCGCGGGCGATGAAGTATAGCATACCAATGAGCATTCCTGCTGTCCCTAGCCACAGCCATAGTGACTCGCTGCCTGGTTGGGTCATATTACATCAGAACGATCGCTCATATACGGTATTTGTATTATGCCTTTATGTATAGTGTAAAGCGTGGACAAGCTTTACTAATAGGTATTAATACGCTACCTCTCTATCTTTGATCGGTGAATTGCCGCAGGGCTAAGGCATTCTCATACACTGTTTGTAAAAGGGGTTTGAAACTTCAATGCAGAAACTAAAACAGAGAAGGCAGCATAGCAAATGGCATAATTAATATAATTAAAAAATGCAATAGCTCGTACGAAGGCCAATCCGATGAGCATCGGATACTTGTTTTCTGCGAGTACTGCGACATTGCTGCTGGTAGCATAATCAGTGGACGCCACAGCTCCTCGAAGCATATCAAAGCTGATCTACAGGTTGGGACCCGATACGCTGGTCTCTGACCAGCATATCGATCTGATACTCTGCCTCGAGACGCTTGAGTGTCGTATCAGCGTCTTCTTCCAACTCCCGTATTCTCTTGAGGAGATTGCCGTATCGATCGTCTTTTTGAAGCTCTGTTTTGTCGAGGTTCGCCTCTAGTGTGGCTTTCCTCGCGGTGAGTGAGAAAAGCTCTGTGAGTGAATCTTCGTATGTGAGAACCAGCTCCGCAGCTTCGACAGTTCGAAGAAGTTTTCTCCGGTCAATCGGTTTGATGAGATAGTCGTCCACGTCGATGGACGCTAGATCCTCCGTTGGCTGCACAGCTGTCGCCATAATCACCTGCTGGCCATCACCGTTTTCGCGAATTGATTGTAGCACTTCCGTGCCAGAGAGCCCCGGCATTCGACGGTCTAGAAGGACGATATCAATGGATTCCTCAGCGAAAATTTCCAGTGCATCTTCCCCAGAGTAGGTCACATAAACCTCGAACTGCTCGCGTAGCCAAATACCGAATAAGTCGGCGAGATTTTCTTCGTCGTCGACGATCAGAACAGTGCTACAATGTGTCATCTATTTTACTTACACATCTCGTTCGACGATGACACGCACCGTTGACCCATACAGAACCGTAACAAGTGCGTCTTGGAAAAGAAACTCTACAGAGGGCGTGTAGCTGGTCTCGTCGACTGCACGACTTTTGAACAAGCCATTTAGCTTGTCTACATCCACGAACTCGAACACCGGTGGGGATCTACTGAGTTCTGGCCAGTGATCTACGGCTTCCATAAGTGTGCTAAGAACTGCTTCGGAGACCACGACCGGTCTTTCAAACCCTTTTACAAGTTGCGTGTCTGTACTCCATATTTCCACTACGGACGTAGAGTACGGTGACGTCTCGGCCATGGAAAATAAACATAGTGCTCTGTGTTAATGATGTAGCCTACTAGTATTGGTACAGCAAAAAAAAAACCTAATCATATAGGTGTACTTTCGAGAGACTTCGTACGAACGCCTACCAGATCGATAATCCGACTGCCTCAGGAGATGCGCCCGAGACAGTTCACGTGTCACAGCACATACCGTTGGTGCCTGCTGGTGTGATTAGTGGTTGTCCAGCGACTCTCCACAGTGTGGGCAGGTATTTTCCGAGCCTGATTGGGAATCCTCAATGAAGCCTGCGGCCAGTATTGATGCTGGGAGAGCGAACAAGCCAATCCCGAACACGGCGATAAGGGAACCGACAATCTGTCCTCCTCTGGTCACCGGGTACATGTCTCCGTATCCGACCGTCGTGAGTGTCATTGCTCCCCACCACAGCGTCGCCGGGATCGAACTGAATAGTTCGGGCTGTGCTTCATGTTCAAGTTGGTACATAACTGATGAAGCCAAGACGAGTAGAATGATATTCATCGCCGCCGAAACGACCAGTTTCTCTTTTTGATTCCGAAAGACGGCTCCTAATGACCTGATCGATTCGGAGTAGCGAGCGATCTTGAGCAGCCGGATCACCCGCACAAGCCGCATCGCCCGGAGAAAGCGCGTATCTACGGCGAATATGCTTGCGAGATAGAACGGAAGGATCGCAAGGAGATCAACGATCATCAGCGGTGTACAAATAAAACGGATGCGTCCTCGGATCGGTTTCGCGTACGACCGCGTTTCGGTGATCGACCAGACGTGAGCCACGTACTCGATCGTGAAAACGATAATCGAAATCAGTTCGATCAGATACAGTTCACGTCTGTACGCGGCCGCAACGGGGTCCACGGTTTCGAGCAGCACTGCGATAATATTGATCACGATCAGCCCCATGATACCCCAATCGAACGCTGCCCCGAGTCTTCCCCCTAATCGTGGAGCGAATATCTCGTAGGTGAACGATCGCGCTTCTGTGTAGTTCATTATCACTTAGTGTGCGAGGATGTATTTATGATAGATGCGGGCTGCCTCGACCCACGCCGCCGTGCGGTCGGTGTCGAAGTTCGTTGCAGCAGCGAGGCGGTCAGGGTCCGCCGAGGCTAGCTGAGAGACGGACTCAATACCGACCGCTGACAGACATCGCATTGCGGCTTCCGACGGCGTGTCTAACGACCCCCACGCTCGGCTGTTGACAGCAGGGTCAAGCGGTGCAGGGTCCGAGTCGCGGAGCTCGGCGACCGATGCCTCCGTTTTCACGAGTCGGACCGCGACCCGTCGTCGGAGACGCTGACCGATCCACTCTGCGGACCTAGCCTGCGCAGTCCATCGGTAGACACGTTTCGGCGACACGCCGATACTCACCGCCACTCGCTCGGGGTCGGAACGCGCTAACTCATCGACAGTCGTGAGCCCCGCGTCGCTGAGTCGCTCGCTGTACGCCGGCCCGATTCCATCTATCGATCGCAAACCATTGTCTGTCGTCCCCAACCGGTCGTTTATAAGTATGATGAACTGACGGAGAGTCGGCCGCACCCGCTCTGCTTGTTCAAAGGTTCGCTGTCGTACCGCAGTGCGTGTTCGCTGTGCCGACGCGATAATGGTGGGAAGCGCGTCCTTACGGAGCCATGTCGGTGCAACAGCTGTCCGCGTGCGCAGCAACCGTACACCCAGTTCCGCCGTCTCTGCGGTACGTATTAGTATCGTCTTACTCGCTGTGGCCACTCGGGCGGTGACTCGATCAACTCGCTGGCGGACCCGCCTTCCATTCACAGTCTCCGCGATCGGGGGACGGTCGGACTTCGTTTCCCGCCGGTCCGCCTGCTCGATCCACTTGTCGATAACCGCGGGCGCAACCGCAACCGCGTTCTCGAGGTGATTGGGGTCCGCCGACGCGAGTTGGCCGACCGATTCGATGCCGACCTCGCGCAACGCCCCAGCGTGCTCGCCTGCGATCGACGAGACCGACGAATTACTCGCCGGAGGGTTCTCGCCGGTGACAGCGTACCACAATCGATCGGTTGTGTCCGTGAGCAGTGCACCCGACCGGAGCATGAGCGTCGAGTAGCGTTTGCCGAGTGCGTCGAACTTGCCCATCACGATGTCTTCGATCCAGCGCTGTATCTCGGCGACCACGACGCTCAGTGCGGCCCCAACAGGCCCAGAGACGGGTGCGAGCCAACTGGGGATGAGCGTGGTGACGAGCCCGCCAGAGGCGGCATCGACGCCACCGCGAAGGCGGCTCCGCAACCAGCCGCGCCACTGGCGCTTCCGGTACGACCGGTACGTCCCGACGAGGAACGCCTGGAGTCCCTCGCGAGTCGCTAGTTCCCGGCGGCTCTCGAACCACTCACGCCAGTACGACCGCGTAAAGTACTTGCGAAGCGCCGCCAGCCGTACACGGATGTTCGACCAGGCGAGCCGTTTTCGCAGGGTAGTGACGAGCCGCGTGAGCTGCTGGCGCGTCGAGCCGCGCAACCGGCGTCTGAGCCACGATTGAAGCCGGCGGCGGGCCATGTTCATCGGTGTTTGGATCCGGTCGCCACCGAAGCTGTAGGCGGCTCCAGCCGCACCAGCACCACCGGTGACCGTAACCGCTGCCTTGCCGGCGGTAGACAGCGAGCCGAACCACCGTACCGGAGCGGTTAACGAAGCGAGCAGGACGCCGACGGCTCCACCTGCGCTGTCACTGCCTCCGCCGCCGCTACCGCCACCGCTACCGCTTCCACCAGTACCAGCATCACCTCCAACGCCGCTACTTGTGCCAGCACTGCTACCGATTTCGCCAGTGCTTGACTGTGGCTCTTCGTCACCATTTCCGTCATCGCTGGTATCGGCAGACTCGGTGTCGTCTCCGACGCTCGGTGGCTCTTCGTCACCACTTCCGTCATCGCTGGTATCGGCAGATTCGGTGTCGTCTCCGACGCTCGGTGGCTCTTCTTCGACGCTCTCCTCATCACCTCCCTGAGGCTCACCCGGAACCGGTGCATCAGCGTCGGCTTTGATATCCACGTATGATGCTGAGTACGAGATATCCGAGACGTCGACGCTTATTCCATCGTCTGTGGATTCGACCGTCAGTTCTCGGTCGCTGGATTTGTACTCACCAAAGAGTTTGTGCTCGGGATGGTCCGCAACCCCCCACGCTTCGAGTTGCGATTGCGGGATTTGTGCCTGGTAAAATCCCTCGTATACCGTACCGTCGGCCGTCGCGTACCGCGGCCCGGCGATCCACGTTCGCAGTCGGTCGTTCGACACCACAGGCAGCGAGATTCGCTGCGCGTTCGTCGAGAGGACCAACCCAGTCAGGCGCTCCCGGAGCGAGTCCGGCCTCGTAGAGAGGTCGTAAATCGAGAAGTACACCGTCTGGTTGTACCGAGCGTCAGCGGTGTCTGATGCACCACTCGGCCACGATACCGTCGACGGATCCTCGCTGACGAGCGGTCCAACCCGCTTTTTCTGACTCGACGTCGTCGCGAGCGACACCGGACTGCCCGTGATGGTGATGTCCGTCGCCGCCGGGTTCGTTGCGTTCGGTTGCGAACTGAATTCGGCGTCGCGAAGCGCCCAAAACAACGTGTGCGGCGTGTAGTTTGTGACGGTCACCCGGATCTCGAACATGGTGTCGTCCGTCACGCCGAACGCCTCCAGTTCCGAGGGGTCTTGTACAACAGACGTGTCGCGATTCGGATCACTCGCATTCGCGATTTGAATCTGTAACAGTCCGTCAGTGACCTCCGGAATCACCACCATCTTGTGACCGTCGACGCTCAGATTACCCGGAGTACCATCGACGATGCTGAGTGACGCCGAGGTTTCGACCGGCTGTGGATCCAGCCGCACGGACTGGCTTATCCTCTCGCCACGTGTCACATTCACCTTATGAGAGCCGTTTCCGGCGTCGTTACCGAGAGGCGCAACGACGTACTCGCCGGGTGCTACCGTGACGGCATACTGCCCGGTGCTGTTCGTCATCGTGTAGTAGGTTTCGCTCCCGTCGTGGCTCGTAATCTGAACCGGAATATTTGTCGCGGGCGCGCCGTTGGGATTCGTGAACGCTCCACTGACGGTCCCCGAGCCTTCGAGCGTGAGATCCTGTGATTCCGCTGTCTCTGGCCCAACGTCGATACCCTCGAGTTCTCGAACCGGTGCCGAGGTGTTATCGACGACGAGTCGGTAGCTCCCGGCGGGCACCGTCGCGGTGTAGTCACCGGTATTATTGAGTGACACCGACTGTCTGTGGCTCCCATCTGAGCTAACGATCGTCACGGTACCACTCGTCACCGGCGAACCGTCCTCGTCGGTGATGGTGCCGCTAACGGAGCTCATCTGTGGGACCTTTGGCTCCGGATCGTCGGCGTCTAGTATTCCGTCGTTGTCGTCGTCGTCGTCAGTCGGCACGCCAACCGCAGTGTTATCATCGGCCAGTCCATCCCCGTCAGTGTCGCTGTAGAAGGTGACAGTGATTGGTTGTGTCGTGTTGGCACTTGTGGTGGCCGCGGTCACGTCGACCTCGTACGTGTTGTCGCCGTCGGCATCTGCTGGAGTCTCGAAGTCTGCAGAGTCGGTGAACAACAGGACGCCGGTGTCGCTGTCGACGGTGAACGAACTGGCATCAGCGCCGCCAGTGATCGTGTACGTGACTCCGTCGTCGAATAAGCCACCTGGGCCGTCGGTCGCATTCACATCGACGAGCGGACCATCTTGGTTCTCAAGCCTCGTGATCGTCCCTGTCGAGACGAATTCGGGTGTCGACTCCTCCACGGTGTGTTCGTGTGAGGCTGTCAGACCCGATCCACCGCCGTCGTTATCAACACTATCAGTAGCAGTGTCGATCGTCGCTGTGTAGGTTCCCTCGCCGTTGTCGAACGCCTGTGTCGAATCGAGCGTGTACGTGTACGGACCGGCCCCGGACTGGACGAAGTCGTCTCTGTCGAAGGCGTACACGTTGTTCGCGTTGGGCCCATCGACACGCACGGACACGTCATTCGTCGCCGCACCGAGTTGCTCGTCCGAGTCGAAAGTGAAGCTGAGGTTGCCGGCCCCATCAGAGCCGAGCGCCACATTCGACAGCGTTGGCGCCGTCGTGTCCGAGGAGTCCTGTGATCCACTCACGGTAACGGTCCCCGACGAGTACGTGACCGGCATGGAGACGAGTATAGCCCCCTTCTTACGCTCGACTGTCAGATCCGATTCAGCGACGGATTCGCCTTTGTACGTTGCCGTCACCTGGCCAGGAGTGATCTCCCATGCATTGAGGACCCTGATCGGAATCCGAGCGTTGTAAAAGCCCGTGTTGACTGTTTCGCCGTCAGTCTCGTAGTGCGGGGCTGCGACAGTTATTGACAGTGACCCTGCAGAGTCGCTCCCCCCAACGCTGGATTGCGGGACGCTAAATGCCTGTGCGTCGGTCCCGATGAAGGCCCCGTCGAGCCGGCTTCGGTAGCTCGGATTCACCTGGCCCTCCATCGAGACGGCCATCATGTCGACGATAGCACCATATCGCTTCGAGGCCGTGTGGTCGCTCAACGGCCACTCCCTCGGATCGGGGTTTTGGATGTCTGGCTCGACGTACGCCTCCGCAGGGGTTACCGTGATGCTGATCTCTTTCGTGCCCTTACCAACTCTAGTCTTTTCCCACCCGTCGGCGTTCCCGGTTCCGAGCACGAACACTGGATCGAAGTCGTCGACGGTGAGCGTTACTTCGAGCGGTGTGCTCGCGTTGACACCATCGACGACGCTGATGTCTTTTTGCTCCGGCGAGCCGGTCGGGTGAAGATACCAGTCGACCGCGCCGCGGTTATGATCGATCGTGGCGTTCACTTCGATTCCGACTTCAGTACCGGTCGTCGCGTCGACGACCGTGGTCCCGCTCTCGCCCACTGTCGGGCACGGGTCCTTCTGTGAGCCGACACAGCCGTAGCCGAGTGAAGACTGAATCTGGCGGGATCGCGACGTGTCTTCGATCTCGGTTTGCACGTTGAACCGGCTGTTAGCTTGTTTCGGCACATCGATCGTTACCATGCCCTGGCTTTGACCCGGACGCACCGTCTCTGTCCTGAACGTGCTCCCGATCGTTATCGGGGAGACCCGGATGATCGCATTTTCTGGATCGAGGCTTCCGAGGTCGTACGCGACAGTGATTGTTCCATCCTCGAGTGATCCGGCTGTGACACTCGTCGAGACGTTCTCGTACGCGACGATCTGAGTGCTTTTGTTCGCCAGTTCCGTCTCTCCAGCGCTTGTGTTCACCAGCGTCGCTCGACCGGTGAACGTCCCGCCGCCGACCGCCGACGATGGCACGGTAAGACTCGTGAGTCCTTCGAGACTCCCGACGGTACGGGTCGCGATCGGCGTCGTTGTCGAGTCGGTGTCGTTGTACAGTTGGATTTCGAGGTCATCGACCGACCCAACCTCGCCCGTCGCGTTGTACGTCACGTCCACTGCCGACAGCGTGTTCGAATCAAGGTCGCTCGTTGTTACTGCGACTGCCGGAGCGATTCCCGTGTCGATGCCCGCTTGATCATTGCTATCTTCAGCGGGCGAGTCCTCCTCGTCCGGCGTACTAGTATCGCCGTCCTCTCCGGCCGTGTTCGCATCGACGATATCGATACGCCCGCCCATTCCACTATGGATACCACACGCGTAATAGAGCTCGTCCGGCGCATTGGATGGGACGCTGAACGTGAGGTTCCCTTTCTCGACAGCATTCGTATTCGAGCTCGAGGGAGATGAGACGGTGACGCCCTTCGTGTAGATGGTGTCGAAGTTCCCGCCTCCCGGAGTCGTCGCAATGTGGAACGGGTGGCCGCTCGCGTCGACGACGAACCGGTACGTCGACCCGCGCTCAAGCGTCAGGGTGTCTCGCGGGACGTTATCGACGACGAAGACGCCGTTCTCGACGGTCACGTTGTACACCGCATCGACTGGTGTGATTGGTGCCGTTGTATCAACACTGACAGCGGTCGATTCAACCGTTCGGGTGATCTCGTTCCCGTTCTCGCTCGTCACGGTCACCGTGAGCGACTGGCCCGTTCCGTCTGTCGCGGTCGGTCCGACGGTGATCACGCCGGTGTGGGTGCTGGGTTTGTCGGTCTCTGCGTTGCTCAGTGTGACCTCTCCGGCGTCGTACGCGGATGCGTTGACCGTTACTGACGAAATCGTTCCAGAGCCGGTTTCCACGGTGACCCGAGCGCGGTCGCCCGGGGAGAGTGTGCCGTCGCCGTTGGTTTCGTCCGTGATTGTGACAGTCTCGACGCTTGGCAGCGTCGAAGAGCCGCCGGCCCCTCCCACCAAGTCACCTGTCGAGTCGCCATCAACCTGCACGTCACCGGAGGCGGCCGAATCGGTGATCGCCTTCTCACTCGATTGATTCCCGATCAACGCGCCGGTGTTGGGACCGGTTGCGGCGATATCGCCGCGTGCAGTTGAGCCGTTAACTGCGCCATTGCTCTCACCCAACAGCCCGCCAACTTTGTCTCCATTCGCGGAGACGTCGCCACTCGCACTGGAGTTCTTGACCGCAGCGTTACTCCGACCGACGAGCCCGCCAGCCTCGTTGCCACTCGCGTTGACAGTGCCGTTCGCTGTCGAACTCGTCACGTCTCCGTCGCTCTGACCGATTAGTCCACCAACTCTGTTGCCGCCCGCACTAACGGTACCGCTCGCATTAGTGTTGGTAACCGCCCCGTCACTCTGACCAATCAACCCACCAGCTTCGTTGCCTTCGACAGAGACATCGCCACTCGCACTGGAACTAGTCACATTCCCGTCGCTTTGGCCAACCAATCCACCGGCCCGGCTGCCGTTTGCGGTGGCGTTCCCGCTTGCACTGGCGTTTTTCACATCACCGGTACTCTGGCCGATCAGTCCGCCGGCTTCGTCACCCTCGACAGAGACATCGCCACTCGCCTCGGAGTTAGACACTATCCCGTCGCTTTGACCGACCAGTCCGCCAGCGCTACTCCCGTTCGCAGTGACGGTCCCGCTCGCACTAGCGTTAGAGATGTTACCGTTGCTCTGACCGACCAGTCCACCGACTCGACTGCCGTTCGCAGTGACTGTGTTGTTCGTGCTGGAACGATCTATCGCACCGTTACTCTGGCCAACCAGCCCACCAGCCTCGTTTCCGTCCGCGGAGACAGCGCCACTGGCGGTAGAGCCGGACACCGTTCCGTTGCTCTGGCCGGCAAGCCCCCCAACACGCTGGTCACCGGACGTATTCGTTGCGCCTGTCGAGTCGGTGACGGCACCACCGTCGCTGATAGTGCCAACGACGCCGCCAACTCGATCACCGCCACGGACGCTCCCCGAGACAGTCACGTTCTGAACAGTCCCGGCGTTACTGCCGACCACCGTTCCGACATCGTTGTCCCCGGTGATCGAGGCGTTTGCGAGGGTCAGGTTACTGACCACCGCAGCTGATTCGGTCACCCCAATGAGACCGGTCGGGCTCGTCCCGCTTCGGTTGATCGAGAGGTTCGTGATCATCTTACCGGCGCCGTCGAGGGTTCCGTTGAACCCCATGATCGGCTCGAACCCGCTGCCGCCGTTCCACGACGAGTCGTTCGTCGCCGAGGCGTCGATATCGGAAGCCAGTCGGTAGTGCTCGTCACGCGCTTGGGTACTGTTGTTGATCGCCTGGAGGTCCGCGAGCGAGTCGATCAGATACGGATTCTCAGAGGTCCCATTCCCTTGGTAGGCCGCCTTCAGTGGCGTCCCGTCCCCGCGAGTGTACGTCCGTACCACGCCCTCTTCGACGGTGAGTGTCGTCGTTGAGACGGTCGAATTGCCTGCCACCCCAAACGTCGGCGTGTACGTGCCCGCAGTGGACTCGGTAACGGTGAACGTCGCGGTTCCGGTTTGATCGGTCACGGCCGTGGCGCTCTCAAGATCGGTGAGTCCGGCCGCGTCTCGAACCATAATGACGAGTCCCTTACCGGTGCCGGGCGTCGTCACAGTAACCGGAATCGAGACCTGCTCGGACTGCACCGCGCTCACGTTTGCAGCCTCGGCCGTGTTCACTGTCACCGGCGGCTGTTCGTCTCCGGTCGCCTGTGCTTGTAGTATCGGATACCCTCTCGTGTCGGCCCATGTCGTGGTGAAGTCCAATCCGGACATGAACGTCGTCGCTGCCTGTCCTTGCATTTTGGCAGCCGGTGTGTCAGCACTGACTGCCTCGTAGCCGCGTACAGTCTGGGGAGTTCCGCTTCCGGTAGCGCTTGTCTGGTTGGTGGCTGTTTTGTCCCAGTAGGCGTCCGAGAGCGTTCCGTTGTTGTCTCCGACGAGTCCACCGACGCTGGTGCCACCCTCGACCTGCCCAGTAGCGTAGACACGGGCCACACTGCCGGCAGCGACCCGGCCAACGACGCCACCCACGTTGCTACCTGACGCGGTGACGGCTCCCTTTGCGTACGAATCACGGATGTCAGATGAACCGTCGAGTCGTCCGATCAACCCGCCCACGTCGCTCCCAGCCGCACCGCTCACGTCACCACTCGCCGAGGAGTTCGTCACGTCGGCACTTGTGTTCCCGACGAGACCACCCACACCGTCTGCGCTACCGGTCACCGCACCGGCCGCCGAGGAATTGCGTACCGGAGCCAGTGAGCGACCGACCAGCCCACCCACGTCGGCGGTTCCGGTGACGTTCCCTGATGTTGTCGCGTCAGTCACCGGGGTCGTGCCCAGGTGTTCCCCGATCAACCCGCCAGCGTACTGCCCAGTCGCGGTGACAGCGCCGCTTGCTGTAGACCTTGTTAGATGTCCGCTGGCACTGCCGACCAGTCCACCAACCCGTTCAGAACCGGACGTGTGTACTGCCGCCGAAGAGTCGGTGATAGTACTACCCGACTCAGTTGTCCCGACCAGCCCTCCGACTCGCGTATCGCCGGTGACCGATCCCGAGACGGTCACGTTCTGGACCGTTCCATTGCTTGTGCCAGCCACCAAACCGACGTCGTCGCCTCCGGTGACCGACGCGTTTTCGAGAGTCAGGTTCTGGACTGTTGCGTCTGAACCCAGGCTGCCGACGATCCCGACCGGGCTCGCATTGCTTCGGTCGATCGAGAGGTTCGAGACCGTACTGTCGTTGCCGTCGAGTGTTCCGTTGAACTCCGTAATCGGCTCGAACCCGCTGCCGCCGTTCCACGACGAGTCGTTCGTCGCCGAGGCGTCGATATCGGAAGCCAGTCGGTAGTGGTCATTGCGCGCCGCAGTGCTGTTGTTGATCGCCTGGAGGTCCGCGAGCGAGTCGATCAGATACGGATTCTCGGAGGTGCCGTTACCGCGATATATAGCCCTCAGTTGCGTCTCGTCCTCGCGGGTGTACGTCCGTACCACGCCCTCTTCGATAGTGAGAGTCGCCGTCGTTGAGACGGTCGAATTGCCGGCCACCTCGAACGTCGGTTCGTACGTGCTCGCGTTAGACTCGGTGACGGTGAATGTCGCGGTGCCGTTCTGGTCTGTCGTGGCCGTGGCGTTCTCGAGGTCGGTGAGTCCGGTTGCGTTTCGGGCGGTGATGACAAACCCATCACGAGGCTCACCACCTGTGGTCGTCACAGTGAGCGTGATAGCGACCGCCTCAGACTGGACTCCGGTCGCGCCGGTCGCCTCGATCGTGTCGACCGAACGAGGCGGCTGTTCGGTCCCGGTCGTCTGTGCTTGTAAGACCGGATAGCCTCGCGTGGTGTTCCACGTCGTGGTGAAGTTCAACCCAGGCATGAATTCAGTCGCCGCCGTACCCTGCATCTTGACCGTCGGCAGGGCAGTTTCGGTGTCGCCTTTGCTTTTCGTCTGGCCGGTCGACTGCTCGTCCCAGTACGCCCGATCGACGGTTACGCCACCACCGTCCTGGCGACCGAGAAGGCCGCCAACATTGGTCGTCCCCGAGACGTTCCCGGCTGCAAACGCCTCGACGATCTGGGAGCCGTCGTTTGCATCACCAAGCAGGCCGCCGATCTCGCTTCCTCCATTTTTCACACCGCCGGTTGCCGACACCTGTTCGACCCGAGCGTTAGATCCGATATCTCCGGCGAACCCGCCCGCTTCGTTGTGTCCGTTCGCATCGACAATCGCAGACGTATGCGACTCGGTGATTTTCGCATCGTCGACGAGGACACCGACCAATCCGCCCAGGTGTGCCTCGCCATCCGCTTCCGTTGTCGCCGTTCCACTCGTCACCACAGTTCGACTGATCGATCCTGCATGTGAACCGACGAGCGGTCCAGTCCCTTGCCCACCTGTGACAGCAGGCTGTGAAAGCGTTACGTTGGTAATGCTACTGCCCGCGTTGGTGTCGCCGAACAGACCAACGCTCGCTTCGTCTCCGCGGTCGATCGACAGGTTCGAGATTGCGTACCCGTCGCCGTCGAGTGAACCGGTGAAGTCTGCAATCGGCTCGAACCCGCTGCCGCTGTTCCACGACGAGTCGTTCGTCGCCGAGGCGTCGATATCGGCAGCCAGTCGGTACTGTTCGTCACGCGTACCAGAGTCGATGTTGATCGCCTGGAGATCTGCGAGTGAGTCGATTTCGTACGGACTGTCGACCGTTCCGTTCCCGCGGTACACCGCGGTCAACGCTTCACCATCTTCGCGGGTGTAGGTTCGCACCGCCCCGTTGTCCACGATGATTGTCGCGTTTGTCGGTGCTGTCGAATGGCCGGCCACGCCAAACGTCGGACTGTACGTGTCAGGCGACGATTCGGCGATGGTGAACGTCGCAACACCGGTCTCGTTCGTCACAGCGGTGACATTGTCGAGACTGCTGAGGCCGGCAGCGTCCTGGACGTCCACGACGAGTCCTGCAGCCGTGCCGGTGCCGGCCGTCGTTACCGTGATAGCGACCGGGAACTGCTCGGACTGGACTCCAGTCGCGTTGGTAGCGGTGACCGTGGCGACCGTGCGAGGTGGCTGTTCGGTTCCGGTCGACTGTGCCTGCAAGACCGGATAGCCACGCGTGGTGTTCCACGTCGTGGTGAAGTTTAATCCGGGCATGAACTCAGTCGCAGCCCTGCCCTGCATCTGCGGTGCCGGCGTGGTGTCACCGACAGATCCGTAGCCGCTCACCGTGTCGGCGATGTCGGTGCCGCTTCCGGTCGGGTCTGTCTGGGTGGTCGCGCCTTTGTCCCAGTAGCCCTCGGAGAGTGTCCCATCGTTGCTTCCAACGAGTCCGCCGACGGTACTGCCGGCTTCAACCCGTCCGCTCGCGTAGACGCGGAGTACTTCGCCCTCGCTCCGACCGATAAGACCTCCGACGTCATTGCCTGAAGTGGTTACATTCCCGCGCGCGTACGAATCACCGACGCGGCCCCCATTCCGTCCGTGAAGTCCGATGAGTCCACCGACGTTGTCGCCCGATCCGGCGGAGACATTCCCTTGCGCATGTGAGTCGTCCACGCTTCCAGTTCGGTGGAACCCGACCAACCCGCCAACCTTCTCACCCGTCGTGGAAACATCGCCAGTTGCCGAGGCGTTTTTGAGTACATCAGTGCTGGCCAGTTGATCTAGCCGTCCGATCAGGCCGCCAACCTCATTCCCGCCGACACTACGCACATCGCCGGTCGCGGAGACGTCGGTAATCGCAGACCCGTGTTCGAACCGTCCGACGAGACCGCCCACGGACGCGGGGCCTCCATCGTCGGACGTCATCTCGACGTCGCCTGTGGCGCGTGCTCCAGACATCGTGATGTTGCCGTTGTCGTCTGGATCTTCGATGAGCCCAACCAGCCCACCGACGTAATCAGCGCCTGCAGAGACGGCTCCTGTCGCGGTAACGTTCGTAACCTGGGTACTGTTGTCGTGGCTCAACCGTCCGACCAGCCCACCAACATTCGCTCCGGTGGTACTTTCGACTTCACCGCTCGCAGTGGCGTTCCGCAGGGAGGCACGCGTGAATCCAACGAGCCCACCAACATCGTCACCGTCACTCGAGACGGTGCCCGTAGCGCTGACGTCCGCAATCGTCTGGCCAGCCTGATGATTACCGATCAGGCCGCCGATCTTATTGCCAGAGGTACTCATCACATCGCCGCTGGCAGTGGCGTTCCTGACAGACACGTTTGTCCGACCGATTAGACCACCAACACTTCCGGTCCCACTAACGGTCCCGGATGCGGTTACATCGGTCACTGGAGTCGTGCTCTGATGATCACCAATAAGGCCACCAGCGTACTGCCCAGTTGCGGTGACGGTCCCGCTCACGCTGGCGTTGTTCACCGCGCCGCTACTCTCTCCGACCAGTCCGCCGATGGCCTGGTTTCCGGATGTGTTTACGGACGCAGTCGAGTCGGTGATGTCACCATCAGCAGTAGTTTCACCCACGAGGCCACCAACCCGATCGGTTCCGCTGACCGTTCCAGAGACGGTAACGTTCCGAACGGTACCGGCGCTGGTCCCGACTGCGGCTCCGACGTCGTTGTTCCCGGTGATCGAGGCGTTCTGAATCGTTAGGTTCTGGATCGTTCCGTTCGAGCCGAGGGTGCCGACGAGGCCTGCTCTGTTCGCTCCGCTTCGGTCAACCGAGAGATTCGAGATCGTGTGCCCGTTGCCGTCGAGCGTGCCGGTAAATGCCTCATCGGTCGCGCTTGCGATCGGCTCGAAGCCGCTGCCACCGTTCCACGACGGATCGTCGGTGGCAGACGCGTCGATATTGGCGACCAGTGTATACTGATCGCCGTGTGCCGCGGTGCTGTTTTCGATCGCCTGGAGATCTGCCAGCGAATCGATCTCGTAGGGCCTGTCGACCGTGCCGTTTCCGCGGTACACCGCAGTCAACTCGGTGCCGTCCTCACGGATGAAGGTTCGCACCGCTCCGCTTTCTACCGTAACCGTCGCGGTCGCCGAAGCGGCCGAGTTGCTCACCGCGACGAACTCAGGTTCGAATGTCCCGGCGGTCGGTTCGGCGAAGGTGAACTTCGCAGTGCCATTCGCGTCGGTCAGAGCCGTTTCGCCTTCGAGTTCGGAGAGACCGTCCGCATTCGAGACGTTGACCGTGTATCCCGGACCGACGCGGTCGCCGTCAGCTGTTGCATTGATTTTGACTGTAATCTGTTCTGTCTGGACACCAGTCGCGTCGGTGGCTTCAACCGTGTCGACAGTCGCGAGCAGACTTCCGGTCGTGTTCGACTCCCGCTGGAAGATCGGATACGTGTTCGAGAGCTTCCAGGGTGACGTGTAGTCCAGCGCCGGCATGAATTGCGTCGGCGCGCGACCCTGCATCTCTAGGGCTCGAGTGTCGTCACCGACGGTCCCGAAGCCGGTGGCTCCAACCGGTGTTCCGCTTCCCGTCGCGTCCGTCTGGTTGGTCGCGCCTTTGTCCCAGTAAGCGCCCGAAAGTTGCCCAATACTGTTCCCGACGAGCCCGCCAACGGTGCTCCCACCCTTGACGCGTCCGCTAGCGTACGACCGAGTTACATCTACACCCTCAGTCTCGCCGACGAGGCCACCAACTTTGTCGCCCGAGGTGGTGACATCACCGCGCGCGTACGAATCGGTAATAGCCCCGTCATTATTCGTATCGCCGATGAGTCCACCAACCCAGTCGCCGTCAGTGGAGACGTTGCCTCGTGCATACGAGGTTTCGACACCATCGCCATCCTTGTAGTACCCAATCAGCCCACCGACCCGCCGTCCAGTTGCGACAACGTCACCGGTGGCCGAGGCGTTCGCCAGGATGTAATCAGCTGAATTGTGGTGAAGTTCGCCGAATAGTCCGCCGACTCGGTGTCCGCCTCCGGGCTCGCTGGCGTTGATATCACCGGCAGCAGAGACATCTGTCACGTTTCCTGCGTTCTGGAACTCTCCGACGAGCCCGCCGGTATACGCATATGTTCCTGCGTTCGTCGCGTTAACGACGCCCGAAGCATGAGCGTTGGAGACGGTGATCGGGTTCCCGGAACTCGACGTCGCCTGGCCAATCAATCCGCCCACGTATCCACCGGAATTCGAGGCTCCAGTCGAACGGGTGCCGTTCACACTCCCGCTTGCAGAGCTGTTGATCACGTCAGCCTGCCCCCGGCCGAGGAGGCCGCCAACGTAGCTCGTCCCGGTGACAGCCCCCGAGGCGTTCACGTCAGTCACCGGAATTGTGCTCTGGTGATCCCCAATGAGGCCACCAGCGTACTGGCCAGTCGCGGTGACAGTCCCACTTGCGCTGGCGTTGTTCACCGCGCCGCTACTCTGTCCCACCAGTCCACCGGTAGACCGACTGCCGTTTGCAGTCGCCGTCGTGGTCGCGTCGGTAACGACACCGCCACTATTGACGGTTCCAACGAGACCACCAATCCGATCGCTTCCGCGGACGGCTCCCGAGGCGGTGACGTTCTGGACGGTCCCAGTGTTGATTCCGACGGCCACGCCAAGGTCGTTATTCCCATCTATCGAGGCGTCCTCGACCGTTAGGTTCTGGATTGTGCCGTCGTTGGTCCCGGCTACCACGCCGAGTTCGTCGCTCCCGGTGACCGAGGCGTTCTGGATTGTCAGATTCTGGATTACCCCGTTCGAATCGAGCGTGCCGACGAGCCCAGCCGTGCTCGCTCCGCTTCGGTTGATCGACAGGTTCGAAATCGTGGTGTCGTTACCGTCGAGTGAGCCAGTGAATGGCGTAATCGGCTCGAACCCGCTGCCGTCGTTCCATGAGGCGTCGCTCGTCGCCGACGCATCGATATTGGCTGCGAGTCGGTAGTTATCGGCACGTGCAGCACTGCTGTTGTCGATTGCCTGCAGATCTGCGAGCGAGTCGATCAGGTACGGATTTTCCGCGGTGCCGTTTCCGCTGTACACCGCGGTCAGCTCGGTGCCGTCTTCGCGGATGAAGCTTCGCGCCGCTCCCTCGTTCACGGTGACCGTCGCGTTCGCCGTTGCGTTCGAATAACCGACCACAGTAACTGTCGGGGTAAACGTCCCGGTAGCCGATTCAGTGACGGTGAGTGTCGCGGTCCCCGTCTCGTTCGTCACGGCCGTGGCGTTGTCGAGGCTGGTGAGACCTCCGGTATCCTGAACGCTGACGACGAGCCCTGCTGCCGCTCCGGTGCCAGTGTCAGCCGTCGTCACTGTGACCGAAACCGAGACTTGCTCGGACTGGACACCAGTGGCGTTGGTGGCAGTGACCGTATCGACCGTGCGAGGTGGCTGTTCCGTTCCAGTCGACTGTGCCTGCAAGACCGGATAGCCCCGTGTGACGTTCCACGTAGTCGTGTAGTGTAGCCCATCCATGAACTCAGTCGCCGCTCGACCCTGCATCTGCGGTGCCGGCGTGGTGTCATCAACAGATCCGTATCCAGTTGCCCCGTCCGGTGTTCCACTTCCTGTCGCATCCGACTGGGCGGTCGCGCCTCTGTCCCAGTAAGACTCGGAGAGTTGTCCGCCAGAACCAACGAGGCCGCCGGTGCTACCGCTCCCAGTGACCAGCCCGCTGGCGTAGACGCGGACGATCTCACCGCTTCCCTGGCCGATGAGCCCGCCTATATTGTCTCCCGACTCAGCGGAGACGTTCCCCTGTGCATATGAATTCTCGATCGTCCCATCGCCGGTGTAGCGGCCGATTAGGCCACCGACGTTCCCGCCGCCAGTAGTGCTGACGTCGCCGGTCGACGAGGCGTTCGCCACAACCCTGGTCGACGACGTGTGGGTAAGTTGGCCGATGAGGCCACCTACCTTCGTCCCGTGGACAAAATTGCTGTTACCAGAGACACTGACGTCGCCGGTTGCGGAGATGTTTCTCACGTCTCCGGCGTTTTGAAGCTCGCCAACGAGCCCGCCAACATACGCGTGAGTTGTACCACCCACCGCCGCGGTGACGTCACCAGTGGCGTGGGCGTCAGAAACAGTGACGCGGGAACTGAGCCTCGAGATACCGACCAGTCCACCGGTCCCTGTGCTGCCCGAAACGTTGCCCGACGCCGAGACATTCGCAATCGTCGCCTGCTGGCTGGGGTCGTACTCGCCGATCAGTCCGCCAACGTTGGTGCCGGCGGTGGTGCCGTTCACCTCACCGCTGGCAGTGGCGTCCGTCACGTTAGCCTGTGCTCGACCGAGGAGCCCGCCAGTACTGTCGGTTCCGGTGACGGTCCCAGACGCACTCACGTCATGCACCGGCGTCGTACTTTGGTGATCACCGATGAGACCACCAGCGTACTGGCCAGTCGCGGTGACGTCCCCGGTCGCACTGGCGTTGTTCACCGTGCCGCTACTCTCTCCGACCAGTCCACCGATGGCTTTGTTTCCAGACGTGTCCACTGCCGCAGTCGAACTGGTAACACTCCCACCGGTGTCGACGTTGCCGACAACACCACCGATTCGGTCGTTTCCGCTGACTGTCCCCGTGACAGTAACATTCCGAATGGTACCCGCACTGGTCCCGGCTACTACACCGAGGTCGTCGTTCCCGGTGATCGAGGCGTTCTCGATCGTCAGGTTCTGAATCGATCCGCTCGACCCAAGCTCGCCGACAAGCCCGCCTCTGTTTGTCCCACTCCGATTGATCGAGAGATTCGAGATCGTGTACCCGTTACCGTCGAGCGTGCCGGTGAATGCCTCATCGGTGGCACTCGCGACTGCCTCGAAGCCGCTGCCACCGTTCCACGACGACTCACCGGTGGCAGACGCGTCGATACTGGTGTTCAACTCGTAGTGATCATCGTGTGCTGCGGTGCTATTGTCGATGGCTTGGAGGTCCGCAAGCGAATCGATCTCGTAGGGATTGCCAGCAGTGCCGTTTCCGCTGTACACCGCAGTCAACGTGGTGCCGTCTTCGCGGATGAAGGTTCGCGCCGCTCCCTCGTTCACGTCCACTGT
This sequence comes from Natronomonas salsuginis, assembly GCF_005239135.1. Lineage (NCBI taxonomy): Archaea > Methanobacteriati > Methanobacteriota > Halobacteria > Halobacteriales > Natronomonadaceae > Natronomonas > Natronomonas salsuginis. The sequence continues at coordinate 79,674 of NZ_QKNX01000007.1, forward strand.
CGCGGTCGCCGTGACATTCGGGTCGCTCACCGCCTCGAACGTCGGGGTAAATGTCCCAGCGCTTTGTTCGGCGAAGGTGAACGTCGCGGTCCCGTTCTGGTCGGTCAGAGCCGTTTGGCCTTCGAGTTCGGCGAGACCGTTCGAATCCGAGACGGTGATGAGGTAGCCCGGGCCAACCCGGCTGCCGTTGATCGTCGTGTTGACCTCGACTGTCATCTGTTGTGTCTGGACGACCGTCGCGGTACTCGCTTCAATGGTGTCGACGGTCGCAAGCAGACTCCCACTTGTGGCAGACTCGCGCTGGAAAATCGGATACGTACTCGTGAGCTTCCACGGTGACGTGTAGTTCAACGCCGACATGAACGTCGTCGGTGCGCGCCCCTGCATCTCCAGGGCGCGGGTGTCACCGACTGTCCCGTAGCCGGTGGCTCCAGGCGGTGTACCGCTTCCAGTCGCAGCACTCTGGTTGGTCGCGCCCTTGTCCCAGTAAGCGTCCGAGAGTGTGCCACCGTTGCTCCCGACTATGCCGCCGACACTGCTGCCGCCCTTGACGCGCCCACTGGCGTACACGCGTGTCGCACCTTCGCTGCTTCTCCCGATAAGCCCGCCCACGTTGTCGCCCGAACTGGTGACGTCACCGCGCGCGTACGAATCGACAACAGGCCCACCGTTAGCATCGCCGATGAGTCCACCGACGTAGTCACCATCAGCAGAGACGTTGCCTCGTGCGTACGAGGTCTCGACGCTACCACTGCTGCGGGGAGAACGATACCCGATCAGTCCACCGACGTTGCTCCCAGTAGTCGTGGTGTTGCCTGTCGCGGAGGCGTTTATCATCTTATGATTTTCGTTACTGTATCGGTCGTGGCGTAAGTGTCCGATCAAACCACCAACACTGTGACCGCTGGCACTCGTGACCTCGCCGCTGGCGGAGAGATCGGTGAGCTGTCTGGCACCGTCCATGGAGCCTATGAGCCCGCCCACGTACGCATCGTCAGCGCCATCGTACGTCGTGTTAACATTACCGGTCGCGTGCGCGTCAGATATCGGCGCATTTCCACGTAGCCGCGTACCGTCAACACAAGGATAATATGTATTACCAAACACGTTGGTGGCAGTGGTTTTTCTGCAGTCGAAGTCTGTACTCACTTGTCCGATTAGCCCACCGACGTATCTACTAGATGCACTGACATTGCCCGACGCGGTTGCGTTCACCATCTGATGACCTGCCAGTGCTGGTGATCTTGAAAAACGATCCCCATCATCAGCGTTCAGTCTCCAATGTCCGATTAGTCCACCCACGTTGTCGTCAGATGTGCTCGTCACGTCACCGCTCGCACTGGCGTTCGTGATATCTGCCGTTGTGTAACCAACGAGACCGCCGACGGTGCCGCCCGAACTGGTGACGTCACCGCGCGCGTACGAGTCTTCGATGAGCTGTACGCTACCACTGCTGCTGCGATCATGATACCCGATCAGTCCACCGACGTTGCTCCCGGTAGTCGTGGTGTTGCCCGTTGCGGAGACATTTATGATGTTATGATTTTGGCTAGTGTAATGCTCGTGGTGTATGTATCCGATCAAACCACCAACCTTGTTACCGCTGGCACTCGTGACCTCGCCGCTGGCGGAGAGATCGGTGAGCTGTCTGGCACCGTCCATGGAGCCTATGAGCCCGCCCACGTACGCATCGTCAGCGCCATCGTACGTCGTGTTAACATTACCGGTCGCGTGCGCGTCAGATATCGGCGCATTTCCACGTAGCCGCGTACCGTCAACACAAGGATAATATGTATTACCAAACACGTTGGTGGCAGTGGTTTTTCTGCAGTCGAAGTCTGTACTCACTTGTCCGATTAGCCCACCGACGTATCTACTAGATGCACTGACATTGCCCGACGCGGTTGCGTTCACCATCTGATGACCTGCCAGTGCTGGTGATCTTGAAAAACGATCCCCATCATCAGCGTTCAGTCTCCAATGTCCGATTAGTCCACCCACGTTGTCGTCAGATGTGCTCGTCACGTCACCGCTCGCACTGGCGTTCGTGATATCTGCCGTTGTGTAACCAACGAGACCGCCGACGGTGCCGCCCGAACTGGTGACGTCACCGCGCGCGTACGAGTCGGTGATTGGCACCTCACCAGAATGTCCGATGAGCCCGCCGACGTAGCTCTCGATTGCGTCAACGTCGCCGGTCGCCGAGGCGTTCGCCACGACGTAGTCTGCCGAAGCGCGGTCGAGTTCGCCGAACAGTCCGCCCGCGTACCCGGCTTCACTCGACACGTCGCCGGTCGCGGAGACGTCCGCCACGTTTCCTGCGTCTTGGAACTCGCCGACGAGCCCACCAGTGTAGTCAGTATTTTCAGCATCCGTCGCGTTGACCGCGCCCGAAGCATGAGCATCAGAGACGGTGATCGGGTTATTAGAGCTTGACGACGCCTGGCCGACCAATCCGCCGACTCGGTTGCCACTGGCCGACACGTCGCCCGACGCCGAAACGTTCGCGATTGTTGCCGCTAGACTAGGGTTGTATTGGCCGATCAGTCCGCCCACGTATCCACCAGAGGTGCCGTTCACGGTCCCGCCTGCGGAGGCGTTGATCACGTCAGCCTGCCCCCGGCCGAGAAGACCACCAACGTAGCTCGTGCCGGTGACGGTCCCGGAGGCGTTCACGTCACTCACCGGCGTCGAACTCTGGTGATCGCCAATGAGCCCGCCTGCGTACTGCCCGGTTGCGGTGACCGTCCCGCTCGCGCTGGCGTTGTTCACTGCGCCGCTACTCTCTCCAACCAGTCCACCGATGGACTGGCTGCCGCTTGCAGTTGCGGTGGTGGTTACACCAGTGACAGTCCCGCTGGCCTCAATCGTCCCGACGAGACCACCAATCCGATCGTTTCCACTGATCGTCCCCGAGGCGGTGATGTTCTCGACTCTACCATCGTTGATTCCGACTGCTACACCGAGGTCGTTGTTCCCGGTGACAGAGGCGTTCTGGATGGTCAGATTCTGGATTGCTCCGTCGCTGGTCCCGGCTACTACACCGAGGTCGTCGTTCCCAGTGATCGAGGCATTCTCGATCGTCAGGTTCTGAATCGATCCGCTCGACCCAAGCTCGCCGACAAGCCCGGCCGTACTCGTATCACTCCGGTTAACCGACAGGTTTGAAATCGCGTGCCCGTTGCCGTCGATCGTACCCTCGAACGACTCTCCGGAAGCACCGCCAATCGGCTCGAATCCGCTGCCACCGTTCCACGAGGCGTTGTTCGTCGCTGACGTGTCGATATCATCGGCGAGTCGGTACTGTTCACCACGCGTGGTCGCGTTAATGTTGATCGCCTGTAGATCCGCGAGCGAGTCGAGAAGGTACGGCTTCGTGTTCGTCCCCTTCCCGGGGTACGTCGCCGTTAGCTCGGTGCCGTCATCGCGGGTGTACGTCCGCACCGAGCCCGGATTCACCTTGACCGTCGCACTCGTCGATACAGTCGATTCTCCCGCCGCGCCGAACGTCGGCTCGAACGTCCCATTGCTCGATTCCGAAAACGTGAACCTTGCAGTGCCGGTTTCGTCGGTCACAGCTCCGGCGTCAACGAGTTCGGTGAGACCGTCCGCGTTGTCGACACGAATTACGTAGCCTGCGTCAGCAGGCTCGCCGTCAATCGTCGCGGTAACGTTGATTGTTGTCTGCTCGGTCTGTAGTGCTGTCGTGTCGGAGGCCTCCATCGAGCCAATAGGCGAGAGCGAGGGCTCGGTCGTGTTCGACTCCCGCTGGAAGACCGGATACGTACTCGTGAGCTTCCACGGCGACGTGTAGTTCAGCGCCTTCATGAACGTCGTCGGCGCTCGGCCCTGCATCTTCAGCGCGCGGGTGTCACCGACTGTCCCGTAGCCGGTCGCGCCCTCCGACGAACCGCTTCCAGTCGCAGCACTCTGGTTGGTCGCGCCTTTGTCCCAGTAAGCGTCCGAGAGGGCTCCGCTATTGTCTCCGACGAGGCCGCCGACACTGCTACCGCCCTCAACGCGACCGCTCGCGTACACGCGAGTTACACCTTCGCTGCTTCTCCCGATAAGCCCGCCCACGCTGTCGCCCGAACTGGTGATGTCACCGCGCGCGTACGAGTCGGTGACGGGCCCACCGTTAGCATCGCCGACGAGTCCACCGACGTAGTCACCATCAGCAGAGACGTTGCCTCGTGCGTACGAGGTTTCGACGCTGCCGCTTTCGTGACGCCCGATCAATCCGCCAACGTAGATCCCGGAGGTAGTGACATCACCGGTTGCGGAAGCGTTACTGACGACCTGATTGCTGTTTTCCATCTGGAGTCGACCGACCAATCCACCGACATAGTTGCCAGTTGCACTGGTAACGTCGCCGGTTGCAGAGACGTTCGTGAGGTCCCTGCTTTCGTGGAAGCGACCAACGAGTCCGCCCACATGAGCGCTACCACCGCTATTCGTCGTATTGACATCGCCGGTGGCGTGAGCGTCCGACATCGTAACTTCGTCACTGCCCGAGTTCTGGTCTACGAACCCAATGAGCCCACCAACGTAGGAGCTACCTGCAGAGACGTTGCCTGTCGCCCTGACAGTCCTGACTTCCTCGTTGGAGTGCGCGTCCAAGTATCCCACGAGTCCGCCGACTCGCTGTCCATTAGTGGTGACCTCACCACTCGCGCTGGCATTCGTGATCGACGCTCGTGTATTACCGACGAGCCCGCCGACATAATCTCCAGTAGTCGACACATCCCCAGTCGCCGTGGCGTTCCTGATTCTTCGACCATCCTCGTGGTTCCCGATCAATCCGCCAACGTAGATCCCGGAGGTAGTGACATCACCGGTTGCGGAAGCGTTACTGACGACCTGATTGCTATTTTCCATCTGGAGTCGACCGACCAATCCACCGACATAGTTGCCAGTTGCACTGGTAACGTCGCCGGTGGCAGAGACGTTCGTGAGGTGCTTGCTTTCGTGGAAGCGACCAACGAGTCCGCCAACATACGCGTTACCACCGCTGTTCGTCGTATTGACGTCGCCGGTGGCGTGGGCGTCCGACATCGTAACTTCGTCAAAACCCGAGTTCTGGTCTACGAACCCAATGAGCCCACCAACGTAGGAGCTACCTGCAGAGACGTTGCCTGTCGCTTTGACGTTCCTGACTTCCTCGTTGGAGTGCGCCTCCAGTTGTCCCACAAGCCCGCCGACTTCCTGTCCATCAGTGGTGACCTCACCGCTCGCGCTGGCGTTCGTGACGGATGCCTGTGTGTAGCCGACGAGCCCACCGACTTTGCCTCCCTCAGTCAGCACATCACCCGTTGCTGTGACATTCCTGATCGGCCCATCCTGATGACTCCCGACCAGTCCACCAACCCGTCCCCCCGTGGTGCTGACAGCACCACGCGCGTATGAATCGGTAATTATCCCGTTAGAAGAGCCCATGAGTCCGCCGACCCTGTCTCCCGTGGTGGTGACATCACCAGTTGCGGAAGCGTTACTGACGACCTGATTGCCGTTTTCCATCTGGAGTCGACCGACCAATCCACCGACATAGCTGCCAGTTGCACTGGTAACGTCGCCGGTTGCAGAGACGTTCGTGAGGTCCCTGCTTTCGTGGAAGCGACCAACGAGTCCGCCGACATACGCGTTACCACCGCTGTTCGTCGTATTGACGCCGCCGGTGGCGTGGGCGTCCGACATCGTAACTTCGTTACTGCCGTGGGTCTGGTCCACGGACCCAATGAGCCCACCAACGTAGGAGCTTCCTGCAGAGACGTTGCCTGTCGCCCTGACTGTCCTGACCTCCTCGTCGGAGTGCGCGTCCAAGTATCCCACGAGTCCGCCCACGTATCCACCAGAGGTGCCGTTCACGTCGCCGCTGGCGGAAGCGTTGACCACGCCGGCCTGTGCTCGCCCGATGAGACCACCAGTGTAGCTGGTTCCGGTGACCGTCCCGGAGGCGTTCACGTCACTCACCGGCGTCGAACTCTGGTGATCGCCGATGAGCCCACCGGCGTACTGCCCGCTCGCGGTGACAGTCACACTCGCGCTGACGTTGTTCACTGTCCCTCCAGACGTGACAGCGCCGACGACGCCACCGATTTGTTGGCGGCCCTCGACCGTCCCGGATACGGTGACGTTCTCGACGGTCCCGGCGCTTTCTCCGACCACCGCACCGATGTATCTGTCACCGACGACCGAAACGTTCGTCAGAGCGAGGTTCCGGACTGCACCACCCGATTCCAGTGTACCGATGAACCCGAGCTCGTTTTTTGTAGTCAGACGCTGATCGATCGACAGGTTCGAAATTGTGTGGCCGCCGCCGTCGAGTGAGCCACTAAATGTGTCGCCGCTGTCGATGCCAAACCGTCCACCGATCGGCGCGAACCCCTTCCCGTGTTCGCTGGGCACGTTCCACGACCGCGTGGCCGAGGCGTCGAGGTCGGTGCCCAACTGATAATTGTACCCGCGCGTGGTGGCGTTCTTGTTGATCGCCTGCAGATCGACAAGCGAGTCGATGATGTACGGGTCCACCGTCGACCCGTTACCGGCGAACGTGCCAGTCTGGACGGTGCCGTTGACCGTGTGGTCCCACGACGCCTGACTCCCGGCAATCGTCGTTGCGCTGGCGTTGTTCCCCAGCGAGTCTGTCACGGTCACCGCGATCGCTCGCGTCGGGTCCGGGTTCTGTCCGACCACGAACGTTCCCTCGTACGTGCCATCGCCGTCGGTGTCATCGAGCGTGATCGTGTCGGAACTCGCGTCCAGCGCAGTGACGTCAGCCTCGACCGTTGAGATGGCCCCGGCGTCGGTCACGGTCGTCGTCACCCGGAACTCGTCTCCAGCCGAGACCGGCGGGCTACCGGCAATGAGCGACGCAGATAGATCGTCGATCTGCGGCGCAGACGTGTCGACTGAGAGGTCGTTCGACCGAGTGCCCGTTACCTGGGTGCTGGCGTTCCAGGCGAGGTAGCCGACCTCCTCACCGACGTGAGTGTCACTGTTGTCGACCGGATCCTCCTCCACTCTGACACTAACGCTGGTATTGGTCCGGTCGTCGTATCGGAGGTACGATCGTTCACCTCCATTACTCGTTTGCATATCCGCGACGAAACCGGCAGGATACGAGTCGCCGAAATTGATGCTGGTCAATTTGTGATTGACACTACCCTTTCTCCCAGCAGTGAAGCCAGTCTCGCCCAGCACCGAATCCCCCTGTTCGATGGCAATGTACCCAAGCGTCTCGGTACCGTGTGTTCCCTCAACTCTCCCGCCGGCTTCATCTTCCTCGATCTTCGAGTTGAAGCCGTCCGATCCTACACCGCTGTTCCGCGTGCTGACTGCGTCCGGGTCGTTGACCGTCTGCGGCTGCGTGAACGCGACGGGATTGCTGAGTGACTCCTCGAACGTGATCGACTGGGATCCGTCATCCTCATTCAGCGTAATCGTCCCAGCGGAGACGTTTGTCCCATCATTGAGTGTCGTCGTGCCAGCCTCGGCTACGATGTATGAAACGTTCGCAGCCGGGTGCGCCTCGTCGTCTTGGACCGACCACTCTTCGACGCGAATCTCGAAGGACGTAGACTGAACGTTCCGAATCCGGGTGTGTCCGCGAAGGTCGTTCGGAGCGACATTGCCATCAGAGGTCGACTCCAGCGGCTTTGCGATCACCACCGGGTTCTCGAACGAGCGCGGGAGCCTGACGGTCAGGAAGTCGGTCGTCCCCCCTGGGTTGACCGTGATCGAGTCGTACACGAGGTTCCCCGGTGGGGTGCCGCCGTTTCCGGCCGCATCGGTCGCGGTGACAGTCACCGACTGAGTCTCCTCGCTCGGATCGGGACCGACAGTGAACGTCGCGCTGTACACGTCGTCGGCCGCAGTGGAGTTGGGACCCTCGTCGCTGAGAGTCACCGTTCCTGCATCGAATGCGATCGCGGAGGCGGTGACCGACTGGATCGAAGACGTGTCCGTCACAGTGGCACTCACCTCGATCGTGTCGTTCGTCGTAACGACTCCGCCGCCATCGACTCGTTTTATTGTGACGTCGCTGACGTTCGGTGCACCGGTGTCGACCGTGACGGTGCGTTGGGCGGTGATCGCCGAGTCGGCAGTCAGCCCGCCGTACTCGACGAGGTAGCCTTGAGATTTTTCTTTGTTATCATTCCACCCACCATTGTAATTGATCTCAGCATAGTCTTCATCGAAGTTACCATCGTTCGGCGCGCCAGATACCCACCCAGCGTACTCGTCATCTTGTTCGGACCCTGAATCATAGCCTACCCAAAACAGCGTCCCGTTCTCTGGACCGGAGGCCCACGTCCAATTACCCTCCGAGTCTTTGTCGGATGCACCAATCCATGCGCTATCGCTGAACCGGCTATGGATTTCATCGTCTTCTTGCTCGCTCGTGATTGTCGCAAGGTAGCCTTGGAGCCCGAGGTGTGACCGGTTCTCGGCGTTTCTCTTGGCTGTTTCCCACGTCGCTCCGTCCGACACGAATTCGTAGTAGTGCCCGTCGTAGGCGGTGACCTGTTGTTGATTCGCATTCAGCGTGAACCTGATCGGAACCGTTCGATCTGTCCCGTCAGCAGTAGATGCCCCGGTGAATCTGTAGGTGACGGTGCGAAGTACTGCCTGGAAGTCGTCGGCAGTCACCGTGGCCTGGCTGTCGGCTGAGAGAGTCATCACGCCCGTCGTGTCGTCGTACGTGCTCGTGATACCACGATTGGTGGCGAGGGTCGTGTTCACCGAGAGGTCATCACTGCTCGGGTCAAAGTCCCCGAGACTCACCGTCACATTGTCGATCGTTCCGCCGTCTGGGTTCGTCAGTGTCAACTCGTCGTCGACGAGGTAATCACCACTCGCGGTGGTGTTCGATACCGATCCGGAACTCGTCGTCAGTGTCGGTGCCTCAGTATCGACGGTGACGGTTACTCGGGCTGTCGTAGGCGGACTACTGTTAAGCCCGCCGTACTCGACGACATATCCGTAGGATCTATCTTCATCAGTAAGCTCGTCATGCCAATCCCCCCCAGTACCGTACTGGTTTATCACAATGGCGTCCTCGCTAGCACTATTACCGTTTGGATTTGAGGTACCCCAATCGGTGTACAGCCCGTTTTCGACCGACCCATCATCCCTTCCCTGCCAGAATTGTATCCCCTTTTCTGGGCCTGCAATCCACGTCCAGTTTCCTTCCTCGTCTCTATCGGAGGCTCCAATCCATGCTGCGTCGGATAGCTCCGTTACCGTGGTATCCTCCTGCTCGCTGGTTATCGTCGTCAAGTACCCGGACAATCCGAGATACGATCGTGCGCCAGCCTTCTGCTCGGCATCTTGGAACGTCTCCGCTGTCGAGACGTGCTCGTAGAAGTGGCCGGTTGCCGGGAGGTACTCCATATTCTGGCCGGTATCGGTTCCCAGCGTAAACGACACATCGAGGTCGCGCGCCGATGCCGTGGCGTCGCCCGAGTAGGTGTAGGTGACCGTTCGCAAAACTGTCTGCATCTCGTCAGCTGACGCGGTCCCGGTGAGCGTCAATACACCCGTGGAAGTATCGTAACTACTGGTGAGACCGGCATCCGACACTGCAGTGCTGTTCACTGCGAGCGTATCCTCACTCGCGTCGAAGCCTGACCCGATTGCAACGGTCGCGCCGTCGATCGGTCCACCGTCCGCGTCCGTCACAGTAAGGCTATCGTCGACGACGAATCTGTCGGCCGAGGCCGTGTAATTACTCTCGCGCGAACTCGTAGTCACCGCTGGAGGATCGTCGATCGCCGTCACCTTGATATTGAACGTGTGGGGGCCAGACGAACTCCCGTTTCCGTCTGTAATCTCGAAGCTGAAGCTATCGCTCGCCGACTCGGAGCCGTCGTGGCTGTAGTACAGTCTCCCGTTGTCTATGTTCGCTTGTGTAAACGTCTCAGTTTCAACAGCTTCGCCGTCGTCAAGGAGTCCGTTTGCGGATCCGCTCCCGCTTCCATCGACAAACAGTGTGCCATTCAACACACCAACGGTGACGTTGTACGAGACTGAATTGCCGTCTGGATCACTCGAATCTAACGAGGCGTTAGTAATTTGGTTTATTTTTGAACCCTCTTCGATTGTCACCTGGACATTACTATTTACGGCTGGTTGATTAGAAACAGCTCCAAAACCAACAGCTGGTATAATTGTGACTGAAACGAGAACGAGAGCAGTAAGTAGGGCAGCGGTAGTCTTCATTTATACGTAAAATCGGCCATAACGTGCCAGTTCGCGCGGAATCGGCAGTAGTATCGTAGACACTCTCCAGAGACACAACATCTAAAGATCAGTAGTTGTGTACCGAGATCGTTTCAGGTATAAGAACACACTTCATTTCGAGAGTTTGCTTGTAATGCGATCTCCTCGTTGGGAGATGTTAGCCGCTATTAGTATATGTAATGGAGTGCTAAAGTTTGGACCTATACTGAAAGGTGAACCAACATCCAGGGGCCCTCAACAGCGTCTATAGTTCCGTTGCATCCTGATAGAGAGTCGTCAACAAATTAGATTCAGCAGCTCGAAGATGTTGATTAAAGGTGGACTGTGCGATGTCGAGAGTCTTGGCAGTTGACGTCGAATCTGCATCCCGAGGCCAATTAAAATATCCTGCGTAGAGTGCCGTCTGCAAGACTTCTTTTTGCCGAGCGGTAAGAGCCCCATCAAGACGTGCTGAGAGAGTGGTATTGGTATCTGCCCGCTCACTGTCCAGTTTGGATAACAGAATGAGATCACTGTAGTCTTCACGAAGTGAGCTCAGATACTCACCGACATCGACGGTGAACGGCACCGTTACTGAAACGACGATGTCGTCGGAATCGGAATCGGCGGTGATTTGATTTATTGCAACTCCTTGGTCGGTCAGCTTCTCGCAAAATCTGCTGTTCTGCACCGGGATTTTACAATAAAGACCATCCTGGGAGTCGCTCAAAACGACCGTCTCTGGATCGAAACCAGCAGCTTCGAACACCTCCGGAGTCACGTTTTCTCCGGTCAATCGCGCGAACAGGAAATTATGTCGATTATTAGTCAGTACATTCAACACTTCGAGATCTGTCTCCACATCGGAAACAAGAGTTGCGAGGCCGGTATCGTCCTCAAACTGGATTTCGAGGATCGTTCCCCCACCGGATAGAAGCGCTGCCTTTTGCCGGAGTGCTGATATCCCGTGGCCTATTATTTGACCGAGCTCTGTGAGGGCTGTCACTTCTTCTTCGGCGAAGGCGTTTGGCAGTTTGGAATGGACTTCTAATACGCCGAGGATCGAAGCCTCGCTCTGTAGTGGTACAGCCACAATTGAGTTGGTGCCGTATTTCAGTGCGTCTTGTTCCCACTCCGTTTCAGAGCGAGCGGTGATTAAGTCGCTCTCCACGACTGAATCTTCAATCCTGTATGCCCGTTCAGCAGGTGGCAATGTAGAGTTACTCCGTTGGGTATTGTCATCTGCTGAACCGTCGTCCGCTCCCACGTTTTGATATGTGAGCGACTCCGTTTTGGCTCTGACCTCGATCGTATTCGTATTAATATCTTTTTTACCGATCCAGGCCCCACTAACCAGATCCAGGTGAGCTAGAGCATTACAGACCTCTTGCTCCAGTTCTTCTCGTGTATTTGCACTGATAACCGTGGCACTTATCGACCGTATCAGTGTGTTAATGCGATCCAGTCGTGTCAGCTGTTCGTTTTGCTCGTTTAACCGCTGGTCGCGTTCCCGAAGGGCCGCCTCTTGTGCTGTTCGTTCGAATGCGCTTGCTGCGTTCGCTGCTAACGTCTTTGCCAATTTGTTCTTTCTTGAGGGAATCTCTGGCGTCGTGGTCATCCCCACCAACAGAACCCCCTCTGATTCTAGTGAGTAGAGACGCCACGACGAGAACTCCTCTGCTAACCACTTGCTCGACTGAGTATCTGCAACGTCGTCGGGACTCAATTGTTCTGTTCGAGTCACATAGGTCGTCCAGACTGGTGTGTCTCCTTCAGAGATGGATGGAAGTTCGATTTCAGTACCATCCTCCATGGATGCGTGTGCTAGTGGGACCAAGCGTCCTGTGTGCTCTTCTCGTGTATATATCGCGGCAAACTCGAATCCGAGTTCCCCAACTGCGGCAGTTGTCACGGTCTCACCGATGGCACGTTCCGAGTCCGCTGTCATTAGACCGCGAGAAACCGCATGCAGATCCTCAAGCTGTTGTTCATACGCGTATCTCTCTGTAATGTTGTGGTAGTGTTCAATCCGCCCACCGGAATAAAGACCAGTTTGAATCGGCCCGCTCCAGTACTCCAACCACTGCTGCTCTTTCGAAGCCGTCTCAGGGATTCGGACGATGGCTTCGACTTCGGAATGCATATTCTCTAGAGAATGAGTTACCAGGTCAGACAGTGTTTGCTCACCTGAGGGATATTCCTGGTACGATTCAGAAGCAATGCGACTGTAGTCAGACCCTTGCATGTCGTTTCTATCCACACCGAGTAATTCTTCGGTCGTTTCGTTTGCCCATACGACCTGTCTGTCGCGATCAATTACGACCACCCCCTCCTCTGATGTGTCCAGTACGTCTTCAGTGAGCGACTGGTACTGCTGTTGTTCCCTGCGCTCTGCCGCTGTTCGTTGCAGGCGCTCGATAGCCACTCGAAAATCCCTATCTGGCAGGTTCTGGAGGTACCGTTCGACTTTGTCCTCGAGTTCTGTGATTTGGTTCGCGAGTGCCTGGTATTGCGGACTTACTTCGAGGGTATCTGCGTCCACGACCGCTTCCAAGGTCGATTGGCGTTCTATCAGCGAGAACAACTCTTGCAGATCCTCGTTATACTCCGCACGAGTGAGCATCTGCGATATAACGTCTTCGAGGTCGTCAGCTTCAACGGGTTTTTCCAGATACGCATCGAATCCCATTTTGACGATATCGAAGTCCGGTGTCACCGCAGAGACAATGACCACTTGAGGGTTCGACTCGTATTGTCTGAGTCGCGTGAGAACCTCTCCGCCGGATAATCCAGGCATCATCCGATCCAGAAGGACGATATCGACCGTCTGATCAAACACTTCTAGGGCCTCTTCACCAGAGTACGCGGTTTCGACAACATAGCGATCTGCGAGCCACTCCGCATACAACTCTGCCAAGTTCTGGTCATCCTCGACGACCAGGATTTTTGTGTTTCCGTTTTGGGTCATAGTTTACGACAGGATACTCGGTTTTTCTGAGTCCGCTCGAGGCGGTTGGGTGGGGACTTCGAGTCTGATCTCACTCCCCTCGCCCGAGGTTTCAACTGAAATCGATCCCCCGGCACGAGTCACCAGTGATCGCACCATCCACAATCCGAGTCCCTGCCCGTGACTCAGCGGCGTTTCTTCGCCAGTTTCGAGGAGATTTTTCTCCATTTCCGGGAGTCCAGGCCCAGTATCGGACACACAAATCTCTACCCACCGTTCATCGGCTTGCGAGACACTGATCTGTACGGATGGATGCTCAGTATCGTTCGCTGTGATGGCGTTCTCAACGAGCTCAGAAATCGCCTTCTCAAGGTCACTCGGTATTTGTGATTCTATATCGTGGTCGGCTGTGATAGTGATATTCGCATTAGCATGCTCGTTTTCTTTCTTGGCTTGAATATCCTCAGCTATTTGCTGAGCACTCTGGTGGGAAGCGAGAGCGCTCTCGCTCGTGAGTATATTCTGGAGCTCTTGGCTCTTATTTGCCATTCGTTCCCACTTGTCGAGAATGTCTCGGATGGTCGCAGCGCGCTGTTCACGGGTGTCTGTCTCTGTGTCCGACGCAAGCAGATCGACGTACCCTCTCAGTTTCGTCAGATCGTTTCGGATATTGTGCCGCATAATCCGGTGTAAGACCTGGACGTGTTGCCGACGTTGCTCCTGAGCTGTAATGTCTCGTGCCTCGAATACCAAGAAGCTAAGCTCCCCGTGCTGGCTTGCGATCGGCTTGACCGAGAAGTCGAAGCTGGCGAGTCCGTCGACGCCCTCTGCTTCCACGTTGAACCGAACGAATGAACCCGAAGATGCTTGAGTAACTGCCTGCCTGATTTGAGTTTGCACTTCTGACGAATGCGCGAACAGAGGACACTGCCAGAGTGGTGTGCCTCTGCTCTCCTCTGCACGTATGCCGCCGAACTCCGTGAGGGGGTCGTTTAGCTCGAGGATTTCACCACTCTGGGTCATCAGTCCCGTTAATTGGAACGTTTGATTGAATACGGATTCGAATTTTTTTGTTTGTTCTCTTATATCACTGATGTCGCGAATATAAAACATAAACCCGCCAATTGCGTCATCGTCAAAGAGGTTCCGTCCACGTGCTTCTGCGGTAATCCACCCGCCATCCGCATCCCTTGCTTGGAACTCTAGTTGAACGGTTGAACCGGAGTCCTCCACGGTGGCGAAAAATGCTTCCATTACACGTTCCCGATCATCGGGGTGGATATAATCGAAGAGGCTCTCTTGATTTAGCTGCGTTGGATCATATCCAAGAACCTGTTCAGCAGAGCCACTAAGATAGGTGAAACACCCGTCGCGATCCAAGATAGACACGACGTCGACTGATTCCTCAACGAACCGCTCCGTTCTACGCCGCTGTTGACGCTGGTTCGTAAGATCTCTGATGACCATCCCGTATCCCAGGAACACTCCATCTTCAGTTTGAAGCGGGACGTATGAGACTTCTGCAGGAAACGACGATCCATCCTGACGGACTCGCTGTCCTTCATGAGTACTTTCGCCTGCGAGTGATGCCTGTTTTAATAACCGGTCAGCAGTTCCACGCTTTTGCTCCTGTTCAGGATGTAGCTCTGCTGCTGGCATACCAATTGCAGCTTTTTCATCATACCCAAAGGTGTCGGCTGCTCCATCGTTCCAGCTGTCGATCTGTCCATCGTCGTCAAGTAGTATGAAGGCGTATTCTTCGAGACTCTCGGAGAGGATTTTGAATCGCTCCCGCTCCTGTTGAATCTGCCGAACACGTCGTTTTTGCTCCGTGATGTCCGTTGCAATCGCGACAAGCCTCTCTCCAGTTTCGTCATCGGATATCAGAACAGCATCTGTGTGTATCCATCGCGTTTGTTCGTTCGCACCGATAACTCTGAAATCTGCAGACAAGTCGTTGATCTCGCCGACTCGTTCTAGTGAATCACGAACACGATCCCGATCTTCTGGCGCGACGATCTGTACGAACTCTTCATGATTGTCCGGATCGTGACCAAGCAACTCGACAAGCGTGTCGTCGAATGATATCCAATCCGTCTCAAGACTCCACTCTGCAATACCAGTGTCCGTTCCAGAAAGAACCAATTCGAGTTTCTGATTCTGTTCTGCCAGGCTCCGAGTCCGTCGCCTCCGACCTGTTACGTCCTGCTGTATGCCAATAAACTTCGAAAGCGTCCCATCTACATCAGTGACTGGCGTGACAGACAATCGATTCCAGTATTCACTCCCGTCTTTTCGGTAGTTTTTCAGCTCTACTGTCACCGGTTCACCGGCCGCGATCGCCTCTCGGAGCTTCGATATTTCGTCTGGGTCTGTCTCGGGTCCCTGGAGGAAACGTGGATTACGACCCAACGCGTCGTCCTCTTCGTAGCCAGTAATGTCGGTGAATCCCTTATTCACGTACTCGATTGGGTTGTCTTCTCGCTGTGGGTCGGTGATCATGACCCCAACATTCGAGGAGTCAATCGCTTGCTCCTTGAGTTCGAGTTCACGCTGCCGTTGCTGTTTTGCAGTTTCATCGCGCACAGTGCACACAAGAGGGCCATCATCGATGATGGTCAGAGAGATTTCGGCCGGGAATGTCGTCCCGTCCGGTTGGGATCCGGTTACTTTGCCCCGCCAGTGCCCCTCCGACTCAAGAACAGGGAAGGCTTCCGACTCAAGGCGCTCTACCTCATCTTCGTCATAGAGCATCCGCCAGGAGTTCCCGATGAGTTGGTCAGTATCATCGAATCCATACATATCCACGTGTGTCTCGTCGATGTAGGTGTATTCTTCATCTTCGAGGATGGCGAAGCCGTCTTTCGCATCCTCGACAGCTTGTTGGAACGTCTCTAATTCGCGACGGCGCTGCTCGCGGGGCGTGATATCACGACTGGAAATAACGAGCGATTCGACGCCTGATTCCCCTGTAACCGGACGGATTGTGCCCGTAACGAACCGCATATTACCGTCCCGATCCGGATGTTCCGCCTGGAAACTGACGTACTCGCCAGCGGCCGCTTGTTCGATCCAGTCTTTTAGATCTTCTTGTAGGTCCGAGGAATGCGACCACCAGTCTCCTTCCCAGAACGGTTCCCCCAAGATATCGGATTTGTCGTTCGAAACGTAGTCTAGCGCTGTTTCATTGACCTCAATCGTCTCACCATCAGTTTCTAATAACGCCACCAGCATTTCGGGGTCTTCGAACACCGACTCGAAACGCCGCTCATTCTCCCGGAGTTCCGCTTGACGCCGATATTTTTCAGACACGTCACGGACAACACAGACGATTCGATCGTCTTCCAAGCGTGTCAGCGATAGTTCGGTCGGAAATTCTCCCTTGCCTTCTGGAGAGGCAGTTACAGTGCCTCTCCACTCTCCATCAGATCGGAGCGCTGAAAGCGCCTCATCCTCTATGCGCTCGATTTCAACGGCATCAGTATACAACTCACGCCAAGTCTGCCCGAGTAACTCATCTTGGTCCTCGAACCCGTACATTTCGGCATGCGTTTGATCAACGTACGTGTACTCCTCGTTCTCCAGAATAGCAATCCCATCACTCGCGTTCTCGATGGCCGACTGAAACGACTCTAGGCGACGCCGGCGTTCCCGCTGTTCCGTCACATCTCTCGCCACGGTATGCATATAGGCCGCCCCATCGCGCTCGATCCGACGGTTCGAGAACTCGACATCGATTTTACTGTCGTCGCTTCGAAGTAGTTTCGCCTCAGTGGTTGCTGGTTCGCCACCTAAAATTTTGTCGTGGGAATCCTGATAGGCATGTAAGTCGACCTCTTCGTGAAGATCGGGAATACACATCGAGAGGAGTTCCTCACGCTCATAGCCAGTTAACTCGCAAGCAGCCTGATTCACTTGGACGAAATTCGCATCTGAATCACTAATCAAAATGGCATCGTTGGAGCCTTCAAACAACGTGTGTGTCCAATCACGCTCAGCCTGTAACTCCTCGAGGTGTCGGATTCGTGAAATTGCAGGTTCGAGATTCGAGGCGACGAGTTTCGCCAGTTCTGCGTCTTTCTGAGTAAAGGCATCCACTTCAGTAGCTCCGACACTCAAGACGCCGAAATCTGAAATTGGCACAAGAATTTCGCTCCGAATCGGGGTGTCTGAATTATACGTGCCGTCGGCCTCGTGGACATCGTCGAACACTTCCGGACGATTCTGTCTGTACACACGCCCGGCGAGAGAATCAAGTGGAAGGATCGGTGCATCGCCGATCACCTCTTGTGCCTCAGTTGATTCGTCGATTGGGCGGAGTTCGTTTCCCTCTTCATCGTATTCCCAGATCGCCGAAAGAGGCGCATCAAAATTGAGATCCAACATTCGGACAGCAACGGCAGAGACGTCCTCAATCGAACCGGCTTGGTTCAGTTCCGAAGACAACTCAAGAAGTCCCGCGGAGGTATGTTCCGTGTACGCGTCTCCATCGCTCATACATCCGATGTTGTTGTTCCGCTGTATTATGTTTTTGCTTAGAGAACCATTTCATATCGGCCCTGATAGAATTGGATCCATGAATATAGGGTGTAGCTATTCACCCTTGAGAATCAATTGTAGTAACAAGATGTCGACGGAAGCAGTTGCGGTACTCGGGCGGAAATACAGCGTTGATATCCTGCGGGCGGCAAAGGAACCGCGATCAGTTAGCTGGCTGAGTCAAGAGCTAGATATCCCGATTGCCACCTGTTATAGACGTGTGAAGGAACTTTCTGAGAATATGTATTTAGAAGAGGTCACTGCGGACGAGAGCAGGGATAGAACACAGTACTGTCGAACAGCGGATAGTATTGAACTCAACCTTGCATCTGACGTATTGCTTAGCGGCTCTCGATCTTGGGAAACTCGAGAAGTACCAAGGGATACAATACCGTTAGATTCTGTTACGCTTGATGAGTTCTCCCAAACGATTGATACTGTCGAAGCCTACTTTGGGAGTTTGATCGACGATGTTGCTGTTCATGCATCCATTTCACGCCGGCAGCTTGTCGCGGTGCTGGCACGCGCCCAGCTCTCGGGTCGCCAACTCGACACCGAGGGACTGACCGATAACGGCGACATTATCTATCAGTCGAACGACGAGACACTCTTTTGGCTTGACGGTGGTTTCTGGACGGATCTGGGCGGGCTCCACTACTTGAGCCCAGACGAGGGACGAGCAGCCAGAGAAGTTCATCGCCGACTCATCGAAGCGGTCGCCGGAGACGTCGCCGACTACAATCGCGAGCGCGATCCGTTTATTCTCATCACGGAAACTGCTGGCTGTTGATATCGTTTTATTTGCTCTGTCTAATCGGACAGGACAGATCATCGATCGGGCATCACTGTCCTCACTTCTGGCCGGAGTGGTTGCCGACACTCCGCGGCAAGGGTTGTCGCTGGCGATGAACAACTACTCACTCAACGTAGTACGCACCCACGCATATGCATTCTGGGGGGGTCTCATACACACTCTCAGTCTTCACTCGTCTGCTGTAATTGATTCGCTTCGTAGCGTTTTGAGACAAAAAGATCCTCGCGTCAGTGGTGAGATGCAGCCGACGTATCTGTACGCACGCTACCGTTCGCGAATGACGCGAATGACGTGAACCGCCTCGGGGTCAGCCCCCGAGGCACCTGACTTGCTCCACCTGTCGAATGGAGTTCGGGTCCGGTAGCTCGGTATACCACCGAGTGCTGGTATCCTACCTTTGGCCCCGCATCCACATCATCTCCGTATGAGTGCCTACGGACGCGGTCCCTCGACACGCCGGCCCGGGAGTGGCGTCGGATCGACAACGAGTCGGCCTCCCGTCGACGTGCTGACGGCAGGGAACCGGGCGGCGAACTCTCGATACGGGGGAACACCCTCTGTAGTGGGTGCGTCTCCGCACCGACACGAAGAACGTGTCCTCGGTGGCCGAACGACTCGGGAGGGTGAGTCGGCGTGAGACGCCCGCTGGTGTGGCTCGCTGTCGTCCTCGTCGCCGTCGTGGGCCTCACGAGCAGTGGACTCGTGGGTGTCGCGGCGGCACAGGACACGGCACCGACGTGTTCCGAGGTATCGTTTTCGGTGGGTGACGGTAGCGCAGACGATCCCTACGAGATCGAGAACGTGAGCCAGTTGCAGTGTATCGAGGAAGATCTCGATGCACACTACGAACTCGTCTCCGACGTCGACGCCTCGGCGACGAGCGGGTGGAACGGCGGGAAGGGGTTCGAGCCGATCGGGAACTTCAGCCAGCCGTTCACTGGCACGTTCGATGGGAACGCAAACTCGATCGAGGGGCTAGCGATTGATCGGCCAAACGACAACTTCGTCGGCCTATTCGGTGCCGCCGTCGGCACGACCGACAGCCGACCGCTGATCGGAAATCTTCGGCTCGAGGGGGTCAATATAACCGGACAGGCCGGGAGTCACCGATATGCCGGGACGGGAGGTGGCGGGGTTGCAGGCCTCCTCGGCGGTGTCAATGCCGAGACGAACACGTCACATGCGCGAATCGTCAATGTGAGCGTGAACGGAACGATAACCGCTGACGGGGGCGGCTACAACGTCGCTGGCATCGTCGCCGGTGCGGTTGATTTTGAGGGCAGGAGCAACGGATTCCTACTCGAGGATCAAGCCGTCTTCACTGGGGAGATCGATGCCCCTGGCGTGACGCAGGTCGGGGGAATGGTGAGCAGGACGGGGTACGAGACGAGCCTCAGCACCGGCTACGTCGTGGCTGATATCACTGCCGGTAGCGAGGTCGGCGGCATTGTCGGTCATTCCTCGACCAAACCGTCTACGTTCGAAGAAATGTATTACGCGGGGAACATCTCTGGCGACAGTAATGTCGGAGCCATCGTCGGTCTCGTCGGGGATGACGGCGACGACTTCCAGTCCTCCGTCTACTGGGACAGTTCACTCGAAAGCGACGGATTCGGTGTCAGAGACGAGGACGGTACAGTCGATATGACCCCGCTCTCGACAGCCGAGATGCAGGGTGTCACCGCCGAGGAGAACATGGATTTCGACTGGGATGGGACCTGGCAGAGCGTCGCTAGCGACTACCCGGTGTTCCAGTGGGAGGCTGCAGCAGTGGACGGTACGTCCGTCGCCAACATCGAAGCTGTTCCCGTCGCCCTCGCCTCGGAAAGTACGGATACGCTAACGGTCAGAGCGACGGACGCATTCGGGAACCCGATCGAGGGCGTAGAGATCACGGTACAAGATGCCGACGGCCTCTCTTTCGACAAGGACACAAACAGCACCGAGACCAACGGCGAGACCACGTTCACGGTCGAGACTGGAGCAGAGGCCGCCTACAGTCCCACGTTTACGGCTGTAGATAAATCGATCACCGACACCGCCACGATGATCACATACGCTGAGGGCAATGGCTCCGAGAGTGATCCCTACGGGATCGGTAACTGGTACCACCTCGATAACGTGCGCGAGAACCCCGCTGCCAACTACACCCTCCTCGACGACCTCGATTCGAATACGACAGGCTACGACGAGGTGGCTAACACGAGTGCGAACGACGGGAAGGGATTCGACCCGATCGGTACATCAGAAGCTCCGTTTACCGGGACGTTCGACGGACAGGACAACGAGATCGACGAAATCGTCATCGCCCGGCCAGCGGAGGATGGCGTCGGTCTGTTCGGGTTCGTCGGTACGACGGCTGGCGAGAAGGGTGTCATCGAAAACCTCCACCTCTCGAACGTGGACGTCACTGGAAACGGAGACTACGAGGACGGAGGTGTCGGTGGGCTCGTCGGAAAAATGGAAGGTGGTGAGCTCAGAGACGGGAGTGTAAGCGGGACGGTTACTGGAACTGACCAGTACGTTGGACTTGTCGTCGGAAGCGGGTGGAATTCAGCAGGTGAAGGCCTGAATCAGATCCTCCGATTCGACTCACACGGGACGGTGACGCAGTCCGGTGGTAAGGGCCGCGTTGGTGGACTGGTCGGTGGGACGGATGGAATGACCATCTCGGCGTCGTACTCCACAGCCACAGTCAATGCTTCTGGCAATGCTATCGGCGGGCTCGTGGGTAACTTTGCCGTTGGAACGATTTCCGAGTCGTATGCGACAGGGGAAGTAACTGGGGAGGCGGAAGTCGGTGGGCTCGTCGGCACGAACCGTGGAACGGTTTCTAACTCGTATGCGACCGGAGGTGTGAGCGGCTCCGGAAACGACGTGGGGGGGCTTGTTGGATTCAAAGAAGACGGTGCAACGACCGAGGACTCGTACTGGGATACGGAGACGACCGGGCAGGCGTCGAGTCGCGGTGGGGCGGGACTGGCCACCGATCAGATGCGAGGCAGTGCTGCATCGAACAATATGACAGCGTTTGACTTCCAGAACACGTGGGATGTCCGCAGTGGGGCGGCAGTTTCCTACCCGTATCTGCAGAACAACACTCAATCGCCGCCACCGGGGCTTGAGAGTCTGTTTGCTAGCGGCACTGGATCTGAATCGTCTCCGTTCGAGATCAAAAACTGGTATCATCTTGACAACGTAAGTCGGCTCCCGGGTGCGAACTACACCCTCCTCGCCGACCTGAATTCGAGTACGACTGGCTACGACGAGGTGGCTAATGCGAGTGCGAACGACGGGAAGGGATTCGAGCCGATCGGATCGGCTGACGAGCCATTTGTCGGAACGTTCGATGGGAACGATCAGAATATTTCGGACCTATATATGAATCGGACCTCGGGTAATGTTGGACTGTTCGCTACCGTCAAAGACGGAACTGTACATAATCTAATAGTCACCGATCTAAGCTTCACGTCAGCATCTTCGGGACCTGCGACTGGTGGCATCGTTGGTAAGAATAGTGGTCTCGTCGATAACGTATCTGTGCATGGTACTCTCAGTGGTACCGATGGCCGCCGTAATGTTGGCGGCCTCGTTGGGAGCAACGAGGGCTCGGGTACGGTTACACGATCGAGTGCGAACGTGACAATAAATGTAACTGGACAGAGCGGACAAACTGGCGGGCTTGTTGGTAACAACGTCGGAACGATCGAATCGTCGACTGCACGCGGGACGGTGGAACTCAAAAAGGGACTTCTTGTCGGCGGGCTCGTTGGGATTAATTCTGGGACCGTGAACGCCTCCTCAGCAGAGGGAATGGAAACCGTCGCGGGAAGCTTACAGGTTGGTGGACTTATTGGCGGAAATTCCGGTGGAACAGTGCACACTTCATCAGCAGAGGAGATTAAATCCGTCAATGGAACTCTCCACGTTGGTGGACTTATTGGCATTCACGCTGGCGGGACAGTGAACGCCTCTTCAGCCACGGGGAGAACGACGGTCAAAGGAGACAGCTTCGTCGCCGGGCTCATCGGTGGCACCTTCAGCAGCACCTTCAGCAGAATCGCTGATTCGCACGCAAACGTGAAAGTCAAAGGCAACAAGTCTGTCGGAGGGCTTGTCGGCGGAAACGGAGGCGAGAGTTTTCCGGTTGATTTCAATAAGAACCAATCATTCCCGGGCGGCACAATCAGCAATTCAACGGCCACCGGAGCCGTAACCGCCCCAGCGGGAGTGACTGGTGAGAAAGTCGGCGGGCTCGTCGGCCAGCTATATCGCGGCACAATTACCCGGTCGAGCGCCTCCGGCACTGTCGACGCGCCGGATGCCACCCACGTCGGCGGGCTCGTCGGTTACGCCGATGGGACCGAGAGTAACAATAGGCGTGTACGAACCATCCGCGAGTCCTACGCCACCGGTGACGTCACCGGGAACGAGTCCGTGGGCGGCCTCGTCGGAACGACCCGCAACGAGACGGTCGTCCACAGCTACGCGGTCGGCAACGTCACCGGCGACACGGCCGTCGGCGGACTCGTCGGCAATCACACCGGAACGAACGCCAACGTAACCGAGGCGTATGCCGCCGGGACAGTCTCCGGGGGAACCGATGTCGGCGGTCTGATCGGCACGACGCAGGCGTCGCCGACGGTCGAGAGCGCCTACTGGGACACCGAGACGGCGGCCCAATCGTCCTCGGAGGGCGGCACCGATCTCAACACCAGCCAACTCAAGGCCAACGAGAGTCTGGCTGGTTTCGACTTCCAGCACACGTGGGATGTCGTGGACAACGAGACACACAGCTCCTACCCGTACCTGCTAAACAACACTCAATCGCCGCCACCGGGACTACACGAGCTTGCTCCCACACCCGGGGCGGGCGGCGATGGCAACGACGATCCCGACAGCGGTCAAAGCAACGAGGACAGCAGCGACAGTGATGACAACAGCGGCAACGGCGCCAGTACCAGCGGTGGGAGTAGTAACGACGACGATGACGATCGTTCGAGCGTGGACGTCCGCTCGATGGCGCAACCCGACGCCGCGGGAGCGCAGGATGGTGAGTCCGATGTGGCCCCGACCTCGACCACCGGGTTCGTCGTTTCGATGCGGAACGTCGACGGTGGCGAGCAGATCGCCGTCGACTTCACCGAACAGCGCCGACCGACGGCTAGCCAACCCACAGACGGAGACGCGCCGCCGACGGAGAACGAGGAGACGCCATCTGGGGAGTCGGCGCCCCGCAACGTCCAATCGGACGGCCTCGTACTCACCATCAGCGAGGAGGGCGACCACGAACTCACCGTGACCGCACGCGACGTCGATGTCTTCGCCACGGCCGCCGAATCGGGTGATGGCGACGCCGAGCCTTCCGACGGAGAGGACACGGATCGTGGCGAGGGCGAGTCGTCCGGCGAGGTGGACCTCTCGACGGACGCCTTCGACGAAGAGAGCACACGGTTCGTCGAGGCGACTTCCGCTCGACCCGTCGGCTTCATCACCGTCGAACACACGTTCGATTCGGACGACCTCGAGACGGCGACACACCGGTTCCGTGTTCGCAAGAGCTACTTGGCGGCCACTGGCGCGACCGCCGAGAGTGTCGCCCTGTACCGCGAGGAACCGGAGAGCTACCGCGCGCTGTCGACGCGGCGCGTTGGTGAAGACGACGCGTACTACTACTTCGAGGCGGACACGCCGGGCTTCTCGACGTTCGTGATCGGCACAGAGGCCCCGATATTCGACCTCGGAGAGCCAACGCTCGAGCAAGCCGATGTGGAGACCGGTGTGATCGACGCGAGCGTCCCGGTCGAGAACATCGGGACCGAGCAGGGGACGTACACGGTTCGACTGCGCGGTGACGGTGTCGTCCTCGCAGAGACCGAGGTGTCGGTGCCGGCGGGTGAGACCGTCGAGGCAACCGTGCGAGCGACCGTCCCCGACGCCGATGGGCTGGCGCTTACTATCGCAGGAGAATCGTTGGGAGAGTTCACCGTCGAAGACAGCGATGCCGATGGGTCCGAACGAACGACAGACGCGGGAGTACAACCGACCGCGGACGCCGAAGATGCCACCGATGAGCCCTCCGACACAGCCGACGGATCGGCCCCTGGTGGACGATTCCTCGTCCTGTTGGTGGCTGCTGTGCTGGTCGTAGTCGCCGTGTGGGCACTGCGGCGAAGGGACGAGCCGTGAGTCGTCCAGGGGGCATGCCCTAAAGCGCTGCCCGCCACATCCAAACTGAAATTATATAATATCTGTACTGCGTTTTGTCTTGTATGATCAGCGGGGTTCAAGCAGTCCTCCTCGTTCTCATCGTGAATCTCTTCGCGTACGTGGCCGTCACCCTCGTGGCGTGGTGGAATCGCCACAAGCCCGGCGTCTGGTACTTCGTGTTCGGAGCTGTCTTTATCATCCTCTTTTCACTGTCGGATATCGCCGTCCTCACCACGCGCAGCGTCGCACTCATCGAACGGATACAGGTACTCACGACAGGGCTCGCCCCGGCAGCAACGGCGACCTGGGTGTTGTTCGTTCTCGGATATCTCGGCTATCTCGCGGACGTCTCGCGGTGGCAACAAGCGGCGGTGATGGGGGGAGTAGTCGGGCTCCCACTGCTATTGGCGGCTATTCCGGGCATATACGTCGAGCCGAGCGTCGCACCGCTTTGGGGGACGCCGAGTTCGAGCCCGCGTTTCGACGCGGTCGGCTCGGTCGTTCTGCTATCGACACTCGCTGCGTTGTTGATGGGGAGTCTCCTCTTATTTCGAGCCGCACTCTCCCAGCGCGTCGTCAAAGTGCGAACTGCAGCCGTGCTCGCCGTTCCCGCGCTGGTGTTTCTCCTCGCTGCGACGGTCGGCATCGTCGGCATTGTCCCCCGAACACTTCCGTTGCCACGAGTCGTCGGACCGTTCGCCGCTGCGGCCTATTTGTATTTTTTCGCGGTCGCAGAAGGGTTCAGCGTGCTGCCCGCAACAGGGAACATCGGAGTCGACCAGGCGTTCGACCAACTGGACGCCGGTGTCGTCGTCGCCGAGGACGATACCATCATCCGCTGTAATCCGACTGCTACGGAGTATCTCGGTCTTGAGCGTCCAAACGTAGCCACAGGTGAATCAGCGGCGGCTGTTCTTGACGAGTTCGCAGGCCGCCCAATCGACGACCCGGTGGTCACCGTCAAGCAAAACGATCGCGTCTACGAGATCACCCGCTCACAGATTCACTCCAGCGGGGTTGTACTGTTGATCCAAGACGTGACGACCCGGCGGGAACGGCTGGAATTACAGCGCCAGAACGAACAGCTCGAACGGCTCGCCCACATTGTCTCACACGACTTTCAAACGCCGCTATCGACCGCGAATAAACTGACAACGCTACTCCGTCTCGATGAGGGCGTATCCGGCACAGAAGCCGCGCAAACCATCGACGATCTGGAGGCGGTCCACGACCGTCTGACCACCTTTGCCGACCAGTTACCGACGCTGGCACGCGAGAGTGCATCGATCGGCGACCCCACAGACTGCGAGCTGGCAGACGTCGCGGCGTCAGCGTGGGACGTTGTCGAAACCGGACCATTGAAACTCGACATCGTGTCGTCGCGCCAGCTCATCGGTGACGCCACCCGTCTCGAACAGGCCTTTCAGAATCTCTTCGAGAACGTCGTTATACACGGGAACGTCCCTACTGAGTGGCCAGGGAATCGACCGGATTCGTCGACTGCGTCTGCTACGCCGCCGACCGACGTCTCGAACGCAATCCAGCGTGAAACAAGCGCATCAACGGTCACTGTCGGACGAACGGAATCGGGGTTCTACGTTGCCGACGACGGGCCGGGATTCGTTGCGACACAGGATACGGAGATTTTCGACTACGGTATGAGTACTGGCTCCGGGTCGGGGCTCGGACTTGCGATCGTCCGCACCATCTTCGAGGCCCACGGCTGGGAGATCTCCGCGACCGAGAGTGCGAGTGGCGGGGCCCGATTCGATGTCCACATCGAAACAGGACCACCCGAAATCGAGACCGAAAGCGCACATGTCAGTGGTTGAGCGGTGTCACATACCAGCGCTTGAAGGTATACAGCTTATATTCACGTCTATGATACAACCGAACCAAGAGCCGTGAACGGACGAACCGATGGGCGAGATGTAGCAACTGAGCCACTACTCGGCCCTATGCCGGTACTTCTCGTCGACGACGACCCGCAGTGGGCCCGAGCGACGGCTCGATTGCTCGAGACCACCGAGCCGAAGCTAGAGGTGACGATCGCGAACAGTCTCACAGGCGGACGCGAGGTGCTCGATGCGGAGCCGTGGCGCTGCATCATCTGTGATTATCAACTGGGCGATGGGACTGGCTTCGATTTGCTCGAGGACATCCAAGAGGAGACGCAGGATTGCCCGTTTCTCCTCGTTACAGGCAGGGGTGACGAACAGATTGCGAGTCAGGCGATCAATCGGGGTGTCACCGACTATATCATCAAGAATCGCGACGACAGCGAGGCAACACTGATTGGCAACCGGGTGCGGAACGCCATCGCCTCGGCTAACTTCCAGCGGCAGTTGAGCCGGGAGTACCAGAGCAAGACGGCGATACTGGATCTGCTCCGCTCTACGACGCTGTCTGAGGGGCTTTTGCGACAGTTCTGTCGGATTCTGGTCGAGGAGAATCAGTATACCGGCGCGTGGATCGGCGCAGTTGACACGGATTCGGAACGTGCGGTCGTTCCACGAGCAGTCACAGGGTGTCAGTCGTATCTCGAAGCAGTAACTGGTTCGGCTGGCATTCGATCGGATAGTGCTGATCCAGCAACGAAAGTCCTCTCTCGGGACGAACCCGTTGTCGTTTCTGTGCCCGAGAGCCAAGACAGCGAGGGAGTCCCCACAGCGTACAAACTCGTCTCCGAGCGCTGGGCCGAACTCGCGCGTGAGCATGGATTTACTACTGCCGCTGCCCTCCCGATAACCTACGACGACGTTCGAATCGGAACGCTTTGTGTGTATCTCTCCCCAGACGATCCGCCGTTAACCGGACGCCGCTGGAAAACGCTCACCGAGTACGCAGACGTAATCGGCCACGCACAACACAACGAGGAATTGGCACAGTCACTGCTCGGCGACCCCAGCCAGTGGGTAGAACTCGAGATAACCGATCCGTCACTTCCTCTAGCCGAGCTCACGTCTACCCTCGGTGGCTCCACCTGCGCTCGTGTGCTCTCGACGCGCAGACAAGACGATGGAACCCTGCAGTACCTGACGATGATCGCAGATAGCTCGATTGAGGAAATTGAGGCGGCTGCTGAGGAATCGGGCACGTTCGAGCTGAAGTCGCCAGTCAAAACCGCAGATGGCATTCGCTGTGATGTCTACAGCACTGTATTCCCACCGGAAGCAACGCTGGTGATTCATGGGGCGACAGTCGAGGAGGTTACCGCGATGGACGGAACAGTCAACCTCATATCAGCAGTGCCTGACCAAGCTACTGCGACCCCGATCGTTGACACGCTCAAAGAACAGTTCGAGACTGTCAGGATGACCGCGTTGTGGAACACCGAGAGGGAATCGCCCGAGGAGCTATCGTCCCCGCTCGCCCCCCTCACTGACAAACAGGAATCTGTCCTCCGCCAAGCGTACTTTCGTGGATACTTCGAGCGGCCCCGCCAGGTGTCCGCGTCCGAATTAGCCCAGACGCTCGGTATCGCTCGTGCAACGATGACACAACACCTCCGGGCTGCACAACAGAAGGTCTTCGACGAACTGCTAGACGAGTAATGGGCTGTGCACACGAGGCTAACGCCTGCAATCAGCTTCGATTCTCGTAGATGTCGTCTCTACAGTTGCAATAAGCGTAACACTAGAAAATCAACTTCCGCGTGGCTGTCAAGCTAAACAGAGCAGATTTTCACAACAGATTTCATCTCTGTTCTATTTTCGCACCGTGTCTGTAATCTTCTATTTCATCTCTTATCGTTTCGGGTATGGGGATGTCCGCATTGATTGGTCGGACGACATGCCCTTCAACGTGTAGCGCAGTAAGCTTGCAACCATCTTCGTTATCGACACACTGATAGAGGTAATGCCGATGTCGTTGGTCAATCGCCAATACAATCAGTTCCGTAATCGATCGTTTTGTAGCCGCATTAGAACCCACTGTCGACAGCTTGCCCGCTGGACTAACACAGTATGAGTCACATTTCGGACAGCGGCCTAAATGTACTCCCTCCCCAATATACCAGTAACTGTGGCCGCAGGCATAGCACTGGATATCCCCGGAATGTTCACCCATTTTCACGCTCTTCGTAGGCGTTGAGAACTTCACGATACCGGTTCCGAATAGTGACGTTATTGACGTCAGCAGCCGCAGACACGTCGTCTTGCGTGATATGTTCCCCACAGAGCCTGCCCGCCGCATAGACGGCACTCGCAGCAATACCGACTGGGTTTTTCCCGCTGTGGACACCATGAGCCGTAGCTGCTTCGACCAGTTGGCGGGCTTGTCGCGTCGTGTCATCGCTACAGTCCAGTTCGGAGACGATACGCCCGACGTATTCTATTGGATCCGTCGGTGGAATCTGCACGTCGAGTTCCCGAACGACGTATCTGTAGGTGCGTTTGATCTCCAGCGAGTCGACACGGCTGACGACTGCGATTTCGTCGAGCGTCCGCGCTAACCCAAGAGCACGACGGATGCGTGGCCCCTCGATCAGTTCGTCAAGCAGGCCACGGTAGGTCGTGTTCTTCCGAACTTTGAGACGCAGCAGAACAACGTGCTGCAGGAGTGTATAGCGGTGTTTGGAGAACTTCGAGGAGTACCGGGAGACGGCTCGCCGTGCCGGATGGATCGTCTTCTCAGTAAACCGGAGAATCTGCGACTTTGGTAGGGCTTTCATTTCGTCAAATTACGCGGCGAAAATGTAACACACTGAGGGTTTCAGCAGAGCCGAGCAGATGTATGAGAAATTCACAGAACCTGCTTCGGGGACTACGATAATCGATATTGCTATCCGTATAATGAGACAAACGTAGCGCCGATCACGACGCCGACAGCTGCAACGGTGAGTCGCCAAGTTATTTTCTCCACCTGATCGGGAAGAGCGAACATCGAGATGAGGATTATAAACAGCGGCGATGTCTGGATGACAGGTACAACCAAGACGACAGGTGCACTCTCCAGGGCGGCGAAGTAGCTAAGCATCGAGATTGTTATGATCAGCCCCGCACCGAGGTGCCACTTGAATTCAGGATCGGATATCACATCAGGGCGTGGGATACCGGACGAGACTGCAAGATATGTACTGAACCCAACGAAGGCTGTGCTGACCGTTACGGCGAGTCCGGTCAGAGTCGATGTACCAAATGACAGGCCGATAGAAATGAATATCGGTTCCACTCCTATAAAAAGCGCTGCGAGTATTGGGAGTGCGATTATTTTGGCCGTTGGATTCTGGTTCACTGATTCTGGATCGTTCGAAGTCTCGTAGGAGATGTACGCGATGCTGACAACAATGAGGACGATCCCGAGGAAGTGGATCAATGTCACAGTGTCACCGAAAGTGAACATCGCGAAGACGGTAGCGAAGATGACGTTTGAGGCTACGATGGGCGACGTGCGGCTCGCACCGATTCGCTGGATACTCTGGAACATGAGTATCCGCGAGAGCAAGGCCCCTGCGACACCGGCAGCTACGAACGCCATGATTGATCTGGGAGATACCACACCGTTCGAGAACACCACCGCCAGCGGCACGATGATCGCGGTGTTACATAGGAGTGATATCCAGACCACGTCCTCAACGCGGCCTGACCTCGTTCCGATGCGGACAAAAATATATTGCAGTGCAAAACCGACCGAGGCCACGACAGCGAGAACTAATCCGAGAATCGGTATCGAGAGCATACTCATCAGCTCCCACCCTTTTTGTATCCGAGCAGCAGGTGTCGACCTCGTCGGTTTGTTCTGATTCTGACAGACACTAATTTAGATAGTTTTGAAGACATCTGTTAGTATCTACACATCGACAGCTTCGAGTGCTATCTCGTGAATTTCTCCGTTTGATGCGACGAGACCCTTGGATTCGTGGGTCCATCGGTCTCCGTAGATATCCGTTACTGTGCCGCCAGCCTGTCGGACAAGGTGGGCGCCTGCGACAGTGTCCCAGG
Source organism: Natronomonas salsuginis (assembly GCF_005239135.1). Taxonomy (NCBI): domain Archaea; kingdom Methanobacteriati; phylum Methanobacteriota; class Halobacteria; order Halobacteriales; family Natronomonadaceae; genus Natronomonas; species Natronomonas salsuginis. The sequence continues at coordinate 110,347 of NZ_QKNX01000007.1, forward strand.
CGGGCCCCTGTCGGTTCGTGACCACCGCATCGATTTGCCCCGCCGCGAGGAAGGCCAATTCTAGTTGTGTCGATCCATACCGTTTCAGGTCGGCAAACCGACTGGTGATACCCTCACAGACACCACTGTATTCGTCTCGGTCGTTGTAGTCCCACCACAGTGTCGGAACGACGTTGCACAGTTCCGGGTCGGAACGGTCACTAACAGAGATAGAATCTCCGTCCCGACGCGTGTCACGTTCGTCAGCGACGAAGGTTCCGAAACCGAGTGGGGCGACGGTTGACGCTGCCACGCACTCCCCATCCTCAAGACGAGCCACACTCGTCGCCCATAGTGGGATAGACCGAACGAAATTGTTAGTGCCGTCGATAGGATCGACCACAAAGCAGGTCCCCGTCGAACTGGGGTGTTTTTGCAACTCGCCTTCCTCTGCAACTATCGGTTCCTCCGTGAATTGCTTCCGTAACTCATCGATGACTCGCTTTTGTGCTGATCGATCCGCGACCGTTACGACATCAGTTTTGTCGGATTTTGTATCGACAGTCAAATCGCTATCAAAATGAGATTTGGCGACAGTTGCTCCTGCTGTAGCGGCTCTCTCAACGGTTTGTATCCAGGAATTCATAAACTACCATATCTTTTTGAATATCAGGTATGCTTAGATGTGTTGGTTTAAATATATGTACTCTAAATATTCATATGACCCCTACAACCCCCATACGTAACAATACATATAACAAATATAAAACGTCCAAACGGGGCCGGGATACAGTTAGGCTGATTATGCAGTCCATGCCCCGTGGGTTCGTGACAGATATCGGCGTCCCCTTTGAGGAATCAATAACAGTCGCACAACAGGAGGAGTTCGATTTCATCGAACTATTCATGGAGGGACGGTTTGCTAGAGAACAGCTAATGGAGAACTTGGAGACCCATCAGAAACAACTCGAGGAAACGAATCTTTCGCTGGTCGTTCACCTCCCATTCTCTCTGGATATCGGTTCACCCTTCGACCGTATTAGAGAAGCCTCAGTCTCGGAACTGTCGGACTGTCTCGCAACTGCAGCCCAGTTGGACGCAGAGAAGGCCGTCGTCCATCCGACGGCTAACGTGTGGCAAAAGGCGTATGACGCCGAGGAACTCCGTCCGATAATCGTCGAGTCGATACGCAAATTACATCGAAAGGCGTCCGGTCACGACATCGAACTCTGTGCCGAGAACATCTTCGGGACGGCGTTCACGATCGGAAACTTCGACACACTGCTCGCCGAGACCGACACATCGATGACGCTTGACACGGGCCACGCGCGCATATCCGGTTACACTAGGGACCGACTCAGTGAGTTCGTAAAACGGTACAGTGACCGGATATCACATGTCCACCTGAACGACTCCCGGTATCCAGAGGACGAACATCTTCCGTTCGGCTCCGGGACTGTCGACTTCCGTTCCCTGTTCGAGACGTTACAACGAACTGACTGGACCGGGACGCTTTCTCTCGAAGTTCATACACAGAATCCGGAGTACATAGTAGCCAGTAAGCAGCAGTTAGACACGGTTCTGGGGTCTCTCCAGTAGCCATAACTTCCCGTTGGAATTAACTTTTCCACAGAGAACAGCAGAGGAGTCGGGAGATCTTCGAGATGTATAGTCGGTTTATCGATTGCCCCCGAGACGTGTCCACAGACTGTTCGCAAATTAAGGCGACCTGTCCCACTATATAGCGATATAGCGGCCAATCAACTGCTTAGAAGACTCGGGAGCACTATTATAAAACCTTAATCAAATACGTCAGATCGATCGAGCCGTAGCGAATGAAAGACCGATCCGATATGGTCACGGATTCCGGGAGCGTTTCCCTTGAGAATCTCCAGGGACCCACGATTGACCGGAGAACAACTATCAAACTCCTTTCAGGCGCAGGTATCGCCGGACTCGCGGGCTGTGCCGGATCCGACGGATCTGCCGACACGAACACCAGCGACACATCGGCGACCGGAAACGGGACGCCTGATACTGGCGACAGTATCACCGCCGGCTGGTACGCCTCTGGACTCGATGATCTCGATCCTCACTACGTGACCAGCGGAGAGCGATTCCAGTTGATTGCTAATATTACGAGCGGCCTAACGATGTTGACCCCTGAGGTCGAAATGCAGGGGGATCTTGCGACTGACTGGACCGTCGAAAAGGGCGGCGCTAGGATCGTCTACGAGTTGCGCGAAGACGTGACGTTTCACAACGGCGAAAAATTCACTGCAGACGACGTGGCTTTCAGCGTTGAGCGGTCCATCACCGAGGAAGCGCCGAACTCCGACCTTCTCTCGCCGCTCAAGCCCATTGACGACGGAGGCGTCTCGGTCATCGACGATTATACCGTTGCGGTCGAGTTCGAACAGCCCTACATTCCGGGCCTGATCTACTTCAGCCGCGAGGGGCGCGCCGCGAACGTGATCAACCAGACCGCACTGGAGGAGATGGGGCGCGAAGATTTCAAGCGGACCCCGGTCGGAACCGGTCCTTTCGAAGTCGTCTCCCACGATGTCGGTGAGAGAATAGAACTCGAGGCTTTCGACGACTATTACCGCACAGACGAGAACGGAACCCAGTTGCCGTACCTGGATGGGGTGACTGTCCGTGCAGTTCCAGAAGCGGGGACTATCGTGAACGCGCTCCGTAGTGGCGATCTCGATTTCATCAACGAGGTGCCACTGGAGAATGCGCCCCAGTTGAAGCAGAGTTCCGACATCGTCACTCACCAGCGACCGGACTTGAACTACTACAACCTGTCGATGAACAGCGATGTGGAGCCGTTCACCACGAAGACGGCTAGGCTCGGGTTTGCGAAACTCATCGACTCCGAGCAGATGGTCGAGGAGGGGTTCTTCGGGAACGCCAACCCCGAACCGACGCTGTACTCCCCAGCTCACGAGTGGATCTACCGCGACTGGGAAGACAAGCCCCAAGACCAGGCGTACGACCCCGAAGAGGGGCAGCGGCTGCTCGAAGAGGCCGGTGTAGCCGACGCGAGCGTCACGTTGCTCGCTGACGGTCGGACGAAGAGACTGATGGAGATCATCCAGCGACAACTGAGCAACGCTGGACTCGATGTCAGTATCGAACAGGTCTCCACGTCGGTCTACTGGGATAGGGTCCCGGACGCGGACGCCGTCATTACGTGGTCCTCTGGCGACTACGACCCGGACACGGGTATCTACCGGAGCTTCCACAGCGAGGGTATTTTCAACGACGCGGGCTACGATAACGAACGCGTCGACGAACTGCTTGAAGCCCAGCGCGAGACGACGGACCGCGACGAGCGGCGCGAACAACTCCAGGAGATCGAGGATCGGGTCATTAAGGACGCGCCGACCGCATTCTTCGGACACCGGGAAGACGTGGTCGGTCACCGGTCACATGTGAGCGGGTTCGTCCACGTTCCCTTCCAGCGTCGTCTGGAGTATCTCTCGACTTCCGAATGACCGACGCGGGTGTTTGAAATCATGAAACGATACGCGTTAGCCCGCCTCGGTCAGTCGGTGGTTCTCGTCTGGTTGGTCTCTACCATCGTCTTCTTCTGGGTTCGATTGCTCCCGGGAGGCCCGTTTCAGACGATGTTTGGCCAACAGGCCAACCCGGCGGTTGTCGAAAAAATGGCCGCCGAGTTCGGACTCAACCAACCGCTGTACCTGCAGTATCTCGACTGGATGAGTAATCTCGTCCTCCTCGATTGGGGCCGTAGTATCACGAGCGGTGAACAGGTCACGTCGATCCTCCTGCAGGCCGCACCGAAATCGATTTCCATTGCGGTACTCGGCGCGGTGATCGGACTCTCACTGGCGTTCCCTGCGGCGATCATCAGCGCGACCCACAAGGATAGACTGCCGGACATCGTTTCGACAGTCATCGCGTACATGGGGCTCTCGATGCCCGGGTTCTTCATCGGAATCCTCCTCGCACTGGTGTTCGGCGTCTACCTCGGGTGGTTACCAGTCTTCGGTTACACGCCGCCCAGTGAGGGTGTGATTCCGTGGCTCAAGTCGGTGGTGCTCCCCGCGACGGCTGTCGGGCTTCCGTACGGTGCGGTAGTCCTGCGAATCACGCGGTCGTCGCTCATCGACACGCTCGATGCCCCCTACCTCAAAACGGCGCGAGCAAAAGGGGTCGGCAGCCGGGTTCGACTGTACAAACACGCCCTGCAGAACGCGCTCCTTCCGGTAGTGACCATCGCCGGAATCCAGTTCGGAATCATCGTCGTCGGGACGGTGACCGTCGAGTTCGTCTTCGGAATCAACGCGCTCGGTCGGCTGCTGGTCGAATCGATCCTCCAGCGGAACTACCCGGTCACGCAGGGCGTTATCATTCTGATCGCCGCTATGATGATACTGATCAATATCGTCGTCGACCTGACCTACACCGTGCTGGACCCACAGATATCCTACGGTGGTGATTCCCGCCGATGAGTTCTCTCACCGATTCACCCCACGCACCGGACCGACTGCAACGTGACTGGCTCGGTCCCGTGATGCGAACCGTCCTCTCAGACAAGCGCGCGGTAGTTGGTGCCGTCGTCGTCGTTTCGATCATCATCCTCGCGGTCTTCGCACCGTATCTGGCGCCCACCGAGCCACAGACCACGTACGACCTACTTGAGCCACCGAACAGCCACTCGGAAGGCGACTTCGACTTGGACGGCACGACGGAGGAAATCTGGCATCCACTGGGAACTGATTCGCAGGGCAAAGACATCCTGACCGAACTGATCTACGGGGCCAGGATATCGCTGCTGGTGGCCTTCGCGACGGTCGGGTTCGCGTTACTCGTAGGAACGACGATTGGTATGTTGGCGGGCTACTATCGCGGGTGGATCGACTCACTGCTGATGCGCTACATAGACCTGCAGTGGGCGTTCCCGGAGATTGTACTTGCGGTCGCGATCATCGCAGTCACGGGCGGTATCGGTGTCGTCCCGGTGATCATCGCGATTGGCTTCGGATTTGTCGACGACTTCGCACGTCTGGTTCGAAGCGAAGTACTCAAGACCCGCGAGGAAGCCTACATCACGGCCGCACGAGCCGTCGGAATGCGTCCGCGGCGCGTTATGTTCCGGGAGATTCTGCCGAACGTCACCGGGACGATACTGGTCCAGATCACTCTCCTGATACCCATCGCTATCCTCTGGGAGGCTGGCCTGTCCTTCATTGGGATGGGCGTGTCTCCGAGCACGCCGACGTGGGGACTGCTGCTGGCCGACGGTCGGCAGTTCCTCCACGAGGCGTGGTGGATCAGCGTGCTCCCAGGACTGGCCATCCTCGTCACCGTCCTCTCGTTTACTTTGTTCGGCGAGGGGCTGCGCGAGGCGTTCGACGTGAGCGAACGGGAGGTCCACGACAGATGACGCTCCTCGAAGTCGAGAACCTCCACACGGAGTTCCCTATGGACGGATACACCATCCCCGCGCTCGACGACGTGAGCCTGAGCGTTTCGAGCGGCGAAATCGTCGGTGTCGTCGGCGAGAGCGGGAGCGGGAAGACGGTTCTAGCCGAGAGCGTGATGGGCATCGTCGAAGAACCCGGACGCGTCACAGACGGTGAGATTCGGTTCAAGGGGGAGTCGCTGCTCTCGAAGACGGAGTCCGAACTCCAGTCCGTTCGCGGGAGCGACATCTCGCTGGTCTTTCAGGACCCGATGAACAGCCTGAATCCGACGATAACCGTCGGCGAACAAGTAGCCGAAACGATCCGGTTACATCAGGATGTTGGTGAGAGCGTTTCGCTCGGAGCGGAGGTCAAGCGGAAACTCCTCGGCGCGACGAAACACTCCGAATCATGGAAGCGGAGCATCGAGATGCTGGAAACCGTCGGTATCCCCGAACCGGCGAGTCGGGCGTCGAGTTACCCCCACGAGTTCAGCGGCGGCATGCGCCAGCGCGCGCTCATCGCCATCGCGCTCTCGTGTGAGCCGGATCTCCTGATCGCAGACGAACCGACGACGGCCCTCGACGTGACGACCCAGGCCAAGTTACTCGACGAACTGGAGGCGCTCGCGGAGGCCTTCGACACCGCGGTCATGGTGATTACGCACGACCTCGCGGTGGTCGCCGAGCTCTGCGAGTTCGTCTACGTGATGTACGCGGGGGAGGTCGTCGAGCGGGCGAGAACCGAGAGGCTGTTCCGTCAGCCACAGCATCCCTACACGGTCGGTCTCCTCGATAGCATCCCTCACTTGGATGGGTCGACTGAGCTCGGCGCGATTCCGGGAGACGTTCCCGAACGGACAGGTCAAATGGAGGGCTGTCTTTTCGCGCCGCGGTGTCCGGAAGCGACCCAAGAGTGCCACGAGAACCGTCCGTCAGATCGGAGTGTCGGAGATGGCGAACACAGCGCAGCCTGTCTGAAACGTGGCGAGTCGCAATCAGTGGATCTGGTGAACAAGCATGACTGAGACAATCGGTTCACGCACGGCACCGGCAGACGAACAGACCTCGCTCGTGGAAGTTCGCGACCTCAAGAAGCACTTCCAGACTTCGTCCGGGCCGCTCAGTCGACTGTTCGATGCTCCCGACGTGGTGCGCGCCGTCGACGGGGTCAACCTGACGATCAGGGAAGGAGAGACGGTGGCAGTCGTCGGAGAGAGCGGCTGTGGCAAGAGTACGCTCGCTAAAACGCTGCTGAAACTTCACCAGCCTACAGCCGGATCTATCACATATCGCGGGACGGATCTCACCGACCTATCTCAGTCGGAGATGCGCCCCTTCCGCCGGGAAATGCAGATGATCTTTCAGGACCCCCTCGGATCACTTAATCCGAGCAAGACAGTGGGTCAGCTCGTCACTACCCCGATGGATGTCCACAATATCGGCGCTGATTCGAGGGTGCGTCAGGAACGAGCCAGAGAGTTGCTCGAACGGGTGGGGTTATCTGCAGAACACTTTGATCGGACACCGGAGCAGCTTTCGGGAGGACAGCAACAGCGTGTCGGCATCGCCAGAGCACTCTCGGTGGAACCAGACTTTCTAGTAGCCGACGAACCGACATCGGCTCTCGATGTCAGTGTCCAAGCGAAAGTCCTCAAGCGTTTAGATACCCTCACGAATGAGCACGGTGCAGCAATGCTGTTCATCGCCCACGATCTGAGCACGGTCCGTCACATCGCTGACCGTGTCGCCGTGATGTACTTAGGTCGAATTGTCGAATGCGCTGCAGTCGACGAGCTGTTCGGCTCACCCCAGCATCCCTATACGAAAGCACTTCTCTCCGCAGTTCCACGGATAGACCCTGACGATCGAGCCGAACGGATTAGACTCCACGGGCAAGTCCCCTCACCAATGAACCCGCCCGCAGGCTGTCGGTTCCACACCCGATGTCAGGAGCTAATTCCGCCTGCGGAATGGAAGGGGACACAAGTGCAGTTTCGGATGGTGTTTACCTTTCGGCAAAAGGTGCTCTCGGACGTAATCGACGTGGAGGCCGTGAGAACACAACTAAAAGAAGATACCGAAGAGATTCCCCAGAACGCCTTGGTCGACGCAGTGGTAGGCCGACTGTTTCCGGGATATTCAGCTGATCTTCCATCTGATGCCCACAGTACCCTTTGTTCGGCAGCACAATATATCGTAGATGGGGATATCGATGCCGCGAAAGCTCTCGTTCGAGACGAGTTCCGGACGCCTTGTGAACGAGATGTTCCAGACGCGGAGAGTCAATCTGGGTGTTTCGTTCGTTGTCATAGATACGACTGAATGCCTTAATAGTGTTTTTTGTACGCTCTTGCGTAGGAGGTTGTTGATACTGGTGAACAGTAGCTGCGGAGACAAAGACGACAAGGGTACCGCTTCAGCGGTGCCCGACACGAACGATTCCGCTAGATGTGTTTGGGTCGGAATCGGTCGCAGCGGACCTGTTGGATCAGGTTCGCTGGCGTGACGGGGCTGTGTTGAATCGCTAGGCGGCGTCGGGATGGGTCGCTAAATCAAAGAAGTTGAAGCTGGAGACTGCGAATGTCCATGACGCAAATCTCCCGCTTCACTAGCGAGATTGTCCCGATTTCCCAAAG
>NZ_QKNX01000008.1 GCF_005239135.1 Natronomonas salsuginis
GCGGGGTTGTTCGTCTTCGCCGCCGTCGTCGCCGTCGCGTTTCTCCTCGGGTATCGGACTCGTCTCGTCGGCGCGATCTCGCTGCTCCTGTTAGTATCGCTACACGTTCGCTATCCGATGGTGCTCAACGGCGGCGATCGTCTGCTCCGGGTGCTCCTTCTCGTCGCTCTCCTGACGCCGCTCGGCGAGCGGTGGTCGGTCGACGCCCTCCGGCGCGGCGACATCCGACGCCGCGTCGCAAGCGTCGGGACGGTCGCCCTCCTGTGTCAACCGGTCGTCGTGTTCACGACGAACGCCGTCGAAAAACACCGCGGCGAGCACTGGTACGCCGGCGACGGCCTCGAACTCGCGCTGTCGGACCCGACGATGACGACCGAACTCGGCGCGCAGTTGCTCGCGTATCCGCCCCTTCTGACGGCGTTGAATTACGCCTGGGTGGCGCTTCTGGCCGGGGCGGCCGGCTTCCTGTTGCTCACCGTCGGCCGCCTCCGTACGCTCGCGGCGCTCGCGTACCTCGGCGCGTTCGTCGGGATAGGGCTGTCGCTGTCGGTCGGGCTGTTCCCGTTCGCGCTCGCGGCGTCGGTGCTCCCGTTCGTCGCGACGCCGTTTTGGGATCGGCTCCCCGGCTCCGATCTGCGCGCCTGTCTCGGATCTCACCTCGTTCGGTTCGTCCCGTCGACCGGCCGGCCGCGTTCGCCCCTCGACGCGTCCCGCGCCCGCCCGATCGCGACCGCGCTCTCCGTCGTCGTTCTTGCCTGGATGCTCGGCTTCGCGGGCGTCGACGTCGCGGGCGTCGACCCGCCTGAACCGCTCGATTCCGAGCATCTCGACCAGCAGGACTGGGGGCTGTACGCGCCCGACCCGGCCGAATCGTACAGCTGGCACGTCGTCGTCGCCGAGCGCGAGGACGGCTCGACGGTCGGTCTTGACGGCGGATCGGGCTCCTCCTTCGACCGCCCGCCCGACGCGAGCGCGGCCTACGAGACGTTCCGCCACCGGCGGTTCGCGAGCGCGGTCGACGGCTCGGCGCGGGTGGACGGCCCCCTCGCCGACCGGTACGCCGAGTGGGGGTGCGAGCGCGCGATGCCGACTGGCGGCGACATCGAGTCGGTGGCGGTCTACCGTCTCCACCGCTCGAAACGGATCGACGGGGACGACACGAATCCGCAGCGGGTGACGATCCTCGATCGGGCCTGCCGGTGAGCACGCCGCGGCCGACGCTGAAGCGCCCGTCTTTCGGTTAGCCGCCGAGCCACCAACCGTACAGCTGTCGTTGCTCCTCGGGCCCGACCGGCTTCTTCGACCGCCGGTAGGTCTTCCCTTTGAGCACCTGCCGCTCGATCGCGTTCGCGGCCAGCCGGAGCGCGTGCGACGCGCCGTAGCCCTCACCGTCGGCGGTGAAGTAGCCGCGATCGGTGACCAGCCTGATCCGGGCCAACACCAGCGGAACGCCCCGCGTTTGCTCCTTGTGCGCCTGCAGTTGGACGCTGGCTTTGACCACGGTCATCTCCCCGTACTTCGCGGTTACCTCATCGATTAGCGCCGCCACGTCGTCGTAGCTCATCTCGTCGAGCAGATCGAGCCCGAACACCTGCACTGCGCGGCGATCCTCTCGCTCCCACGTGAGCGCTTCGATGACGTCCGTCTTGGTGACGATTCCGACCGGATCGTCGCTCTCGTCGGTGACGACGAGCGAGGAGATCCCCCGATCGAGCATCGCCTCGACGGCCTCGTCGAGCGGCGCGGCGCGGCCGATCGTCGCGACCGTCTCGGACATGACGTTCCGGACGGGGAGATCGAGCATCCGATCGACGTCTCCCTCCCGCGAGCCGAAGCCGCCAGACGGTCCACCCGCCGATCGGCTCCCACCGCCGCGGCCGCCGAACCCGCCCGAGGAGCCACCCTGACTCTTGCGCTCGTCGCGCGTCGTGAAGTCGATGAGGTCGTAGAGGCTCACCATCCCGACGAGATCACCGTCGTCGACGACCGGGAGGTGAGCGATATGCGTCTCTCTGAGCGTGTTGAGCGCCTTTCCAAGCGTCGTCTCGGGCCTTGCGCTGGTCAGCTCCGCCGTGTACGCGTCCTCGACGGTGACGGCGTCGAGATACGGGCGGACGGCGTCGATGACCGCGTCGGCGGTCACCACGCCGACGATATTGCCGTCGTCGAACACCGGGAGGCTCTTCGCGTCGCCGCCGATCATGAGCCGGGCCACCTCCCGGACGTCCTCCGTCCGATCGACCCTCGGGACGTGCCGGACCTGCGTGCCGACCTTCGTGGACGGCTGATTGGACGAGGCCGCCAGCTGTCGACGGCTGACGATCCCCTGGTAGTCGCCGCCGTCGGTCACGATGACGGCGTCGAGCTCTCGATCTTCGAACGCTCCGGCGACCTTCGACAGCGGCGTTTCAGCGTCGAATTCGGTGAAGTCCGTCGAGTGAACGTCGGCGATGTCCATGTATACTCGGATAGACGTAGGCTCGCCAACCGGTTATGATTATCTCCACGTCTCAGTCTCCGATAACGTCAGTTCGGACGGCCGCGTCGACGCCGGATCGGACCGCGCGCCTCGGTTTAGCCGTCGGAGTCACCGGTCGCCCGTTTCGCCCACTCCGCTTCGACGTCCCGATTCGCCAGTATCGTGCCCCTCGTCTCCCGACGCGAGTCGGATCGTCACGTAGGCGACGAGACCGAGTCCAGAGGCGAGGCGCGCGATCCGTGTTTCGATATCTCCGCGAGCGTCTGCTCGACGATGCGCGTCGCGAGCTGCAGCGCCATATCTCCGTGAACGGAACCGCAAAAAGCGTTGGCGTGGGTACCGGTATCGAGTGCCCGGCAGACGTCAACGGGAAACGCTGACCTGATTGCGGAGATCGTAGGGGTGTTCGCCCGTGATCCACGAGAACAGGTACTCCTTCGTGGCCGGATGGGTTCGGACGCCGTCGTGGCCCGTCTCGACGGCGACGTTCGTCGCACCCTCGAGTTCGGGGCTTTGTGCACAGCCCCAGTACAGCGCGTCTTCGGTGCCGCGGATCGTGTAGTAGTCGACATCCCCCGGCGTCTCGTCGGCGTTCAGGCTGGCGAGCGGGTGCTTGTCGAGCGTCTCGTAGTCGGCGCGCAGAAACGGGCTCACCTGGTACTCGTCCGTCACCATGCCGGCCTCGGTACACCACGTGTTGAACACCGTCCCGTGGTTCGGTCCGGCGAGGCCGACGACGGTGTCGACCCACTCGTAGCGCCCCTCGGTCGCCAGCCAGTAGCGGATGCCCGTCACGCCGAGGCTGTGACCGACGAGCGCGACCGTGTCCGCCCCCGTGTGCTCGCGGGCGTGCCCGACGAAGTCGTCGAGCTGATCGGCCATCTCAGGATGCGTCGACGCCCCGTCCTGGAGGGTGATCGCCCAGAGGTCGTCGCCGCCGTAACCACGCTCCAAGAAGAACTCGGCATGGTCCTCCCAGTCACAGGCGTCCCGCTGGGTGCCGTGCACGAAAACGACGGGCGTCGGCTCGCGCTCCCCGCCGAACGCCCCCGTCGGTTCGTCGACACCGTGGAACGCCCGACCGCCCCAGCCGCCGTAGGCCCCGTCGGTCGACCACGGGAGACGGCTATCGTCGGTTCGGTCGTGCTCGCAGTCGATCACGCACCCGCCGTTCCGCCGGGAGCGACGGATCCGTCGGACGATGCGGAACAGCGCCGGCGAGAACGGCCAGCTCCCAGGGGACGCACCGGTAGACATCGCCTACGACCCCCTCGATCGTACGCCATCCCCGACGCAGCTAAACGGTCCGACGCTGCCGGTACCCGTGGTATTGTTTATTAATCCGTACACGTCTGTCTTCTATAACGATAGAACATCATTTATATGCTGTGGTGTGAGAACATCTTTCAATACTCGGCTGATCCGAAGCCGTTCCCGACGACGGCGTTCACTCCCGTGTCTGTTGGATCCAGCCGTCGAGACGGTTCGCGGGGATCCCCGCTGTCTCTGCGAGCGCGTCGGCGTCCGCATCGGCGAGATCGGCCACGGTTTCGACCCCGGCCTCGCGGAGACGCTCGGCGTAGATCGGTCCGATCCCGTCGATCGATTCGAGGTCGCCGTCCGAGTCGTGCGCACCGCTCTCGCCGCGTTCATCGGCCCCGATCCGGGACCGCTCCTCGAACCACGAACAGACGCTCGGCCACAGCTCGGCGTGGGCGCGCCCGGAGACGGCCAGTCCCATGTGCCCCGTATCCGATTCGAAGACGGTCGTTCGGCCCGGGAGCACCTCGTTGAACTTCCGTTGGGCCTCCGGCGGGACCACGTGGTCGTAGTTGCCGATGACCTGGACGATCGGCATGTCCAGTTTCCCGAGATCGGCGTGCTCGCCGTCGATGTACATCTCGTTGTTGTATATCTTCTGCTCCTCGTAGACGGTCTCGACGAACTCGACGAACACCCGGCCAGGGATGTCGATGCTCTCGTCGACCCACCGCTCCATGCGGGCGAAGTTCTCGACGAAGTCCTCCTCGTCGATCCCGTCGAAGAAGCGGAGATACTTCGAGAGGTTGTCCCGGACGGGTTCGCGCAGCGAAAAGCCGGCGTCGACGAACTCCGCCGGGGCGTTGCCGTAGGTGTCGACGAGCTTCTGTACGTCGAAGAAGTCGTTCCCGACCCACTGGTCGAGAACGCTGTCGGTGTCTCGGAGGCTCGCCGAGACGGCCATCAGCGCGAGGTTCCTGACTTGATCGGGGTACAGCGACGCGTAGATAACGGATATCGCCCCGCCCATGCAGTAGCCGAAGAGGTTGATCGCGTCCTGTCCGGAGCGCTCGCGGACGACGTTGACGCAGTTGTCGACGTATCGGTCGACGTAGTCGTCGAATCCGAGGGCGTGATCCAAAAGCGACGGCTCGTTCCAGTCGATCATGTACACGTCGAATCCCTCATCGAGGAACGTTCGAATCACGGAGCGATCCGGCTGGAGGTCGAGGATGAACGGTTTGTTGAACAACGCGTAGACGAACAGAATCGGCACGTCGCGTTGCTCCTCCGTCCGGGGCTCGTAGTGCAGCAGTTCGAGTTTGTTCTCTTCGTAGACGACCTCGCTCGGCGTCTCTCCGACGTCGGCCGCCGCGATGTGTCGATTGGCGTCGTCGACGTGCGAGAGCTTGTCGACGAACTCCGCGGCGTTCTCCCAGGTCTGTCGCTGGAGATCGAACGCAGCCTCCGATAACTTCGTCATCCTTCGTCCTCTACATGCTCGAGAACACGATCCACCTTTCGTTCGACGTCCTCGAGCCGTTCGAGTTTCCGTTCGACCTTCTTCTCGCGGCGTTCGAGTTCGACGAGGCGCTCACCAACTTCTCGAATATCGCGTTCGGCCGCAAAGCCCATCTCGTGGAGCGTCTCCTGGGCGCTCTCGTCGGCCATCCGTCTGAAATCGAGCGCGTCCTCGACGGTCTGCCCGGTCATCGCCGCGAACGTGTCCGTCGAGATCACCTTCTTGAACGCGTCGTTGGCCGCGTCGAGCCACAGGTCTCGAAACTCGTTCGGCGACACCTCCTTCCCGCTCGCCAGCTCGGCCATCTTCTCCGTGGTCTCCTCGGCGGCCTCCATCCACACCGAGTGCGCCTGCGAGTACCCCTCCATCCCCTCGTTGGCGTACTGCTTCTCGTTGATCGACTCGAACGCGTCTACCCATGACTCGACGAACCCCGCCTGCGCCTCCGCGCTGGCTTCCATGCTCTCGACCAACTGCTCGTTCATCTGCGCGACGAGCTCGTCCCACTGGTCCGGCATGGCGTTGGGGTTCGACTTATTTACCATGCTTGTTACTGTCAGCCATCGCATTTAGCCGTTCTGTTCGATTCTTTCCCACCAATCACCTGACTACAGGCCATTGTGACGGTCGGATTCCGCGGTACCGTGAGCCGTGTTCACGACAGTTACCCTGCCTACGGTCGGAACTGGCCGAGTGCCTTGAGGCTTGTCCCCGAGGTGGCTCACTATCGGCCGACCGTTTCTGTTCGAGTTGGCATTCAGGTTCCGGATGTGATACGGTTGGCGCACTCGGTGCTGCTCGACTCATGTTCCTCCATGGTCCGACCGCAGACGCTACAAGCGTTCGAACGCTGCGTCTGATTCCGCCTCTCGGACGTGAATTCGGTGCGAGACTCGTTGTGCTCGTCTTTCGACTTCCCGCTCGCTTCGCTCGCGGGAACGGGGGCAGCTCGACGTTCAGTCGAGTACGTAACGCTCTCGAATACAATCATGTGAAAACTGGATGCAGCCTCCCGGATTTGAACCAGGGGAAGACTCACTCCGTTCGTCTTCCAGGGCTCAAATCCGGTCGAGTCCCATTTCTGTCGCTCACGACTTTGTTCGCGACAGAGATGCAAAGGACTTCACCAGAGCCAAATAGCTAAGAATTCATTTACCGAACGTCTTTCGTCGAGGGGCTAGTCTCCGAAATTCCGGCTCTTGAATTTGCTAATTCCTTCCTCGATCGCGTTCCCAGGTGACTTGATTTCATCATTAAAAAAGTAGGCTTCAGCAGAGCGTCCGATTCCCCACGTTGTCCCATAAGCGATGACAGCCGATACCGCCGAGCCGAGGCCAGGGAGCATCTGTATCGCAGCTCTTGCCAACTCCCGAACTCCGGCACCTGCTCCGATTGAAACTCCTGCGGTGCTCATATAGTCGGTTACAGTTTCTGTCTCAATTTCTCGACACGAGAAACTCCCAATCAGCCAGATGAGCATTAATTGCATTGTGCTAAGTACGGCGATGTCTGCGACTGGAGTTGGGAAAGCACCGACACCTCCGGCGATTTTAGCGAAGCGGTCTGTAACGTCCCTAGATAGTTTCCGCATTAGTTTTTCGCGCTGTTGTCGTTGGGCTTGAGCGAACTGAAGTCGAGCTTGTTCAGGTAAAAAATCGCCGATGAGTGTGGCGAGGGTCTCATCATTCCAGTAAGGTTCGGAGTGGAGGTAGGTTGGGACAACGCCGACGTACTTATCGGAATCGAACGTATAGCCATATACCGGTTGGTTCTGTGTAATGGGAGTTTTTTCGAAGGTTGTCTCGGTTTCCTTCTCTAGTACACGATGGACAAAATCAAGATTCTCCTTAATTACCCCGGCTTGCGATGGGTTTTTTACCGGGTTCGAGCTTTTCGCCTTGGGGTATATGGGTATCCACTTGATTGAGACAAAAAAGAATCGAAGGGAAGGCCGTCCCGAATTCGTTTCGAAGCTGACTTACCGTCTCGAAGTCTTGTTCACCAGCTCGTAGCTGCCCCGGCGTCATCACGTGAATAAGAACATCTGGGCGATACTCTTCTAAATCCTCTCTCATAAATTCGACAGTATCGACCGGGATTTCGCCATCGGCTGGGACGGTTTCAAATAGGCCTCGTGAATCGACGACATCCCAACTGGCATAATGGTCCGTGAATGGAATATTATAGAGTTTCGACCCCGTAGTTTCTGGTTCAATGGCACCGATATCGGCTACGTCCTTCCCGGCGAGCGCATTTATAAGCGAGGATTTACCAGCGCCAGATCGTCCGAATACGTATAATCGGGGAGGGCGAGATTCATCAACTAATTCGTCAATTTCTTGGAAAGCTTCACCCAGCAATTTCTTCATTAACTCCTTACTCTCCTCGTTTTTGAGAGGCGCCATTTCGGCTATGTGGTCCATCCGATCCCGAAACTCATTGAACTCATCCGGGTCTAGAGCCATATGATCCCGATATATGAGCAGTACTTAAAAACACTCTGACGAGTTTCAAAGCCAAGACAATTTTCATTGTGAATAAAAACGGCTCTGTATTTCAGAACAGAGAAGCTATAATAAATTCTTGCCCAGTACTGCATCCATCCTCTGTATTCAGCAGCCAGTACCTATCAATCTCTGAGGATTTCAATAGAGCCAAAGAGCTGGATACTTGGCTCTGGGATTTTCTCCATCTCAGTCTTCGCCGCCGGATTGTTCGTCCCAGTCTTCTCGTTCCCGGTTATCGAGGCACCAACGATTGCCTCTCTCACATTCACAGCACTAGTCAAACCACTGATGGTGATCGGCGCACCGCTACTGTTCTCTTTCTTCCTGATCATCCTTGAAGAACGACGACTTGGGACCCGCGACAGAGATATGGCCGAAGAAATCGATCGGATTTCAAACGAAAACAGGTACGAAACCGTGGTCGTGTCCTGCGGTGATGCACACCTCGACAGCCTTCCTGACCTCTTAGAAGAGAAAGAATGGGAGACAGAAGTCAACGAATCCGACCATAGCTGGGCCGCCAAAATCTGGCGCTGGTAACGTTCAACCCCCCGCGATCCGAAATCGTTCAACTCACACTCAGATAGCGGCACACTCCAGGCACTTCCAAATAGTATCCAAACCAGGATGAACATCCTTGTCACAATCGAAGAGCCGCGCCAAAACGCATAAGTCATTATCACAGTAATCATTATTCAAAGTATGACGTTCTATGACCGGGGAGAGGAGCTTACTGCGCTTTCAGACGCGTTTGAGTCGCCTGGTTCAGACGTGTTCGCCGTCTACGGGCGTCGGCGTGTCGGCAAAACCGAGTTGCTGAAGGAGTTCTGTACTGATCGGCCGCATATGTACTTTCTCGCGGCACAGGAAGCCGAACACCGCCAACGCGAGAAGTTCATCGACAAGGTCGCGGCGTTCTTCGATGACCGCACCCCGCGGATCGACGGGTGGGACGAGGCCTTCGACTACCTCGGGGAGAAACTCCAGTCCGAGGCAGTGGTGGTCGTCATCGACGAGTTTCCGTACCTCGTCACGGAGAACGACTCGGTTCCATCGTACGTGCAGGGATTCGTCGACGAGCAACTCCAAGGAACCGATTCGATGCTGATTCTCTGTGGGTCGAGCGTGAGTACGATGGAATCAGAGGTACTCGGCCACGAGAGCCCGTTGTATGGACGTCGTACGGGACAGCTCGACGTGCGACCCTTCTCGTTCCAGCAGGCGCGTGAAGTCATCGAGTACGAGATGGTAGACGCGATTCGATCCTACGCGATCACCGGTGGGACACCGATGTATCTCACGCTGTTCGATTACGGGCGATCGCTCGCCGAAAACGTCCGATCGCAGGTGCTGTCGCCGTCGGCGATATTGTACAACGAGCCGGAGTTCTTGCTCCGAACCGAGCTCCGGAATCCCGCGCGGTACATGAGTATTCTCGAAGCGGTCGCGCTGGGGCACACGACGCCGAACGAGATTTCAGGGGCGACGGGAATCGATGTCGGTCCGCTATCGAAGTATTTGCAGACGTTGCGGCAGCTCCGACTGATCGATCGGGAAGTCCCCGTGACAGCGTCGGGAAAGAAGTCCAAGCGGTCGCGGTACCGCGTTGCGGACGAATTCCTTCGGTTCTGGTTCCGGTACGTCGAGCCGAACCGTTCCAGTATCGAGGAAGCACCAGAGATCGTGTACGATGGAACGATCGCGCCGGATCTCCCAATGCACGTCGCCACCACGTTCGAGGACGTGTGTCAGGAAGCCGTGTGGGAAGGAATTCGACGCGGTGAGTTCGAGGCGTACTCGGAGGTTGGCCGCTGGTGGTACGGCGAAGACGAGATCGATATTCTCGGGCTCGCACCGAACGACAACCGGATCCTGTTCGCCGAGTGCAAGTGGACAGCGAAGCCAGTCGGGACGGCGCTCGTCGAGGATCTGCAGACAAAAGCGGGGAACGTTAGATGGGGGTCAGATGAGCGGGAGGAGTGCTTCGCGCTGTTCTCAAAGAGCGGGTTCGTTGAGGGACTCGAAGATCAACTCGACGACCACTGGTCGCTATGGGATCTCGCAGAGATAGATGACCTCCTCACGCTGTCCTGAAGAATTCTGTCGATGCGAGCGGTGGCAAGATTTGGTTTGCCTGTCGGTGGATCGTCCAAGGCCTATTTAATCAGAATCGAGCGGCTTGATCTAGTAAACAAATTGCGCGCACCCATAACTAGCGGGCATTTGAACTGTGAGTATGATGCCGCCTCCCGG
Organism: Natronomonas salsuginis; assembly: GCF_005239135.1. Classification (NCBI taxonomy): domain Archaea; kingdom Methanobacteriati; phylum Methanobacteriota; class Halobacteria; order Halobacteriales; family Natronomonadaceae; genus Natronomonas; species Natronomonas salsuginis. Next base: position 10,022 of record NZ_QKNX01000008.1, read on the forward strand.
ATTTGAACCAGAGGAAGACTCACTCCGTTCGTCTTCCAGGGCTCAAATCCGGTCGAGTCCCATTTCTGTCGCTCACGACTTTGTTCGCGACAGAAATGCCGCCTCCCGGATTTGAACCGGGGACAGCTCGATCTTCAGTCGAGTGCTCTCCCAGTCTGAGCTAAGGCGGCTCGCATTCACACCGACGCCGACGCTATCAAAAAGGGTTTCGAAAGCCGGCCGTGGTGTCGGAGTCTGCGATTTTCGCCGCCGCGCGACGACGGTCTGTCCCCGGACCGTCGGGCGGAGGTCTATGTGTCCGCAGCCCCTCTTGGAGGCATGCGCCAGCCGATAGTCGGGACCGGTCCGGAGTACACAGTCGGGGCCGACGAGGTACCGTGGATCCTGGGCACCCAACTCACCGAGCAGTGTGGGCCACTGGCCCGCGCCGCCGAGGACAGTCGAGTGCTCCTCATCGAGGCGCACGATTTCGCCCGCCGGATGCCATATCATCACCACAAGCTCACACTGGTCTTCGCTGCGATGCGACAGTTCGGCGATCGTCTCCGCGCGGACGGCTACGACGTTCGCTACATCCGGGCGGACACGTTCGGAGCGGGGCTCGAGCGGTTCTTCGAGGACAATCCCGAAGCGACGCTGGTGTCGATGCGCTCGCCCAGTTACGGCTCCGAACGGCGGTTTCGCGAACTGGTCGCAGCCGCGGGGGGAGCCGTACGATTCGTCGAAAATGAGCTGTTCGTCAGCACCCGGCGAGCGTTCGACGAGTGGGCGAACGACGACGGCTCGTTCAAACACGAGCCGTTCTACCGGTGGATGCGTCGGGAGTCCGGCGTGTTGATGGAGGACGAGGAACCGCTCGGTGGCGAGTGGAACTTCGACGAGCACAACAGGGAGTTTCCACCCGACGAGTGGCGTGCACCGCCGATCCCGTCGGTCGAACACGATGACCGGACCGCGGAGACCGCTGCCTGGGTCGCCGAGACGTTCGACACGTGGGGCCGTACCGATGGGTTCCGGTGGCCAGTCACGCGAGAGCAGGCCCGCGACCTCCTCGACCACTTCGTCGACGAACGGCTGCCCGAGTTCGGCCCCTATCAGGACGCGATGCGACGCGACGACTGGGCGATGACGCACGCGCTGTTGAGCAGTTCGCTGAACGTCGGGCTGCTCCACCCGGTCGAGGTCATCGAGGCCGTCGAGAACGCGTACCACGAGCGCGAGCACGTCGGTCTGGCCTCCGCGGAGGGGTGTATCCGACAGGTACTCGGCTGGCGGGAGTTCGTGCGACACGTTTATCGCCACACCATGCCGGAGTTGGCGACCGCGAACGCGCTGGGGGCCCCCCGCGACCTTCCCGAGTTCTACTGGACTGGAGAGACGGCTATGCGCTGTCTCGCGGACACTGTCGATGACGTCCACACGCGCGGATACGCCCACCACATCCAGCGGCTGATGGTACTCGCGAACTTCGCGACGCTGTGGGGCGTCGAGCCGAGCGAGCTCAACGAGTGGTTCCACGCCACTTTCGTCGACGCCTACCACTGGGTGACGACGCCAAACGTCGTCGAGATGGGGCAGTACGGTCACGGCGCCTTCGCCACGAAGCCGTACGTCTCCTCGGCCAACTACGTCGACCGGATGTCGGACTACTGTGAGGGCTGTCGATACGACGAGAACGCTGGCTCCGGTGCCGATGCCTGTCCGTTCAACGCCCTCTACTGGGACTTTCTCGACCGCAACGAGACGCCGCTCCGAAGCAATCACCGGATGGGGCTGATGTACAGCCACGTCGATACCAAGCGCGAATCGGGGGAGATGGACCGACTCCGGGATCGGGTCGATCGACTGCGCGAACTGGCCGCGAACGGCGAGCTCTGAGCGAACGCGAGCCGGCCGCACCGCGCCGAGTCAGTATCGGAGGACCGCATCGAGGATACCGACCGTTTGCCCGATTCCGACGCAGACCAAGCCGGCTAGCCACAGCGGGAGGACAGCCTCGAAGAGCCCGATCGTGTACAGCGACGCGCCCACCAGACAGGCCGCGGCTGCGCTGAAATATATCCAGCCGCCCCCTGCGACCCGTCGTCCCGTGTAGACGAATCCGGCGGCAGGGAGGAGCATCCAGCCCCCGAGGGCGATCCCCGACAGAACGAGGGTCGCCGCGTCGACGCGGAAACTGAACACGCCAGCCAGCGTCACGAAGACCCCGACGGCGATGATCCGCCACCAGACGTGCAACACCCCTTCGCGCATGTCTCCCCGTCCGGTCACCGCGAACCCCGCGAGCAGCACGGTCATCACGACGTGCGCGATGAACAGCGTCCGAGGGATTACGACTCCCAGATGTGCGGCGATGACGAACGTCCACGCGAACGGTACCAGTAGTGCCGGACCGAGCTCCCGGGATCGGCGGAACATATCGATACTCGACCATCGGGGCGGCAGCCCAAATCACTACTGTCCGTTCGCTCCGCTCGTTACGTTGCGGCACAAAATGGATCCGAGCGGAGTCGAACCGGAGCCAGACGTGCTCGCTCCGCTGCGCGCGACTGGCAGGGTCCGATTCCTTTGGCCCATTTTGTACCGCGGACTCCTCGCTTCGCTCGTCGCGTTGCGGCACAAAATGGATCCGAGCGGAGTCGAACCGGAAAAAAGACTCACTGCGTTCGTCTTTTAGGGTTCGATCCGCCCAACGTACGATTCGCTCGTCGCGTTGCGCTCCTCGCAGAATCGCATGGGTCCGGGCGGAGTCGAACCACCGATCTCGTCCTTGTAAGGGACGCGTCATAACCACTAGACCACGGACCCGACGTCCTGAGGGAGCCTCCGGGGGCGGATAACGCTTACCTTCTCGGACGGCAACCCTTAGGCGCGTTCGCCACGTCCTCCCGATCAATGGACTCGCGGTGGCTCACCTACGGCGTCGCGGCAGTCGCGTTCGTGCTCGCCGCTGGCGTGCTCGCGTTCTCCACGGGCGCGATCGTGCCGTTCCTCGGCGACGGGTACGATCCGGCGGCCGAGCCGGCGAATGGGACGCACGACGGCTACAAGCACACGACCGTCACCGTCCACGACGCCGACTCCGGCGAAGAACTCGGGCACGTTGAGGCGGCGATCGCCGACACGTCGCGAACGCGGTACCTCGGCCTCAGCGCCACCGACGACCTCCCCGAGAATCGCGGTATGCTGTTCGTCCACGACGGCGTCGCCGAACGGACCTACGTCATGCGAAACATGTCTTTCGGCATCGACATCGTCTTCGCCGACGCCGATGGGACGATCACGACGATTCACGAAGCGCCCGAGCCGGCCCCCGACGAGGACGGCAACGCACAGGAGTATCCCGGAACGGGTCAGTACGTTCTCGAAGTGAACCGCGGGTGGATGGCCGAGCGGGGAGTCGAGGTCGGCGACGAGGTCCGATTCGATCTGTAACGGTTTGGTACATGCCGACTCGCCTCTAGGCCAAACGTTTTGCCCGCCGACCGGTGACTAGCGGTAATGGAGGATATCGCCTGGGACGACGACGACCCGTTCGAGAAACAGCGGGCGAACACCGACGACCCGATGCGCCGACTGTTCGGCGTTTACGGTCGGCCGAATCTGCTCCCGATGAGCATCGGGATCGTCGCGAGCGTCCTCGCCCGACTCTTGGACCTCTTACCGCCGATCATGCTCGGGCTGGCGATCGACGCCGTCTTCCGCGACGAGCAGTCGTTCTCGCTGTGGCTCGTCCCCGACGCGTGGATCCCGGCCGATCCGGCGATGCAGTTTTGGCTCGTCATCGGGATCATTGCGGGGGCGTTCGCCTTCGGCGCGATCTTTCACTGGGTCCGAAACTGGGGGTTCAACGCCTTTGCCCAGCGGATCCAACACGACGTCCGGACCGACACCTACGACACGATGCAGCGGCTGAACATGGACTTCTTCGCGGACAAACAGACCGGCGAACTGATGTCCGTGCTCTCGAACGATGTGAACCGCCTCGAACGGTTCCTCAACGACGGGCTCAACTCGGTGTTTCGGCTCGGGGTGATGGTGCTCGGGATCGGCGGCGTCCTCCTCTACTACAACTGGCAACTCGCGATCATCGCTCTGCTGCCGGTCCCGCTCATCGCGCTCTTCACGTACCGCTTCATCGAGACGATCCAGCCGAAGTACGCCCGCGTTCGATCCGCCGTCGGCACCGTCAACTCCCGGCTCGAAAACAACCTCGGCGGCATCCAGGTGATCAAGTCCTCGAACACCGAACCGTACGAATCGGAGCGCGTCGACGACGTCTCCGGAGAGTACCTCGACGCGAACTGGGACGCGATCGAGACGCGGATCAAGTTCTTCCCCGCGCTGCGGCTGCTCGCGGGCATCGGCTTCGTCGTCACCTTCATCGTCGGCGGCCTGTGGGTGTTCACCGGCAGCGCCCCCGGCCCGCTCACCGGGGAGTTGACCGTCGGGACGTTCGTCGTCTTCATCCTCTTCACCCAGCGGTTCATCTGGCCGATGGCCCAGTTCGGCCAGATCATCAACATGTACCAGCGGGCGCACGCCTCCGCCGAGCGCATCTTCGGGCTGATGGACGAACCCGACCGCCTTCCCGTGGCACCCGACGCGACCCCTCTCGAAATCCGTGAGGGTACGGTCGAGTACGACGATGTGACGTTCGGCTACGACGAGGATACTGCGGAGCCGACAGTCCAAAACGTCGACTTCACCGTCGACGGCGGCGACACGCTCGCGCTCGTGGGGCCGACCGGGGCAGGCAAATCGACCGTGCTCAAGCTCCTCTTGCGCCTCTACGACGTCGACGAGGGCGCGATCCGGATCGACGGGCAAGATCTACGCGAGGTGACGCTTCCCTCGCTTCGGCGGCACATCGGCTACGTCGGACAGGACACCTTCCTGTTCTACGGCACCGTGCGCGAGAATATCACGTACGGCACCTTCGACGCCGACGAGTCGGCGATCGTCGAGGCCGCGAAGGCCGCCGAGGCCCACGAGTTCATTGCGAACCTCCCCGACGGCTACGGCACGATGGTCGGCGAGCGGGGCGTGAAGCTCTCCGGCGGCCAGCGCCAGCGCCTCTCGATCGCCCGCGCGGTGTTGAAAGACCCATCCATCCTCGTCCTCGATGAGGCGACCTCCGACGTGGACACCGAGACGGAGATGCTGATCCAACGATCGCTGGATCGGCTCACCGCCGATCGGACGACGTTCGCCATCGCCCACCGGCTCTCGACGATCAAGGACGCCGACACGATCGTCGTGTTAGAAGGCGGCCGGATCGTCGAGCGCGGCACCCACGAGGAACTGCTGGCGAACGGCGACCTCTACGCCCACCTCTGGGGCGTGCAAGCGGGCGAGATCGACGAACTGCCCGAGGAGTTCATCGAGCGCGCCGCGGAACGGCAGGCCCGGACCGAGGCCGACGACGACTGATTGAGGGCGTTCGCTGCCGCCCCACCGACCGGCGTTTTCAAGTCATCGCCGTCCCTGCGTGAGGTATGCTCCGGCTCGCGGTTGCGACGAACGCCGAGACCCTCGAACGGATCCGCGACCCCCTCGCGGAGCGCGGTATCGAGGCGATCCACCTCCCGACGACCGAACGCGCACAGCCGCTTTCGGAACCGCTCGTCGAGGAGCGCTTCGACGCGGGGTTCGTCTACCCCTCCCGACTGATGGAAGGCGGCGTCGCCGACGCGCTCCTCGACGTCCCGTGGGTCAACGGTCGGGAGGCGATCCTCCGCAGTCGGAACAAAGCGGGCGCGCTCGCCCGGCTCGGACGAGCCGGGATCCCGACGCCCGAGAGCGTTTACGTCTCGAACCCCGCCGCCGAATCCGAGCTTCGGGCCGCCTTCGAGCGGTTCGAGCCGCCCGTCGTCGTCAAGCCCAACTCGACGACCCGCGGCGTCGGCATCGCGAAGGCGCACGACCTCGACTCGTTTCTCGGCCTCTGCGACTACCTCTCCGTCATCCACGACTTCCGGGTCGCCGACGACCGCTCGTTTCTCGTGCAGGAGTACCTCCCCGAGGCTCGGGACTTCCGCGCGATGGTCATCGACGGCGAGTACGTCGGCGCGGTCGAACGCCGACTGCCGGACGACGACCGGGCCGCGGGTCGCTGGAAACACAACGTCCACCGGGGTGCGGTGGCGACGGGCGTCGAACTCGCCGACGAACACCGGCGACTCGCCGAGGCGACCGCTCGCGAACTCGATATCGATTGGCTCGGCGTCGACGTCCTCGTCGCCGGCGATCGGGCCGTCGTCAACGAGACGAACGCGCGCCCGACCGTCGACGCCGAGACGAAGTACGAAGCGGGGTTTTACGACCGACTCGCGGCGCTGATCCGTCGGACCGTGGATTTATAAACGATCGCGGCGGTGGATGGCGACTCGGGTTATATATCACCCGTGCCCGGCGCAATCGCCCACAATTGGCGGATAGGATCCACGGGCACTGCTTCCGTCGCGGTTGCGTGGCAGTAGAGGGGTATATAAACACCGTCGCTCCCCCGCTAATCCGCTTAAAAATGCGGCCGATGGCGACTATCAGTCGTCCGCGAGCGACGGGGCCGGCGAGGCGTCCATCTCCGCGTCCTCGGCGTAGGGGTACCATGTCATCTTCGTGTTCCCCATGTAGGGATCTTCGTAGGACGTTTCCTCGGTCTCGGCGAGCCCGTTGAGGTCGTCCTCGTCGTGGCGGGCGATGAACTCGCGGAAGGACTCGCCGTCGGCCCGCTCGTCCTCGTAGATCCGGAGCAGGTTCCGGATATACCCGGGCACCTCGTCGGCGGCGACGCGCATCTCCACCCAGTCGGCGAACTGTGGGTTCTTCCCAAGGCCGCCGCCCAGGCCGATGTCGAACGCCTCGACGGGTTCCCCGTCCTTTCGGGTCTTCATCCCGCGCAGAGAGATGTCGGCGATCTGGGGCTGCGCGCAGGAGGCCGTACAGCCCGACAGGTGGATGTGGAACTCCGAGACGCCGTCGGGGACGTCCACGTTGTCGGTTAGCCAGCGGGCGTATCGGACCATCCGGTTCTTCGTCTCGACGATCGACAGCGAGCAGTACTCCGTGCCGGTACAGGCGATCGACCCGCGGAGGAACGGGTGTGGCTCTGGCGAGTAGTACTGCAGCAACTCCTCGGCGAGGAAATCATCGAGGTCCTCCTCGTCGATGTCGGCGACGATGACGTTCTGCCGCTGGGTGAGGCCGACCAGTTCGGAGCCGTACGCCTCGGCGAGGTCCGCGAGTTCGATCACGTCCTCGGCCCCCATCCGCCCGACGAGCACCGAGAGGCCGACGAAGTAGTCGCCGTCCGTCTGTTCGTGGACGCCGACGTAATCGCCGACCTCGTCGGCTCTACCGGCGTTGTAGCTGTACTGATCGCGGAGGTCATCACCGGCCGACCGGAGCTCGAAGTCGACGTAGTCGTCCTGGAGGACGTGCCGGAGCTTCTCGGGCCCCCACTCGTCGACGAGGAACTTGATCCGGGCGTTGAAGCGGTTCTCGCGGTCGCCGTGGTCGCGGAACAGCGCGGAGATGCCGCCGGCCACCTCGGGGACCTCCTCTGGCGTGACGAACACGTCGATATCGCGGGCGAAGCGTGGTTCCTTGCGGGCGAGGCCGCCGCCGACGGTGACGTTGAATCCCTTCGTCGCCTCACCTTCGATCTCCTTCGTCGCGGGCTCGAAGCCGAGGTCGTTGATCTCCGCCTGCCCCGATCCACGGGTGTCACCGGTGACGGCCACCTTCCATTTTCGCGGGAGGTTCGAGTGGTCGTCGTTGCCCGTGAACGCCTCGTTGAGCGACTGAATGACCGGCCACGCGTTGACGTGCTCTTTTCTGTCCCGTCCGGCGACGGGCGAACCAACGATGTTCCGCCACGAGTCGCCACACGCCTGGATCGTCGAGAGCCCGTTGGCTTCTAGTGTGTCGAATATCTCGGGGATGTCCCCCAGCTGGATCCAGTGCAGTTGGATCGACTGTCGGGTCGTCCAATCGCAGTACGCGCCACCGAATTCGGGGTTCTCGACCGGCCCTCTGGCGTACTCGTCGGCGATCTCGCCGACGACGCGCAACTGATCGGGCGCCATTCGGCCGTTCGGGAGGCCGATTCGCATCATGAAGTAGCCCTCTTGGCCCTTCCGCTGGTGGTACAGCCCCCACCATTTGAACCGTTCGAACCACGCGTCGCGTTCGTCCTCCGGGATGGCGCTCCAGCCCTCCTCGGCGAACCGATAGAGGTGATCTTTGACCTCCATCCCGTACGCTTCGTCCTTCCAGCCCTCGACCTTGCTCGGCATACCGCGATGCAGTGTCGCCGAACATATACGACCACCCGTGTCGTCAATCCTCCCCGCGACTCCCCCGTAGCGGACAGTCTCTCCGGTTACCCGGTCGACGACGCGAGCCGCTGCCTGCGCCTCGGGACGTGGACGCTCGCCGGGTCGACGCCGAAGAATCGTCCCGATTCGGGATCGACGACGCGGCCGAGCGTCAGCCAGTCCGTGACGCCGCTCTCGCCGCACTCGATGCACCGCCCGGCGATCCGCCCCTCGATCGCCGGGTGATCGACGCCGATCTCGACGAACCTCTCGGCCAGGAAGTCGGCCATTTCGCACGAACAGACGTCGTGGCGTGCGAGCCACCACAGGTCGCTCACGTTCACGACGCGCGAGTCGTTGACGCTCAGCCACGCCCCGTCGTCGAGTTGGTGTACCGAGGTCGCCATACACCCGAAACGTCCGCGCCCGGAGTAAGCCCGTCGACACCCCACGGCGGTTGCCGGGCGTCACGAACTGCGGTGACGGACGATTTCGACTTAATCGACGTACTCCGGCCGAATGTGTCGAGCCGGCTCGTCGTCGAAAGGGGACGTTGCTTCCGGTATTCGGGATCTCGGGCAGCGTTTAGGGGTGCAGCGTCGCTTAATACTCGACAGGACCTACGACGGGCCAATGAGAGACAGACAGCGGAAGACAAAGCGGCAGCACACATCTGCTGACGTCGCTCCCGAACTGTACGAGGAGGATCGGCGATGACCGGACGCGTCGACGATGCGGACGAGGACCCGGAGCCGATCGACACGAGCCACCTCGACGACATCGTCGAGGGTGCGGGCTGTACGGAGATCTGGGAGCACCTCTCCGACGAGCGAGACGAGTGACCGTGTGTGTACGCTGCACGCCGCGGCGAGACGTTTTTCACCCCCGTTACCGTATCACCGCCTCATGAGTCAAAATCCCGGCGACGATCCCCCAACGGACCGCGAGTCGCCGGTCGGCGAGCCGGTCATCCGTCGCGATCCGGCGGTCGCGGGCGAGAAGGCGGTCCGCTTCGACCCGAGCGACCCCGAAAGCGTCGCCGAGGCCGCCGACACCGTCCGTCGGTTCGCCTCGAACACCGCCGGGAGCGAGGACAACGTCTACATGCTCCGCGGGGCGGCCGCTTGCGCAGCGCTGGTTCGCGGCACCGGTTCGTACAAGGCCGCCGTCGAGCGGGCCGGCGGCGAGGCGACGGTCTCGTTCATCCGAAAGTGGGCCCGAGTGCACGACCTCCCCCGGTCGATCCGTCGCCACGTCGCCCTGGGGGAGATCGCGCCGACGGCGGCGAAACACATCGCCCGTGTCTCGGGTGAGTCACGTTTTCTCCTCGCGTGGGCGACCCTCGATCACAACTTGACCGTCCGAGAGGTTCGCTCGATCGCCTCCGGGGTCAACGAGGGCCAAGGCGTCGCGGACGCGCTCGCGATCGAGGGAATCGATCTCGGGCGCCTCACCGTCTCGTTGCCGCCGGGAACCTATCGGGAACTCCGTCGGCACGCCGCGCTTGAGGAGACCGATCCCGGGCAGATCGTCGCCCAAGCGTTGATCGAGTATCTCTAATCGAAAGAGTTTATCGACGACCACGGTAAGGGAGTGGTGAGGGCCGATAGCTCAGTTCGGCAGAGCGTCTGGCTTTTAACCAGACGGTCGGGGGTTCGAATCCCTCTCGGCCCGTGCAGTGAATCCGTGAGCGTAGCGAACGCGAGGAGCGGCACAGATCGATGGTCGGACCTCACACACTCACCGCACCCCCGGCCGCTTTTCATCACGGTCTTTCCGCCGTGAGACGCGGCGACGAACAATGATTTAAGGCACCGCCGCACGCCAGACGTTCCATGGACTACGACCTCGCCATCGAGAACGCGCCCGAGACGATCCCGGGCGGCACCGGAATCCTTCTGATCCACCCGAGCACCGGCGAGACCGACCGCATCGACACGGACTTTCTGAAGACGGACACGGACCGGATCCTCGTCATCTCGACGCGGACGACCGCCCGCGAGGTTCAACAGAAACTCGAGTACTACGACGTGGACGAGACGAAAGCGGACATCTTGGACACGCTCTCGGTCGAGCGTGGGTACTCGCGACGATCCTCCGAGCACGTTCACTACGTCTCCGCACCCGACGACCTCGACGGGATCGTCGAGACGACCCGCCGATTTCTGGACGAACACGGGGGCAAACGGCGGATTAGCCTCGACTCAGTCACGGAGATGGCGTACTACGCCGATGAGGAGCGCGCCATCGAAACGGTCGAGAAACTGCTCGCGTTGCTCGAGGAGTACGACGCAGTCGGGCTGTTTCACCTCTCCGAGGAGGTTCACGACGCGGCCACTGTCGACGCGTTCAAGACGCTGTTCGACGGCGTCGTCACCCTCGACGCGGACGGCACCGTCGAGAGCGACTTTTAACGCCCCGCCGAAGCGTGGGCTTGCCAGCGTCGTCGGAACAGTAGGTTTATCAGTCGCAGGGGTGGATATTCACGTCATTACTAAATGACGCAGAAACACCGACAACCGGAGGTGAACATCGGGCTGGTTGGCCACGTCGACCACGGAAAGACGACGCTCGTCGAGTCGCTCTCCGGCGAGTGGACGGATCAACACTCCGAGGAGATGAAACGCGGCATCTCCATTCGCCTCGGCTACGCCGACGCGACGTTCCGGGAGTGTCCGGGGCTCGACGAGCCCGAGCGCTACACCGTCGACGAAACCTGTCCGGACGGCTCCGAGAGCGAGCACCTCCGGACGGTGTCGTTCGTCGACGCCCCCGGTCACGAGACGCTGATGGCGACGATGCTGTCGGGCGCGGCGATCATGGATGGTGCGGTGTTGGTCATCGCGGCGAACGAGCCGGTTCCGCGCGCCCAGACCGAAGAGCACCTCATGGCGCTCGATATCATCGGGATCGAGAACATCGTCATCGCCCAGAACAAGATCGACCTCGTGGATCGCGAACAGGCGGTGCGAAACTACGAGCAGATCGAGGAGTTCGTCGAGGGAACGGTCGCCGAGGACGCGCCGATCGTCCCGATCTCCGCCCAGCGCGACGTCAACGTCGATCTGTTGATCCAAACGGTCGAGGAGGAGATCCCGACACCCGAGCGCGACCCCGACACGGACGCGCGAATGCAGGTCGCCCGCTCGTTCGATATCAACCGACCGGGGACGACGTGGGAGGATCTCATCGGCGGAGTCATCGGCGGATCGCCCACCCGAGGCCGTCTCACGGTCGACGACGAGATCGAGATCAAGCCCGGCCGAGAGGTCGAGGAGGGTGGTCAGTCCGAGTACCAACCGGTCGAGACCACGATCCGATCGCTTCAGGCGGGCGGCGAGTTCGTCGACGAGGTGACGCCTGGCGGACTGCTCGGCGTCGGGACGGGACTCGATCCCTCGCTGACGAAGGGCGACGCGCTCGCCGGACAGGTCGCGGGCCCACCGGGATCGCTGCCCCCCACGCGGGAGGCGTTCACGATGGACGTCGACCTGCTCGATCGAGTCGTCGGCGAGAACGCCGAGGAGATCGAGCCGATCAACACCGGCGAACCGCTGATGCTCACCGTCGGGACGGCGACAACTGTCGGTGCGGTGACCAGCGCCCGCGACGACGAGTGCGAGGTCAATCTGAAACGCCCCGTCTGTGCGCCCGAGGGCGCGAAGATCGCCATTAACCGCCGCGTCGGCGCGCGCTGGCGGCTCATCGGCGTCGGGACGCTGCGGTGATGCGCGTGGTGCTCGACGCGAACGCGCTGATGGCCCCCGTCGAGGTCGGCGTCAGGACGTTCGAGGAACTCGATCGGCTCCTCGGGGAGTACGAAGCGCTCGTTCCCGAGGCGGTTATCGCCGAACTCGACCGGCTCGGGGAGGGGAACGGGAAGGAGGCCACGGCCGCGAGCGTCGGTGCCGATCTCGCTCGGCGGGAGTGTCGCCCCGTCGGCCACGACGCGAGCTACGCCGACGACGCCGTGCTCGAACTCGCCGAGCGTGTCGACTACGCGGTCACGAGCGATATGCCGCTCAGAGGGCGGCTGTTGGAAGCGAACGTTCCCGTAATCTGTTTACGGGGGCGAACCAAATTCGAGATCACTGAACCATAGTATGTACAAACGGGTCCGACTCAAAGATACGGTGGAGGTTCCGCCCAGGTTCCTCGCTGACGTCTCGCCCGAGCTGGTCAAGCGGCTGCTGCAGGACAAGCTCGAAGGACAGATGGATGGGGATGTCGGGAGCGTCGTCTCCGTGACGAAAGTCCACGACATCGGCGACGGCGCCGTGCTTCCGAACCGTCCCGGCGTCTACTACGAGGCCGAGTTCGACGCGGTCACCTTCGATCCGCAGATGCAGGAGGTCGTCGACGGCGAGGTCGTCGAGGTCGTCAACTTCGGCGCGTTCGTCGGGATCGGCCCGGTCGACGGGCTGCTCCACGTCTCTCAGATATCCGATGAGTATCTGGCGTACGACGGGGAGAACCAACAGCTCGCATCGCGGGATTCGAACCGCGTGTTGAGCGTCGGCGACGCCGTTCGCGCGCGAATCGTCACGAAGAGCATCGACGAGCGGAACCCCCGCGACTCGAAGATCGGGCTGACCGCGAAGCAGCCGGGGCTCGGCAAGCACGGCTGGCTCGAGGACGAACGGCAGCGCCGCGAGGCGCAGGCGGGTGATTAGATGGCGACTCGACTGGTGTGTCGCGACTGTCACCGCGTGCTCGACGTCGAGAGCGGCGAGCAGTGTCCGGCGTGCGGTTCGAACTCCCTCAGCGAGGACTGGGCCGGCTACGTCGTCATCGCCCACCCTGACCAGAGCGAGATCGCCGAGGCGATGGGGATCACAGAAGCAGGTCGATACGCGCTGAAGGTCCGCTGAGATGTCGACGATTCTGGCGAAGCTCCCGATCGAGATGCGCGAGGATCTCAAAGCGCCGCTCGGCCCGATCTACACCGACACCGACGAACTCCTCGCCGAGGCCGGCGACCCGATCGTCGCAGTCGGCGACATCGTCACGTACCACCTTCTGGAAGCCGACCGGCGCCCCGACATCGCCATCGTCGACGGAAAGACGAAGCGCGAGCGCGTCGAGCGCGAGGTGCTCGACGCCATCGACGGCTTCGACGACCGGATCGACGTCGTGAACCCCCAATCGACGATCACCGACGATCTCCTCGAGGCGCTCGCGAGCGCGGTCGGTCGGTCGGCGTCGACCGTCATCGTCGTCGACGGCGAGGAGGACCTCGCCGCGATTCCGGCCGTGCTCGCCGTCCCCGAGGGCGGCTCGATCGTCTACGGGCAACCCGACGAGGGGATGGTGCTCGTGTCGATCTCCGACGAGACCAGGGCGCGCTGTCGGGACCTCTTAGAGCGGATGGAGAGCGATTACGAGCGGATCGCCGAAATCCTCGCCCCGTAGCGCTTTTTACACATCGACCCGTCGGACGGGCATGGACCGAGCGTGGGTACGCGAGTACTGGCCCTTCCTCATCGGTGGCGCGATCATCGTCGTCGGGAACGTCTATCTGTACGGCGTGCAGGGTGGCGATTGGCAACCGGCCGGATTCCCGTTCGTGGTCGCCCTCCTCGTCGTGTTGCTCATCGAGGTCGGACGTGAGCTGTACGATCGTCGAATCGGTGCGTAGCGTCCGTCTGCGGCTTCGAAATCCTTTTACGCGTTTCGGCGAAACGTTCGGACAACGTAACCATGGAAGTCGAAATCATCGACGAAGACGAAAATCCGATGTTGCACCGGACCGACGTCCGGTTCCAGCTGACCCACGAGGAAGCGACGCCGTCGAGGCTTTCGGTTCGAGACTCGCTCGCCGCGAAGCTGAACAAGGACGCGAGCGAGGTCGTCGTTCGGATGCTCGACACGAAGTACGGGATGCGAAAGACCATCGGTCACGCGAAGGTCTACGACGACGCCGAACATGCCCAGGCCGTCGAGCAGGGCCACGCCCTCGAACGCAACAAGATCGCCGGGGCGGACGACGCCGACGACGACGTCGACGCCGATGCCGAGGTCGAAGCGGAGGAAGCCTGAGATGGCGCGCTACGAACTGTACAACGAGGACGGCACCACGGATCACGAGCACTGCCCGCGCTGCGGCGACACGTTTCTCGGCGAGTACGGCGACCGTAAACACTGCGGCAAGTGCAGCTACACCGAATTCAACTAGGCCGTGACCCGCGTGCTCGGTATCGAGGGGACCGCCTGGTGCGCTAGCGCGGCCGTCTTCGACGTCACGGGCGACGACGTTCGGATCTTCTCCGATGCCTACCAACCCGACAGCGGTGGAATCCACCCGCGCGAGGCAGCCGAACACATGCGGAGTGCAATCCCGGCGGTCGTCGCCGAGGCCGTCGAACTGGTCGAATCGAAACACGGCGCTCCGGGCGGGGCGATCGACGCGATTGCGTTCTCCCGCGGGCCAGGACTCGGACCGTGTCTGCGGATCGCCGCGACCGCCGCCCGCGCGCTCGCCGGATCGCTCGACCTCCCGCTCGTCGGCGTCAACCACATGGTCGCTCACCTCGAGATCGGTCGCCACCGATCGGGGTTCGACGCACCCGTCTGCCTGAACGCCTCGGGGGCGAACGCCCACGTGCTCGGCTATCACGACGGGCGGTACCGGGTGCTCGGCGAGACGATGGACACGGGGATCGGCAACGCGATCGATAAGTTCACCCGCCACGTCGGCTGGACGCATCCCGGCGGGCCGAAGGTCGAACGGCGAGCGAAAGACGGTGAGTACGTCGCGTTGCCCTACGTCGTCAAGGGGATGGACTTCTCGTTTTCCGGGATCACCTCCGCGGCGCAGGACGCCATCGACGACGGGACGCCGGTCGAAGACGTCTGCCGTGGCCTCCAGGAGACGACGTTCGCGATGCTCACTGAGGTGAGCGAGCGCGCGCTCTCTTTGACCGGCGCGGACGAACTCGTCCTCGGCGGCGGCGTCGGGCAAAACGGGCGGCTTCGCGAGATGCTCGAGACGATGTGCGCCGAGCGCGGGGCGTCGTTCTACGCGCCGGAACCGCGATTTCTCCGCGACAACGCCGGCATGATCGCGGTCCTCGGCGCGAAAATGTACGAGGCCGGCGACACGATCACGATCGATGAGTCGCGGGTTCGACCGGACTTCCGCCCCGACGAGGTACCCGTGACGTGGCGAGCGGACGACGGCAGTGATCGAGCCCCCACAGGCACGGAGCCGGCGCAAACGCGGGGCGCGGAGGCGATCGTCGACCTCGACCGCGACGGGGGATCGGCGTACAAACGTCGGCTCTCGAAGGCGTATCGACACCCCGAACTCGACGCCCGGCTTCGGCGACGGCGGACGCGTTCGGAGGCGCGGTTGACCAGCGAGGCCCGTCGCGTCGGCGTCCCGACGCCGGTCGTCTTCGACGTCGATCCCCGCGAGGGACTGCTCGAACTCCAGTTCGTCGGCGACGCCGACCTCCGGGACGCGATCTCCGAGACGCGCGTTCGGCGGGTCGGCGAGCACCTCGCGCGGTGTCACGGCGCGGGGTTCGTCCACGGCGATCCGACGCCGCGAAACGTTCGCGTCCGTCGGGGTGAGGCCGCCGACGACCTCGTCTATCTCATCGACTTCGGCCTCGGCTACCACAGCGATCACGTCGAGGACTACGCGATGGATCTGCACGTCTTCGAGGGCGCGGTCGCCGGCACGGCCGACGATCCCGCGGCGTGCATCGGCGCCTTCGAGGACGCCTACCGAGCTGTCGGCGACGAGCGGGTTCTTGGCCGGTTGCGGGAGATCGAAACCCGCGGTCGCTACCAGTGATCGAGCGCGAGGGCATGTCTATAAGTCCCGCCCTCTCGTAGGAGCGAGCATGACCGAGAAGCCACAATCCGGCGAACTGTTCGGGGTTCCGTATAACTTCGCTCGACCCTCTCTCGGGCGGATGCTATCGGCGTACTGGCAGCCAGGAAAGGGGATGCTCGTCGAGAAACCGTTTGGGATCGGTTACACGCTGAACCTGGCGAACTGGCGCTCGTGGATCGTGCTGGGCGTCGCGGCGGCGCTGTTCTACCAACAGCAGGGATCGACCGGCTCCGTCGACGAGGAGGTCGGCGAGGAACCGGTCGAAGTGATCGTCGACGACTGATCGCCACGGACACTCTCTGTTTCTTCACGATGTCGGATAGCCCTGGCGACGTGATCTCGATCGTCGCCCGACCGACGAGGATCGCACCTTTTAGGGTCTCGCCACCGAACTTCAGGCCATGTACGACGGCCTCAAGGGATTCAGGGATTTCTACCCCGGCGAGATGTCCGCCCGCCGGGCGGTCACGGACACCATCGAGGAACGCGTCCGGCGGTACGGCTTCCGGGAGATCGGGACGCCGGCGCTCGAGCGAACGCAGATGTACGTCGACAAATCCGGCGAGGAGATCGTCGACGAACTGTACGCCTTCGAGGACAAAGGGGGCCGATCGGTCGCGCTGACGCCGGAGCTGACGCCGACGGTCGCCCGGATGGTCGTCGCCAGGCAGGGCGCGCTCTCCCGGCCGATCAAGTGGTTCTCGACTCGCTCCTTCTGGCGCTACGAACAGGTCCAACAGGGGCGATTTCGGGAGTTCTACCAGACGAACGTCGACATCTTCGGATCGAGCCGGCCGGAGTCCGACGCCGAGATCCTCGCCGTCGCCGCCGACCTCATGACGGACCTCGGCCTCGAGGTCGACGAGTTCGAGTTCCGCGTCTCCCACCGCGACATCCTCGGCGGCCTGCTCGAATCGCTCGACAGCGAGGTCGAGACCGCGGACGCGATCCGCGCGGTCGACAAACGCGAGAAGATCGACCGCAAGGCGTACTACGACCTCCTCGTCGACGCGGGGCTCTCGCGCGGCGAGGCCGAGCGCTTCGACGACGTGCTTGGGACGGACGACCTCGACGACCTCGTCGCGTTCGCCGACACCGAGCGCGTTTCCGCCGCCGTCGAGAACCTGCGCGCGGTCCTCGAGGCCGCGGCGGACTTCGGCGTTCGCGAGTACTGCACCGTGTCGCTCGAGACCGCGCGCGGGCTGGATTACTACACCGGCGTCGTCTTCGAGTGTTTCGACACCGCCGGCGAGGTCTCTCGCTCCGTCTTCGGCGGCGGCCGCTACGACGACCTCATCGGGGGCTTCGGCGGGCAGCCGACCCCCGCCGTCGGCGTCGGCATCGGCCACGAGACGCTGTCGCTTCTGTGTCAGCGCGCCGGCGTCTGGCCCGACGAGACCGTCGAGACCGACTACTACGTGTTGACAGTCGGCGACACCCGTGACGTGGCCGCGAGGATCGCACGCGACCTCCGCGAACTCGGTCACGTCGTCGAGTCGGATCTGCACGGTCGGGGCTTTGGCGACCAGCTCTCGTATGCCGACGGCATCGGTGCCGAAACGGTCGTGATCGTCGGCGAACAGGACCTCGAAGACGACTGCGTGACGATCAAGGACATGCGCTCCGGCGAGCAGACGAAGGTGCCGCTGGCGGAGTTTCCGCCAGCGGAGGGGCGACCGACGTATGACGAGTACGCCGAGTAAGCACCGCTTATCGATCGCCGCTGCTCGTGCGAAGCGGTGGTAACGTCTGACGCACATTTATACGTTCGGGGGGACGAAACGGATGTATGTCTGGGAACCGAGTGGAGGAACTCGAGGCCAAAGTGCGGCAACTCGAGGCGACGATCGACGGGTTGACAGACGAACTCGTCGAAACGAAAGAGCGGTTGGGAGCCATCGAGGACGAGGCGGGTATCGAACTCGAGGTACTGGAGGGACGACTCACGCGATCCGGCCGGTCCGACGAGTCAGACGCCGAGGACCCGACCGACGGCGAGACATCGGCACACAAAAGTAGCGAGGACGGCGAGGGGGAGACGGAGGAGACGGCGGACACCCTCGGCGACGACATTATCGTCGCCTGATCGGGTCGACCACCACACCCCATGCACATCAAAGCGCTCGTCCTCGACAAGTTCAAGAGCTTCGGCCGCAAGACCCGAATCCCGCTGTACGAGGATTTCACTACCATTAGCGGGCCGAACGGCTCCGGCAAGTCGAACATCATCGACTCGGTGCTCTTCGCGCTCGGACTCGCCCGAACGTCGGGCATTCGGGCGGACAAGCTGACCGATCTGATCTACAACCCCGGTCACGACGACGACGCCGACGACTTCGGCGGCGAGCGCGAGGCGAGCGTCGAGGTGATCCTCGCCAACGACGACGGCACGCTGGCGCGCGAGCAGGTCGTCTCGGCGGCTGGCTCCGAAAAGATCGGCGATATCGAGGAAATCTCGATCCGGCGGCGCGTCAAACAGACCGACGAGGAGACCTACTACTCGTATTACTACCTCAACGGCCGCTCTGTGAACCTCTCTGACATCCGTGATCTGCTCGCTCAGGCCGGCGTCACGCCGGAGGGGTACAACGTCGTCATGCAGGGTGACGTGACCGAGATTATCACGATGACCTCGGGCTCCCGCCGGGCGATCATCGACGAGATCGCGGGCGTCGCCCAGTTCGACGACAAAAAGGGAGACGCCTTCGGCGAGCTCGAGACGGTCCAAGACCGCGTCGACGAGGCTGAACTCCGGATCGAGGAGAAGCGCGAGCGATTGGATCGGCTCGAGGACGAACGCGAGACGGCGCTGGAGTACAAAGAGCTCAAGTCGGAAAAGGAGGAGTACGAGGGATATCTCAAGGCGGCGGAACTCGAAGAGAAGCGCGGCGAACTCGAGGCGGTTCGCGAGGGGATCGACGACCGGGAGGCCGAACTGGACGACCTGCAACGCGAACTCGACGAACGACAGGGTCGCCTCACCAGACTCGAGGAGGACCTTGCCGATCTCAACGCGGAGATCGAGCGGAAGGGGGAGGACGAACAGCTCGAGATCAAACGCGAGATCGAGGAGATCAAAGGCGAGATCGCCCGGCTCGAAGACCGCATCGACGCCGAAAACGAGCGCATCCAGGAGGCCGAGGCCAAGCGCCGGCAGGCGTTCGTCCAGATCGACCGCAAGGGCGAGACCGTCGAGGAGCTCGAAGCCGACATCCGAAACCGGAAGGTGGAGAAGTCCTCGCTGAAGGCCGACGTACAGGAGAAAGAGGCCGAGCTCGCGGAGGTCGAATCCGAGATCGAGGCGGTCGACACGGAGTACGAATCCGTCCGCGACGCCCTCGAAGAGCGTCGCGAGGCGCTGCAGGAGCTGAAAGACGAGCGGAACGAACTCCAGCGCACGCAGGATCGACTGCTCGACGAGTCGCGCCGGCGGACGAACGAGGAGCGAGAGACGAAAGAGCAGATCGAGGCCGCGGAGGAGAAACTCCCTGAACTCGAGGCCGAACGCGCCGATCTTGAGAACGAACTCGAGAAGGCCGAAGCGAACCGGGGGACGATCACCGAGGTCGTCGAGGATCTCAAGGTCGAAAAGCGCGACCTGCAGGAGGAACTCGACGCCGTCGAGGACGAGATCTCGGCGAAACAACAGGAGTACGCCGAACTGGAGGCACGCGCCGGCGAGAGCGGCGACACTTCCTACGGGCGCGCGGTGACCACCGTGCTGAACGCCGAGATGGACGGCGTTCACGGCACGGTCGGCCAGCTGGGCGGCGTCGCCGCCGAGTACGCGACGGCGTGTGAGACGGCCGCAGGCGGCCGATTGGCGAACGTCGTCGTCGACGACGACGGCGTCGGTCAGCGCTGTATCGAGTACCTCAAATCGAGGAACGCGGGTCGGGCGACGTTCCTTCCGATGACGAAGATGCGGGGTCGATCGCTCCCGTCCGCGCCCGATCTGCCGGGTGTGGTCGACTTCGCGTACAACCTCATCGACTTCGACGGCAGCTACGCCGACGTGTTCTCCTACGTCGTCGGCGACACGCTCGTCGTCGAGGACATGGAGACGGCCCGCGACCTGATGGGCGAGTTCCGGCTCGTCACCCTTGACGGCGATCTCGTGGAGAAGTCCGGCGCGATGACCGGCGGCTCCAGTTCGGGATCGCGCTACTCGTTCACGAAAAGCGGCAAGGGACAGCTCCAGCGGGTCGCAGAGCGAATCACGGAGCTCGACGACCGAAAGCAGTCGCTCCGGGACGAACTGCGCGACGTCGAATCGCGGCTCGACGACGCGCGGGATCGCCAGACGGACGCCGCCGAGCAGGTCCGAGACATCGAGGCCGATATCGAATCGATCGACGAGAAGCGTGAATCGATCGAGGACCGGATCGACTCGCTCGAGACCGAACTCGAAGAGATTGAAGGAGAGCGGGGGTCCGTCGCCGACCGAATGGACTCCATCGAGGCCGACATCGGCGCGATCGACGAGCAGGTCGCGTCGGTCGAGTCCGAGATCGAGGAGCTCGAGGCAGAGATCGCCGACTCCGATATCCCGGAACTGACGGAGCGCGCCGAGGAGATCCGCGAGGAGATCGGCGAGCTCGAGGATCGGATCGCCGAGATCGACGGCGACCTCAACGAGTTGGAACTCGAGAAGCGCTACGCCGAGGAAGCCATCGAGGAGCTCCACGACGACATCGAGGCGGCTCAGAACAAGAAGGCGGAGGCCGAAGAGCGCATCATCGACCTCGAAGACGACATCGAGGCCGAACGGGAGACGCTCGAGGAGAAGGAGGCCGCCGTCGCCGACCTCGAAGAGGAGTTGACCGATCTCAAAGCCGACCGCGAGGAGCTGAAAAACGAACTCGCCGACGCGAAGGCGGCACGCGACGAGCAGAAGGAGGCTGTCTCCCGCGTCGCGTCGAAACTCGACGAGCTCCGGGACGCCGAATCGCGACTGGAGTGGGAGGTCGACGAACTCGACTCGCAGGTCGAGGGGTACGATCCCGAGGAGATCCCCGACCACGAGACGGTCACATCGGAGATCACGCGACTGGACGCCGAGATGACCGCGCTCGAACCGGTCAACATGCTCGCGATCGACGAGTACGACGAGGTCGAGGGCGAACTCGACGATCTGGAGTCGAAACGCGAGACGCTGATCGAGGAGGCCGACGAGATCAGGGACCGGATCGACCAGTACGAGTCCCGCAAGCGCGAGACGTTCATGGATGCCTACGAGGGTATCAACGAGGAGTTCGAGGACATCTTCGCGCGGCTGTCGAGCGGAAGCGGCGAACTCGTCCTCGAGGATCCCGACGACCCCTTCGAGGGCGGGCTGACGATGAAGGCCCAGCCGGGCGACAAGCCCGTCCAGCGTCTCGACGCGATGTCCGGCGGTGAGAAGTCGTTGACGGCGCTGGCGTTCATTTTCGCCATCCAGCGGTACAACCCGGCCCCGTTCTACGCGCTCGACGAGGTCGACGCCTTCCTCGACGCCGCGAACGCGGAGATGGTCGGCGAGATGGTCGAGGAGCTGGCTGGCGACGCGCAGTTCGTGGTCGTCTCCCACCGAGCGGCGCTGTTGGAGCGTTCCGAGCGCGCCATCGGCGTGACGATGCAAGAGGACAACGTGTCGGCCGTGACGGGGATCGACCTGTCGAGTATGGGGGTGGCTGCTGGTGACTAGCGAGGATGAGCGAAGCGAATCCTCGAAGATGCGAGCGGGAGGAGCGGAGCGGCGACTCGCGAGCAGCGAGGATGAGCGAAGCGAATCCTCGAAGATGCGAGCGGGAGGAGCGGAGCGGCGACACGCGAGCAGCGAGAACGACCGTTCCGAACTCCGAACTGACGGCGGAGCGGCTGACGAGATCCCGCTGAACATCGCGGGCCACGACGCCGAGAAGAAGCGCCGCGAGGCGGACGCTGACGACGACGGCATCCTCTCCGAGTTCGACGTCTCCGATCCCCGCGAGAGCGCCGACGACGAGGTCGAACCCGTCGAGTTGCTCGTCCAGTTGGCCGACGACGGTGAGATCGATCCGTGGGACATAGACGTGGTGACGGTAACGGACAAGTTCCTCGATCGGCTCGACGGCTCGGATCTGCGGACTGGCGGACGGGCGCTGTTTTACGCCTCCGTGTTGTTGCGGATGAAAAGCGACGCGATGTGGGCCGACGACGAGCCCGAGGAGCCAGAGTTCGAGCCGGAGCCGTGGGAGCTCGCCCCCGGCGAGGAGCCCGAGGGGTTCGAGCCGGACCCGTTCGATCGGCTCGAACGGGAGATGGACCGGCGGATCGAGCGAAAGCGCGCGCGCGGAATGCCCGAGACGCTCGACGAACTGGTTCGGGACCTCCGCGAACACGAGCGTGACACGTGGTGGAAGTCCTCGCGGACGTACGACACCTCCGGCTCCCCGTCGGGCTACAGCCGCGGGACGCAGACGCTCGATTACCACACGGGCGACGACTTCCGGCTGGACGACGAGCCGACCGCCGAGGAGGTGACCGGCCAGACCCACGACGAGCACATGGAGGACATCATCAACGACGTCTACCGCGCGCTCCGGACGCACTACGACCGAGGTCGCGAGGAGGTGTTGTTCGCGGAGGTTCGAGAGGCGGGCGGCAGCGTCGTCAACACGTTCCTCGGGCTGCTGTTTTTAGCGCACCGGGGGCAAATTCGGCTCCAACAGGACGATCTCTTCGGGGATCTGTGGGTTCGCGATCCTGCCACGACTCCGGTCGAGGAACCCGCCTCGGCCGACGACTGAGGCGGACTGCGGTCGGCCGCGGTTCGTCCCCCGTAGGGGTGTCACAAATTTCTCCACGTCGAGCGCTTGGTTTTTCACCCGCGCTTTGGGAAGGTTCCACTAGATGTACATAATAACTAATACATATGGCAAAACGTACCATCGATGCACGAAAGTTCCGAGAACGGCTGGCGGAGACACGGGAGCGCGTCGACCCTGACGACGTGATCACGGCGCTGTCGTACGTCCACGAACACGCTTGACGGCGGTGAGCCGGGACGTTACTCGGCGAGCCGCCAGCCGTCCTCGCTCCGATCCGCGACCCCCCGGCGCTCCATCTCCGAGAGCACCTCATCGAGTCGGCCGGGCTGAGCGACCTCCATCTCGATGCGTTCGAGGTCGTGATACACCGACAGGTAGTGGCGAACGTCCTCGCTGGTGAACGCCTCGGCGTCGGCCTTCGCCATCACGCCGCCGATGAGATCGATCATGTCCTCGATGAAGTTCCACGGGTAGACGACCCACGTCCACGTCTCGAGGCGCTCGCCGACGAATTCGGGGTCGAACTCACTCGTCTGCAACAGCTGCAGCGTCGCGGTCCGGACCGAGGCTGCGTTCCGTTCGATGACGTACTCGTGAGCGCGCCGGATCGAGCCGCCGGTGTCGGCGATATCGTCGATGATGAGGACGTCTTTGTCCTCGACGCTGCCCTCCGGCATCGGATACCTCACCTGTGGTTCGTCGGCCTTCACACCGGTTCCGATGTAGTGTTCCATCTTCAGGCTCGTCAGGTCGTCGAGCCCGAGAAAGTCACAAATACACCGTCCCGCGAACCAGCCGCCGCGTGCCAGCGCGACGACCACGTCGGGGTCGAACTCGGCAGCCTTGATCGCGTCGGCCACCTCGCGACAGAGGCCGTAAATGTACTCCCAGTTGGTGACGGTGCAGTTGAACTCCTCCGGGAGGTCGCTCATACCACCTCTGGTCGGTGTCGGACCTAATAGCTGCCGACCTCACAGACATCGTCGTCGTCGTCGTCGCATCGGCGGGTGGCTTTTTACGCGCCCGACCGAACGCCCGCCATGGATACTCGACGCACACTGCTCGTCGACGCGTTCGCGACCGAGCCGCTCTCGGGCAACCCGGCCGGCCTCGTCCCCGACGCCGACGGGCTTTCGACGGAGGCGATGGCCGCGATCGCTCGCGAGCTGCACGCCTCGGAGACGGCGTTCCTCCTCGCGAGCGACGCGGCTGATCGTCGAATTCGCTACTTCACGCCCGCGGGCGAGATCGACCGCTGCTGGCACGCCACGGTCGCCACGGTCGCATGGTTGGCCGAAGCGGGACGGATCGAGGACGGCACACACACCTTCGAGACGAACGTCGGCACGCTCGAAACCGAACTCGACGACGAAACGGTCTGGATGGACGGCGAGGTCGTGGCGGTGACTCGCTCCGATCTCGGCTACGATCGAGTCGCGTCGGCGCTCGGGGCGGACCCGGCGACGCTCGAGGATATCGGTGCCGACCTTCCGCTGGCGATCGCCTCGACGGGGCTCAGGTATCTCGTCGTTCCGATGAACTTCCTGCAGGCGCTTTCGGGACTGGAGCCGGACCTGCAGGCGATCGAAGCACTGAGCGTGGAGCTCGACGTGACCGGCGTCTACGCGTTCACGTTCGACACGCTCGATGGCGACTCGACGCTGCACGGCCGGATGTTCGCGCCTCGCGCCGGGATCGAGGAAGACCCCGTGACGGGGACTGCCTCAGGCGCAGTCGCGGCTTATCTCCGGGAGTTCGGCGCCTTCGACGGCGAGTTCCCGGACGAGATGACGTTCGAGCAGGGTCACTTCGTCGACAGGCCGGGACGGGTACGGGTTCGCGGCGAGACCGACCCGATCGCCGTCGGCGGCCGCGCGGTGACGGCGCTCGACGGCACGATCGCCGTCCCCGCGTTCGAGGCCGACGAGATCATCGAAGCGTGACGACGCGATGTTCGAGTCGCTTCGCGACGCCCTCCTGCGTTTGTGGCCGCTCCTCGGTCGTGGACACGTCGAACGACGAACGAATGGTCTAAGTTGGGGGCCTCTAAACCGTCCAACGATGACAGCAGACGGGACAGACAGTCTCGATACGCCCGTACTCTGGTTGGACGAAATCAGGTCCGATGACATCGGATCGGTCGGCGGCAAGGGGGCATCTCTCGGTGAGATGACCGCCGCGGGACTGCCCGTCCCGCCGGGGTTCGTCGTGACCGCGGGGACATATCGCGCGTTCATCGAGGAGACCGGTATCGACGAGGAACTGTTCGACGCGGTCGAGATCGATTCGGACGACTCCGAGGCGCTCTCGGGAGCCGAAGCAAAGGCGGAGGAACTCATCCTCGAAACGGAGATCCCAGGGTCCGTCCGCGAGGACATCCTCGCGGCCTACGACGACCTCGACGACGGCGAGGCGTTCGTCGCGGTCCGGTCCTCGGCGACCGCGGAAGACCTTCCCTCCGCCTCCTTCGCGGGCCAACAGGAGACGTTCCTCAACATCACGCGCGATGATCTCATCGAGCGCATCAAACAGTGCTGGGCGTCGCTGTTCACCCAGCGCGCGATCTACTACCGGAACGAACAGGGTTTCGATCACGATATCGTCGACATCGCCGTCGTCGTCCAGCGGATGGTGGAGGCCGACAAGTCGGGCGTCATGTTCACTTCCCATCCCTCGACCGGGAAGCCGAAGATCATCATCGAGGCCGCGTGGGGTCTCGGTGAGGCGGTCGTCTCTGGCGCGGTGTCGCCGGATAACTACGTTATCGACCGCGAGACGGGCGAGACCGTCGAAGCGACGGTCGCGGATAAGAAGCTCATGATGCTCAAAGACGAGGAGACGGGCGAGACCGTCGAGCGCGCGGTCCCCGACGACAAGCGGAACGCCCGCGTCCTCGCCGACGAAGAGCTCGCCAAACTCGTCGAGCTGGGCGAACGCGCGGAGACTCACTATGACGAACCGCAGGACGTCGAGTGGGCCATCGTCGGCGACGAGGTGTTCATGCTTCAGTCCCGTCCGATCACGACGATTTCGGAGGAATCGGCGGCCGAGGCGGCCGCCAACGGCGAAGGCGGCGGCGACCTAATCTTGAACGGACTCGGCGCCTCGCCGGGGATCGCATCGGGTCCGGTTCGAATCGTCAGAAAGCTCGATCAGCTCGACAAGGTCGGCGAGGGCGACATCATCGTCACCGAGATGACCACCCCAGACATGGTGCCGGCGATGAAGCGCGCCAGCGGCATCATCACCGATGAAGGCGGCATGACGAGCCACGCCGCAATCGTCGCCCGCGAGCTCGGTGCGCCCGCGGTCGTCGGTGCCGGCAGCGCGACCGAACAGCTCGAGGACGGGCGGATCGTCACCATCGACGGAGACAAGGGGAGCGTCACCGAGGGTGCCGTCGAGCCGGACGAGCAGACCGATTCGGTCGACGACGTCCGACCCCAGAACCCGGTCAAGCCGATGACTGCGACCGAGGTGAAGGTGAACGTCTCCATTCCAGAGGCCGCCGAACGCGCCGCCGCGACCGGCGCGGACGGCGTCGGCTTGCTCCGCATGGAACATATGATCCTCTCGACGAACAAGACGCCCGAGCGGTACATCGAAGATCACGGCGAGGACGCGTACGTCGAGGAGATCGTCGACGGCGTCCGTGGCGTCGCCGACGAGTTTTACCCCCGGCCGGTTCGCGTGCGGACGCTCGACGCCCCCACCGACGAGTTCCGCCAGATGGAGGGCGGTGAGAACGAACCCCACGAACACAACCCGATGCTCGGCTATCGCGGGATCCGACGCAGCCTCGACCGACTCGAACTGTTCGGTTACGAACTCGAGGCGTTTCGCCGCCTCTTCGAGATGGGTTACGACAACGTCGAGATCATGTTTCCCTTGGTCAACGACGCGGAGGATGTCATCCGGGCGCGGGACCTGATGGAGTCCGCGGGCATCGATCCCGACCGACGGAACTGGGGTGTCATGATCGAGACGCCCGCGGCGGCGTTGGGCGTCGAGGCGATGGCGGAGGCCGGTATCGACTTCGCCTCCTTCGGGACCAACGACCTCACCCAGTACACCCTCGCCGTCGACCGGAACAACGAACACGTGGCGGATCGGTTCGACGAACTGCACCCCGCGGTGCTTCGACTTATCGGCGACACGATTCAGACCTGTCGCGAGCACGACGTCGCGACGAGCATCTGCGGACAGGCCGGCTCGAAACCAGACATGGTTCGGTTCCTCGTCACGGAGGGCGTCTCCTCGATCTCCGCGAACATCGACGCTGTTCGCGACGTCCAACACGAAGTCAAACGGAAAGAGCAGAAGTTGCTGCTCGATTCGGTCCGGTAAACGGCCGGAAACACAACGGCTAAACGGCCCCACCGTTTGGAAACGGATATGCAGCGGTCCGAGCCTCAGGATTTCTCCCGCGTGCTGTCGTCGATGTGTACGGTTCCGCATCCGACGGCTCGCGAGGCGGCCGAACGCTTCTTAGCGACCAACCCCGGCGACCCCGGAACGTACGCGACGGTCTCGAAGCTCGAACGGCAGGCAGTCGATCTGCTCGGCGAGATCACCGGCCTCCCCGACGCGGCCGGCTACGTCGCGTCGGGCGGCACGGAGTCCAACATCCAGGCGATCAGACTCGCCAGAAACCGCGCCGACACGCGGACGCCGAACTTCGTCGCGCCGGCGTCGGCGCACTTTTCGTTCCACAAGGCCGCAGACGTCCTCGGCGTCGAACTCCGCACCGCGCCGCTCGAGGACTACCGGGTGCACCTCGACGCCGTCGCCGAACTGATCGACCCAGACACCGTCTGTATCGTCGGCGTCGCCGGCACGACCGAGTACGGCCGGGTCGATCCGATCCCCGCGCTCGCGGACATGGCCCACGACGTCGGCGCGCTCTGTCACGTCGACGCGGCGTGGGGCGGCTTCGTCCTCCCGTTCACGAAACACGCGTGGAACTTCGCCGACGCGGATATCCACACGCTAACCATCGACCCCCACAAGATGGGGCGGGCGGCGGTCCCCGCGGGCGGACTGCTCGCCCGCGGTCCCGAACTACTCGACGAGTTGGCCATCGACACGCCGTATCTCGAATCCACCTCGCAGATGACGCTGACCGGGACGCGAAGCGGTGCCGGCGTCGCGAGCGCGGCCGCCGCACTCTCGGAACTGTGGCGCGACGGCTACGAGAAGCAGTACCACACAGCTCGGTCGAACGCCGACTGGCTCACCGCCGAAGCTCGCGATCGCGGCTTCGACGTCGTCGAACCCACGCTACCGATCGTCACGATCGACTTCCCCCACGCGTTGATCGCCGACCTCCGCGAGGCCGGCTGGCGGATCTCCCGAACCGAGGCCGGCGAGGGCCGCGTGGTCTGTATGCCCCACGTCACCCGGCCGATGCTCGAGGCGTTCCTCGCCGATGTCGATCGACTCGCCTGATCTCCCGCCGCCGCGAGAACGGGAGTGTTTTACCGCCCTGGCTCCGGATACCGTGTATGCACGAGGAGTTCCCGACGGATTCCCCAGCGGTGGTCACCTGCGGGTTGCCCTACGCCAACGGCGACCTCCACGTCGGCCATCTCCGGACGTACGTCAGCGGCGACGCCTACTCGCGGGCGCTCGACCGGATCGGCCAATCGGTCGCGTTCGTCTGCGGATCGGACATGCACGGAACGCCGATCGCCGTCAACGCCGCGGAGGCGGGCGTCGATCCGGAGACGTTCGCGCTCGAATACCACGAACAGTACGAGTCGACGTTCCCGGAGTTCAACGTCGAGTTCGACAACTACGGCCACACCCACGACGAGACGAACACGGAGATGACCCAGTCGTTCGTCCGCTCGTGGATCGACGGCGACCACGTCTTCGAAAAGGAGATCGAGGTCGCGTGGGACGCCGAGACCGACCAGCCCCTCCCGGACCGGTTCGTCGAGGGGACCTGCCCGTACTGCGGCGAGCTCGCCCGCGGCGACGAGTGCGACGAGGGCTGTCAGCGCCACCTCGAACCCGGCGAGATCGAAGAGCCCGTCTCGACGATCACCGGCAACCCAGCCGAGTACCGCACCCGGCCGCACAAGTTCCTCCGCCTTTCGGACTTCCAGGAGTACCTGCAGGGGTTCATTGACCGCCTCGAGGGCACGGACAACGCGAGGAACCAGCCACGTGAGTGGATCGAAGGCGAACTGCAGGACCTGTGTATCACCCGCGGTATGGACTGGGGGATCGATTTCCCCGGAGAGGGAGAGGAGGACCTCGTCCTCTACGTCTGGGTCGACGCGCCGATCGAGTACGTCTCCTCGACGAAGCAGTACACAGAGCGCGTCGGTGCCGACGAGTTCGACTGGGAGGCCGTCTGGAAGAACCACGGTACCGACACCGAGCCGGATGGCGGTGAGATCGTCCACGTCATTGGCCACGACATCATTCAGCACCACACGGTCTTTTGGCCCGCGATGTTGCGCGGGGCGGAGTTCAACGAGCCGCGCGCGGTGATGGCCTGCGGGTTCGTCAACCTCGCCGGAAAGGCCTTTTCGACCTCCCGGAACCGGGCAGTCTGGGCGGACGACTACGTCGAGTCCGGATTCCACCCGGATCTGTACCGGTATCACATCGTCACGGGTAGCGAGTTCACCGCCGACGTCGACTTCTCGTGGGACGGCCTCCAAGAGCGGGTCAACAACGAGTTGGTCGGCACGCTCGGGAACTTCCTGTACCGTTCGCTGCTCTTCGCGGAGCGCAACTACGACGGCACGCCCGACGCCGAGGTGAGCGAGGAGGTCGAAACCCGGATTGAGGAGGCGATCGAGGAGTTTCGCGAGGCGGTCAACGACTACCGGGTCCGCGGCCTCGGGCGCGTGCCGGTCGAACTGGCGAAGTTCGGCAACGAGTACATCCAGCGCCACGAGCCCTGGAAGCTCACCGACAACGAGCCGGAGACGGCCGCCCAGGTCATCCGCGACTGCGTCCAGCTCTCGAAGGCAATCGCCGTGTTGATGGAGCCGGTGTTGCCCGAGAAGGCCGACGCGCTGTGGGCACAGCTCGGCGAGGACGGTCGCGTCGCGGACGTCGAGGTAGAGGCGGCGCTGTCGAGTCCGCCCGCCGCGTTCGATGCGCCCGAGGAGTTGTTCGAGAAGATCGAGGACGACCGCGTCGAGGAACTCAACGAGCAGCTCGAAGCGCGCGTCGAGGCGGCGACCGCCGACGAGGAGGCGGAGGGCGACGACTCGAACGCCGGTGACGAAGCCGCCGACGTCACCGACCTCGATCCGATCGCCGACGACCGCGTGAGCTTCGAGACGTTCTCCGAGCTCGATCTCCGCGTCGGCGAGATCGTGAGCGCCGAACCGATCGAGGGAGCCGACAAGCTCGCGAAGCTCGAGGTCGACATCGGGCTCGAGACGCGGCAGATCGTCGCCGGGATCAAACAGCTCCACGACCTCGACGAGCTGCCCGGAACCCGGATCGTCGTCGTCGCGAACCTCGAAAAGGGCGAGCTGTTCGGCGTCGAGTCCGACGGTATGCTGCTCGCCGCCGGCGAGGAGGCGGACCTTCTGACCACCCACGGGGACGCGGTTCCCGGGACGAAAGTGCGGTGACCCGCGTCGACACGCCTTTCCGATCGCCGCCGGTAGCGCGATCATGAGCCGGGATCACGACGAGGCGAGCGGCGGATCGGACGACGCGGCTGGCGTCCCAAGCGACGGCGACGGGGGACCGGACGGTCAGTGGCGGTTCTCCCTCGATGACATCGAGGCGCGCGAGACAGCGGTTGAGGCGGCAGCCGAAGCTGAACGCCGACGCACGGAACCGATCGAACCTGGTACGCCGTCCCCCGAGAACGTCCTCTTCGTCCTGCTCGGCGTCGCGCTGGCGCTCTTTATCATCTCTCGGCTGTTCGTCGGATAGCGGCCCACTCGCGTCCGAAGCGTTAACCACCGCGGAACCCTACCACGTGTATGGCTGAACTGTTCGGGCTGTCACTGCCGTTCTTTTTGATTCTCGTGGGGGCGGCCCTGATGGTTATGGAGGCGTTCGCCCCCGGCGCACACTTCATCGTCGTCGGGATCGCACTGCTCGCGGCCGGGCTCGTCGGCTTACTGTTGGGCAGCATCCTCCCGGCAGCGGTGTTGCCGATCGTTCTGGCAGCGATCGTCCTCGTCGCCGGTGGGGTGGCGCTGTACGGCTATCGGCAGTTCGATTTCTACGGCGGGAAGGGAACGGGGCAGACGAGCGACTCGAAATCGCTTCAGGGGAAGACCGGCCGCGTCACCCAACGCGTCACGAAAAGCGACGGTGAAGTGAAACTCGAAAGCGGCGGCTTCAATCCGTACTATCAGGCCCGGGCGCTCGACGGCGAAATCACCGAGGGGGAGGAGGTGATGGTGGTCGACCCCGGGGGCGGGAACGTGTTGACGGTCGAATCGCTCTCGGCGTTCAAAGACGAGATCGACGAGGAACTCGCCGCGGATCGCACCCGGCGGGAGGGCGAAAACGGCGAGCGTGACCCAGAAAGCGAGGGCGAACCGGCCTAACCCAGCCGCGCTTCCCACTCGTCGGCTGTCATCGACTCGGCCGTCACATCGCCGGGCTCCTGTTCGATCAGCAACACGGCGGCCCCGTCCATCACGTCCGGGTCGAGGATCGTCTCGTACTCCGCCTCGCCGAGATGATCCCAAAACCCCGTCTTGGCCCGGCCGCCGGGATCGAGGCAGTTGACGTTGATCGCCGGTTCCAGTTCGTACGCCAGCGTCTTCGAGAACCCCTCGAGCGCCCACTTCGAGGCGACGTACGGCCCCCAGCCGGCCGATCCGCGCCGACCGAGCCCCGAGGAGATGTTGACGACGTTGCCGGCTTCCATGGTTCGGGCGGCGTGTTTCGCACAGAGGAACGCGCCGGTGACGTTTACATCGATTATCTTTCGCCAGTCGTCGGCATCGATCTCCGCGACTGTCCGGCGTTCGTCGTAGAGGCTCAACATGCCGATCGCCGCGTTGTTGACGAGCCCGGTGAGTTCGCCGTACTCCTCGACCGTCGTCTCGACGAGCGCTTCGACCGCCGCTTCATCGGTCACGTCGGCCGGACAGACGAGTGTCTCCCCGTCCGCGGCGTCCGCGACCGCCCCCAGTTCGTCGCCGCTTCGGGCGGTCAACACGGTGTTCGCACCCTCGCGGGCGAACCGCTTCGCCATCGATTCGCCCAGCCCCCGGCTCGCGCCGGTCACGATCACCGTCTCGCCGTCGAGTCGTTCCATGTGGATCCGGTCGCGTGGACCGCTCAAAAATCCGAGGGACGACACGGTTTTGCCCCCGGCGGCCGTCGGCGCGGCCATGACGCGAACCGCAGTCATCGCCGGCGTCGGATCGGGGCTGGGCGAATCGATCGCGCGACGGTTCCTCGAGGAGGACTGCCGAGTCGGCCTTTTCGCCCGCTCGGAGACGTATCTCGAGGAACTGTCGGCCGAACTGGGAGCGGACGCCCTCGCCGTGCCGACCGACATCACCGATCCGGAAGCGGTGGAGGCCGGCTTCGAGGCGGTCCGGTCCGCGTTCGGCCCGGTCGACGTGCTCGTCAACAACGCCAGCGGCGGCGCGTGGCAGGGTCTGTGCGACATCTCTCCGGACGCCTTCGAGGAGGCGTTGCGCGTCTCCACACACGGCGGTCTGTTGTGCTCGCAAGCGGCGGTTTCGGACATGCTCGACGGTGACGGCGGCACCGTCATCTTCACCGGCGCGACCTCCGCGATCCGCGGTCGCGACGGCGCAATCGGCTTCAGCGCCGCGAAGTTCGCCGCCCGCGGCATGGCCGAATCGATGGCCAGAGAGCTCGGCCCCGAGGGGATCCACGTCGCCCACGTCGTCATCGACGGGGGGATTCGGCCGCCCGGTGGCGATAGCGAGCGCGACGACGAGCAACTGCTCGACCCCGACGCGATCGCGGATTCGTACTGGCACCTCGTCACCCAAGAGCGGTCGTCGTGGACGCTGGAGTTGGATCTCCGGCCGCACGTCGAGCCGTTCTGAAACGCGGCGTCACCGCTGGCCTCGCTATGTTTTCTCGGCGCGGATCTCGAAGGCCTGTTTGAACTGCAGCGGCGCGCTGCCGGGCGTTTCGACGCTCGCCTCGCCGCCCTCCGCGAGGACGCCGCTCGTTCCTAAATGGTAGTAATTCGATAGGATATTGTTTTTGGCCGCCTGAGAGGCCCTTTGGAACCTGTTTTCACGGCTCAAAAATACAACAGTATGCAAATATGTTGGCCAATGTAGACGCCAGTAGCTCGCCGTACGCCAGCGCGTCGAAAAATGCGAGGTGCAGTCCTCGCCGTTTATTCCGCGGAGATGACGTCGTCGATGCGCGCGATCATCGTGGCCGCCTCGGTGGCGGACTCGACGGCTTCGCGCTTGACCGCGGCGGGGTCGAGGATGCCGTACTCGACGGGGTCGCCGACATCGCCCGACTGACCCTGGCTGATGAGTCCGGCTCGGCCCTCGGCGTCATGGACCGAGCGGAGTTCGACCAGCGCGTCGATGGGGTCCATGCCGGTGTTCTCCGCGAGCGTTCGCGGCAACACGTCGATCGCGTCGGCGTACGCCTCGATGGCGAGCTGCTTGCGCCCCTGAACGCTCGCGACGCTCGTGCGGATATGATCGGAGATGGCGACCTCGGTCGCGCCGGCCCCGGGAACGACGCCGCCGGCGTCGAGCGCGGCCGTGACGACGTCCAGCGCGTCCTCGAGGGCGCGCTCGAGTTCGTCGGCGACGTGTTCGGTTCCGCCGCGGGCGAAGACGGTAACGGTCTCGGCGGCCGCACCGCCTTCGATGAACGCGAGGTCGTCGTCGCCGAAGGACTCGACGCGGACGACTTCGGCGTGACCGAGATCGTCGGCTTCGAAGTCGTTCAGCGTGCCGACCGTTCGCGCGCCGGTCGCACGGGCGATTGAGCTCGCCTCGTCGTCGTCGACGGAGTCGAACGCAAGCACGCCCTCCTTGGCGAGATACGAGGCGACGAGGTCGTCCACGTCACCCGTGACGAACGCGACGTCGACGTCGGCCCCGGCGATCGACTCGGCGTAGCCGCGGAGTTCGGCTTCCTCGGCCTCGATCGCGGCGTTGAGCTGGTCGACGTTGGTGATATCGTACTCGGCGTCGATCTCGGCCTCGCGGACCTCGAGATCGAGATCGAGCACGGCAACCGACGCGTCATCGACCCGCGTCGGCATGTCGTCGTTGAGCGGTTCCTCCTCGCTGATGACGCCCTGTACGAGCTCGGTCGCCGAGGCGCCCGCTCCCCGCTGGGTTCGGATCGTGATCGCGTCGCGGTCGACGCCGTCGTCGCTTCGGACCTGCTGGACCGCGGCGACGATCGTCTCCGCGAGCGCGGCGGCGTCGATGTCCCCGGTTCCCTTACCGGTCATCGACGTCTCGGCGACGGCGGCGAGCAGCTCGTCGTCGAGTTCGTCCGTTAGCGTGACCTCGTCGATCGCCTCGAGGGCGAGGCGAGCGGCCTCTCGATACCCCTCGACGATCGTCGTCGGGTGGATGTCGTCCTCGACGAGGTCCTCGGCCTGCGCGAGCAGCTGTCCCGCGAGGACGGATGCCGTCGTCGTGCCGTCGCCGACCTCTTCCTCTTGGGTCTCGGCGACCTCGACGATCATCTGTGCCGCTGGGTGTTCGATGTCCATTTTCTGGAGGATGGTCGCGCCGTCGTTCGTGATGACGACGTCGCCCGAGTCGGAGACGAGCATTTTGTCCATCCCGCGGGGGCCGAGCGTGGTTCGTACGGACTCGGCGACGGCCTTGCCGGCGGTGATGTTCGACGACTGGGCATCCTTGCCACGGGTACGCTCCGTGTCCTCGTTGAGAATGAAGAGCGGCTGTCCGCGCCGCTGACGCATTTGCTGTGACATGTTCATCTACTATGTCGTCAGCGGTTCTATATAAACGTTCCGTAACGAGCGGGAGATGGAGATCCGTTTGACTGGCGTCCCCTCCGTGGATTTCATCGCCGATCGTGGACCGCCACGGCCCGGTCCGCTCGCGAGGAGACCCCTCGCGAATTCCGACGCGGACTTCTGTCGGCGTATCGGGCTCGAAGCCCGTCCGCGTAGCCGCGGCCGCCGCCGAGCACGACGTCCCGCCCGTTCCCGATCCACGATGTCGGCTTCGCGTCGCCGCGGGCGACGTCTCGAACCCCGCCGCCCGCGTCCGCGATGGCGTGTCTGAGCGTCCGGAGTGGGACGGTCGGATAAATCCCGTAGTTCTTCGCCAACCGGTACGACAGTGACCGGTAGCGCATTCGCCAGTCGCGCTCTGTCGTCCCGCCGTCCGCCGCCGCCTCCCTGGAGACGCACATGTCGGCCGACCAGGCGACCTCGTGTCCGAGCCCGGCGATCCGGTGGGCCGCATCGCGCGCGCCGCCGATCCCGAGGTACTCGTCGAACCCGTCGAGGGTGGTCGCGAGCTCCGTCGAGAACGCGACGTTGCCACCGTTGAAGTACGTCACCGTCCGCCCCCGTATCCGTCTGGACTCGGCGGTGTCGGTCGCGACGCCGGTGTCCAGTCGCTCGTGGGTCGGGCCCGTCACGGCCGCCGCCTTCTCCAGCGCAACCGTGACTGCGTCGAGCCATCCGGGTTCGACGGCCATCGTGGGCGAAACGAATCCCACGGCGTCGCCGCGGACTCGATCCAGTCCGGCGTTTCGAGAGACGTTGACGTTCCGCTCGTCGATCTCGACGAGGACGTCGACGTCCGTCCGATCCCGGACCATCCCGCTCGTCCCGTCGGTGGAGGGCCCGTTAACCACGACGACCTCGTAGGGGTTCTCGGCCGCGATCGCGTCGAGACACCCCCGTAACTCCTCACGGTCGTTCAACGTCGGAACCACCACCGAGACGTTCATACCCAAGGTAGCGTGGCCGATCACCAAAAGTACCGTGTCTGCGCGCTACTCCCGAATCCGGGTGTCCCAGTACGACACCGAGGCGAGGTGATCCCCGATCGGCGTCCGGCCGAGCGCTCTGTCAGCCGCGCGGAACGGGCGGGCGATCCAATCCGGAATGGCTCGGTAGAACCCGTACGGGAGCACGAAGTCGTGGGCGACGTCAGCGAGCTCGAGCCCCGATCCCACGATCAATTCCCGCGCCTCTCGCCCGGAGTACAGTCGCGAACCCATGGGGAGCGCCCAGTTGTAGATCGATCGTGTGGAGTATCGGTTGAACGTATCGAAGAACACCTGTGATTTCGAGACGCGGCACATCTCCTCGATGAACCCCTCCGGATCGGGGGCGAGGTGGAAAAACCGCATCGCAAAGACCGTGTCGAAGTGATCATCCGGGAACGGGAGTCGCCCGGCGTCCGCCTGCATAAACGATAGCGTCTCCGCGACGCCGGCCGCACGCGCTTTCCGGCGGCCCTGTTCGAGCATCGCCTCGGAGATATCCATCCCGACGATATTCGCACCGCGGTCGGCCAGCATGACGGTGAACCGCCCGGTTCCGCAGGCGACCTCGAGAATCCGCTTGTCCTCGACCGGTGCGAGGGCGTCCAACACGGCCGCCTTCTCGCGGCGATCGATGAAACGCCCGCCACCGGAGAACCGTTTGTCGTCGTACGCATTCGCGACGTCGTTCTCTTGGTACCACTCCTGTCCCTTCACGCTATCAGGATCGACCTTCCCAGGACATAAAAGGATGCTGGATACGTCGGGAACCCGCCACTCGCCGTCACTGTCGGGCCGGCCTCATCAGACGGTCAAATATATAAGGGATAATTATACACACTTGATTGTATTCATTGTTTTGTCATACATATGGGGAACGTTTACCCACTCCGTTCGACCACTGGCTGATATGAGCACCATCACGGAGGACCGCTCACGCCAGGCCGAATCGCCGTTCGCCGATCCGGAGTTCCGCGAGACGCTTCGCGGACTCCCCCCGAGCGCGAAGCTCGTCGCGAAGGTCCTCGACGACACGCCGCCGCTCTCGCAGGGCCAACTCGCCGAGGAGTCGCTACTCCCGGACCGGACCGTCCGATACGCCCTCACCCGGCTCGAAGAGGCATCGCTCGTCGACTCGCGATACTCCTTTCGCGACGCCAGAAAGCAGGTCTACTTCCTCGTCGTCTGATCTTCCGGGACGCACCCCCGATCCAATACGGCCGGCTATTCGGACATCGACTCGCCGAAGCCGACCAGCTCCGCCTCCGCCATCGCCCGCTCGGCCGCCGCGTCGATGTCGAACTCCGCGACGACCTCACCGTCGCGCACCAGAGGTTCGAGCAGCGGCGTCCCCTCCGCGGGGGCCTCCGCGTCGGCCAACTCGACGTGGTGTCCGCCATCGGGCGTCCGGTAGACCGATTTCACCCCCGAGAGCTTTCCGCGCTTCGCCGTGGGCTCGCCCTCGAGTTCGACGATATCCAGCGCGAAATCGATCGGATCGCCGTTCGTGATGTAGCTGCCGACGCCGAACCCATCCACCACGTCCGCGAGCTCGTCGATCGCCGCCGGCGTGATACCCCCGCTCACGAAGATGTCGACGTCCTCGTGACCCGCCATGTCGAGCTTCCACCGTGTCTCTCGGATGATGTGTCGGAAATCGCCGCGTCGGGAGCCG
Source organism: Natronomonas salsuginis (assembly GCF_005239135.1). NCBI lineage: Archaea > Methanobacteriati > Methanobacteriota > Halobacteria > Halobacteriales > Natronomonadaceae > Natronomonas > Natronomonas salsuginis. Next base: position 47,594 of record NZ_QKNX01000008.1, read on the forward strand.
GTCGTGTCGAGCCGAACGCTGTCGAACCCCAACTCGGCCGCGCGAATCGCCTCGTTGACCTCGTCGTCGTAGGTGTCACAGAGCGCGATGCGCGGCACGTCCGCGTCGACCGCCTCGTCGAAGGCGCGCCACGCGTCCTCTTGATTCCCCGGCCCGAAACAGATCATCAACGCGTGCGGCATCGTCCCCGAGGCCGCTCGGCCCATGAGATCGCCGGCCGCCACGTGCGAGAATCCGTCGAATCCAGCCACAAGGGCGCTTCGATCCACCGTTCCGGCGATCGACGGATGAACGTGTCGCGCGCCGAAGCTCAAAAGCGACGTCTCCGGGGCGGCCAGACGCGCTCGTAGCGCGGCAGTCGCCATCCCGGACGGGTGCGAGAGGAAGCCGAGAATAGACGTTTCGAGGCGTGCGAACTCGAGATACGGCCCCTCGATCCGCATCACTGGGCCGCCGTCGAACAGGGTTCCCTCGGGGATCGCGTCGGCGTCCACGTTCCGTCCCTCGAGAAGTCGTGCGACGTCAGCCACTCCCGCCAACAGCTCGAACTCCCCCGTCGGGAACTGGTCGGCGGTCACCTCTACGACCACACGCGGGTTCTTTCCCGCGTGTGCGAGCGCTTCCTCCGTCCGAAGGAAGTACGCGTCCGTCGCCCGCCCCTCGTCGATGGCGGATTCCGGAACGATATCGAACATATCTGCTCATCTCGCGGCAGTTCGAAAAAGCTACGCTTCCCGTCCGGCGTCGCCGGTCGGGTCCGGCTCCGGTTCGGTGACGGCGTCGAGCAGCGCCGTCTCGTCCGCGTTGAACCCCTGTCTCGCGAAGAACGCCGCGACGTTGTGACAATCGCGTTCGAGGAATTCCCGGCTGTTCGGGTGGTTGACGGTGATCGCCTGCCCCAGATCGAGCAGACAGAGCTCGCCGTCGTGGACGACGATGTTGTACTCCGAGAGGTCGCCGTGGACGAGGCCGGCGCGGTAGAGCCGCCGCATGTACTCGCGGACGACCTCGAACGCAGTCTTGGGGTTCTCGACGTCGACCTCGCTGAGTCGTTTCGCACGGCGGTTCTCTCCGCCGAGATACTCCATCACGAGGACGTTTCGCTCGATGGCGATCGGCTCCGGAACGCGGACGCCCGCCCGCTGGGCCCGCTTGAGGTTCGCGAACTCCTTTTTGGTCCACGCGACGACGACCTTCTTTTTGTCCGAGCCGATCCCCTCGAACCGCGGATCGCCGTCGAGGTAGTCGCGCATCTGCCGGAAGTCGGAGGCGTTGATGCGATAGACCTTGACCGCGATCTCGCTGTCGGGGCCCAACGCCGTGTACACGTTCGCCTCCTTCCCCGTCGAGATCGGACCGCCGAAGGCGTCGATGTAGCCGTCTTGGACGAGTTTGTACAGCGCGCCGAGCGTCGCGTCGTCGAAGACAGACGCCTCAACTTTGAACTGTTCAGTGTCTTTGATCCGCTTGCGAAACTCGAGGAACTCGCGATCCTGCTTGCGGGCGATGCGGTCAGCTTCCGTGTCGGCGACGTCGATGTTCTCCCACTCGTCGCCGACGGGTTCGTCCGCGTCGACCTCCAACAGGCCATACTCCTCGGTCATTCGCTTCGGCTACGCGCCGGCGACTGAAAGCATCACCGATAGAGCCGTTATCGATCGTCGATCGGCGTGACTGTCCGATCCTCCGAGCCGACGTAGCGGGCGCGCGGTCGGATGAGACGGTTGTCGTCGTACTGTTCGAGGACGTGCGCGATCCAGCCGCCGACGCGACTCATCGCGAAGATCGGGGTGTAGATGTCGACCGGGATCCCCATCTGGTAGTAGGTCGAGGCCGAGTAGAAGTCGACGTTCGGCGCGAGCCCCTTCTCCTCGCCGAGGTACTCCTCGATAGTCACCGAGTAATCGTGCCACTGAGGTGTGCCCGCGGCCTCGCCGAGAGCTTCGGACTCGGCCGAGAGGATCCTCGCGCGCGGATCCTTCACGTTGTAGACACGGTGACCGAACCCGGGAACGCGATCGCCCGCGGCGAGTCTGTCCTCGACCCATGGCACCGGTTCTTTGCCGGAGTCGTCGAGTTCGAGCAACGCCTCCATCACGTCCTGGTTCGCCCCGCCGTGGAGGCTCCCAGAGAGCGTCCCCACTGCCGAGGTGACCGCCGCGTGGAGGTCAGCGAGCGTCGAAGCGGTCACCGTCGCCGAGAACGTCGAGGCGTTCAGGCCGTGGTCGGCATGCAACACGAGCGCCATGTCGAACGTCTCCGAGAGCACGTCGTCCGGCTCCTCGTCGTTGAGCATGTACAGGAAGTTACTCGCGTGGTCGAGATCCTCGCGGGGGTCGACCGGCTCGTCCCCGTCTCTGATCCGCGAAAACGCGGCCAGCGCGGTCGGGATCTTCGCCGTGATGCGACGACCTTTCCGGAGATTCGCCGCCTCGGCGGTCGGGTCCGCGTCCGCGTCCGGATCGTACGCCGAGAGATCGGAGACGATCGTCCGAAGCGCCGCCATCGGCTCCTCGTCGGCCTCGGCCAGATCGCGGACGAGTCGCTGGACGTCGTCGTTGATGTGTCGCTCTTCGGCCATCGACGATTTGAAATCGGACAGTTCGGCAGCGCTCGGGAGTTCACCGTGCCACAGCAGATAGACGACTTCCTCGAAGCTTGCATTCCGTGCGAGGTCATCGATAGTGTAGCCACGATAGATCAACTTCCCGGCGTCGCCGTCGATAAAACTCAACGACGATTCGGCGACTAAAACGCCTTCTAGCCCTTTTTTGAGCTCCTCGGTCATGTTATACCGGTTTCCGTGCCCGGGAGAAAAGAGTTACCGTTTCCGTGGACGGTCGTTTACGGTCCGTTTTTCACACCCCTACCGCCGCTGGTCGATTCACAACCGACGATCTCCTACCGGCTGATGGGCGGTCCCGAACGATCGATCAGTAGGTCTAATACCAGCCACGAATCCAGTACACACAATGACGACCCTCGGCACCGCGAGTGCAGCACCCGGTGAGATCGACATCGGTCGGCTCCCGGTCGGCGAAGCACGCGACGGCTCCGAAATCGGACTTCCAGTCGCCGTAATAAACGGACGCCACGAGGGCAAGACGCTCTACATTCAAGCGGTGTCCGACGGCGACGAGCTCAACGGACTCGGCGTCATCCGCCGGTTCGTCCCGCAACTCGACCCGGAGGAACTCGCCGGAACGATCCTCATCGTCGGTATCGCCAACTACTACGGGTTTCTCGTCGCCGAGCATCGAAACCCCATCGACGACACGAAACTCAACCGAACGTTTCCCGGTAACCCATCTGGAACCGCCTCTGAACGGATCTCGGCGGCGATCTTCGATGCGGTAAAACGTGCCGATCTCGCGCTCGATCTCCACCAGGGCTCGACGTCGTGCATGATCAATGAGACGCGCGTCAGATGCGGTTCCAGACACCGTCTCCACCACGACTGCCTCGAACTTGCGAAGGTGTTCGGCTGCGGCTACATTCTCGATCTCAAAGGCCCCGACGGCCAACTCGCGCGCGCGGCTCCAGACAAGGGAATCCCGACCGTCGATCCCGAGTTGGGAGGCGCGGTCGGCTGGGACGAAACGTCCATCCAGAAGGGCGTCAAAGGGGTGTTCAACGTCCTCTATCACTACGGATTCCTCGACGGTGAGATCACCACCACGACGCAGACCCGCGCGTCGAGTTTCGAACAGTACGGATCGCCGTCGGGCGGCCTCGTCAGTTTCGAAGTCGGCCTCGGCGACGAGGTTGAACGCGGGGACACGCTCTTCGAGGTCACCGATCCGTTCGGGACGGTCAAAGCCAAGGTCACCGCCGACTCCAACGGAATCTTCTGGCGGCACCGCCGGCTCCCGCAGGTCGCCACCGGCGAGTACGTCTGTTCGGTCGGCACGAGTATCGATCGCGTCTAAACGAACACTCTCCGGGCGAGCGTTTATATCAGATCGCGCGGGTACCGTCCCGTGTGACGTGATCGCTACACTTGGATCATCGCTCCCGACGGCGTCGTTCCGCTTTCGGGACCGGGCGGAAAACGTAGCTGTGGCCGCCCTCACCGTTCCGGATGCGTCGGCGCGTCGAATCCGCCCCGCACGAGCGGCTTAGCGATGTGTCGCCGCGCCCGCGGTGGGACTTCGTACCACCCCTGCTCGAGCGCGCGGTCGAGCGGCTCCTCGGTCTTTCCCGTGGCAGACGTTCCACACGCCCGACACCGGTAACCCTGCTCACGCCCGGCGGACTCCATCGTTCGACCGCACTCCGGACAGGTTGGCGTCGTCCGTTTCGTCTCGACGCGCTCCCGAACGGCGAACTTCTCCAGCTTTACCGTTCCGTGACTCACCTCGCCACAGACGGTGAGTTCGTCTCCGACGCGAAGCTCGCGGACGCGTTCGCGAAATCGCTTGGTCGGTTCGAAGGCGACGCACTCGATGGTCGCTGGACCGTCAGCGAGTTCGAAGAACACGTGACCGCCTCGGCGCGTTTCGGGTGCGGACGTGACCGCTCCGTCGAGGCGGTATGCGTAGCCGTCGCCAACGGCTTCGACAGTGCCGTCCCGAAGATGCCCGTCCGTCCCCTGATTCGTGAGGAACGTTCGCTCGCGATCGATCGGTTCGCTCTCGATCCGTTTCGCGACCGACCGACAGGCTTCGGGCTCGTCACCCCGGATACCGTACAGGACCGGTCCCGGTGTCCGCGGCACACAGACTGTCTCGCCGGTGCCGCGGTCGACCGTGTCCCACACGGTCGGATAGCGCTCGTTCGCGGCATCGAGGACGCTTTCCGGATCGACCGTCCGCTCGGTTCCCCACCGCTCGGGCGCTCTGTACGCGATGTGTTCGTAGGTCCACGCGTCGAGCGCCCGCCACGCGCCGATCGCGGCCAGTGCCCCGATGAGCCCACGACCGTTCTTCCACCCACGGTGTGCGTATCCAGCGTCTTCGAGAAGTCTACGCGCGTTCTCGCGAGTGTGATGGTCGGCGATCGCCTCTCGAGCGAACGAGACGACCGCATCGGAGACGCGCGCCGGATCGTCTGCTGCGACGACGAGCCCGGGATTCGTCCGATCGTCCGCCGATTCGGCGATGTCGTCAATAACGCGCTGAGCGACGTCGAACGCCACACCGTCCGCTATCTCCGCATGAATCGCGAGTGCTGCGTTTCCCCGTGTCTTGTGTACGACGGCCGGATTGCATCGAATCAACAGGAGACGTTCGACTGTCGCCCCCCGGTCGGTGAGTCGACGGGCGACCGTATCGGCGACGTACGTCGTGCACATCCCCCGTTCTCGGGAATCCGTGTCGTCGATCCCGATGATCGTCACTGCCGGTCGTATGCCACCGATGCGTAACGACGTTTCGATCCGTTGCTCCCTGCGATCCGGAAGAAATCCCCGCTATCGGGGAAACACATTTAAACGGGAAAACGCTTACATATCGCTATGTCCCGATCCGCACTGGTCGGTAACATCACCGCGATGTTCGAAGACGCTGGCTTTACAGTGAGCGACCGGTGTGCGATCCGCCCGAAGAGCTTCGATATCGCCGCGAGACGGGGCGATGACGTGCTCCTGCTCAAAGTGCTCGCGAATATCGACGCGTTCGACGGATATACTGGTGCCGAGATGCGTAGACTGGGCGAATATCTTCACGCGACGCCGATCGTCGTCGGCCTCCGGACGCGCGACGAGGAACTGAACCCGGGCGTCGTCTACTTCCGACACGGCGTCCCGGTGTTCTCGCCCGATACCGCGATGGACCTGTTTATTGAGGGCGTGCCGCCGCTGATTTACGCCGCGCCGGGCGGGCTGTACGTCAACATCGACGGCGATCTCCTCTCGGATATCCGGAACGAGCACGACATGTCCCTCGGGAAGTTGGCGAACGAACTCGGCGTCTCCCGCCGAACCGTCTCGAAGTACGAGGACGGCATGAACGCGAGCGTTGAGGTCGCGGCCCAACTCGAAGAGCTGTTCAACAAACCGCTCGCAAGCCCTGTCGACGTTTTGGACGGGGCAGAGGACGTCCGTGACGTGGTCGATACGCCGGAGGAACCAGAGGCTACCCCCGACGACGCCGACATCGTCACGGTGCTCACACGCGTCGGTTTCGAAGTTCACCCAACCGCCCGTGCGCCGTTCAAGACCGTCAGCGAGGACGAATCCCGCGAGCGAACGATGCTCACCGGCCACTCGAACTTCAACCGAACCGCGGAAAAGCGGGCCCGGATCATGTCCTCGGTCGGTCAGGTGACGCGGACGCGCTCCGTCTACGTGGTCGATCGAGCCGGCGGTCAGGAGTCCGTCGAGGGGACCGCACTCATCGAGCGCGAGGAGTTCGAGCGCATCGACGATCCCGAGGAACTCGAGAACCTGATCCGCGACCGCGGCGAGATCGAGGCCTGACCCTCACTGATCGACTCGAGAGCCTTCCGGCGGTGGACGATTATTCGTCGACGATCATCGAGCCGTCGGCGTGGATCGCGATCTCACAGCCACAGTACTGAAACGTCATGTGTCTCCGGTTCCCGCCCTCGCCCGGTTCGGATAGTGTGTTGATGATTTCCGGATCGATCGCGTCGTACAGCGGCGGGAGTTCGGTCGCCTCAATCTGTTTGTGGGTTGCGAACGCGTCGATGACCGCCGACGCCGGATCGTCCGATTCGTCGATCTGAAATCTCGACCGCCGAGTGAGTCGCGTTATCTCGATGTCTCAACTGGTTTCTCTTTCGCTTCCAGCCACCGGCCAGCTACCAGGGACGTCGACGCCGTTCGAGCTTGCCGCGGTAACGAGCTCTTGGAGAACCTCGTGAAATTCGTCCGCCGTTGTCACCGGAGTGTCGGGGTTGTCGGTTGGTCGTTGTGTGCGGCCTGGTTTTGCTTTTCATTGTCTCGTGTCATGTGTACGAATTGCTCTCTCCGATCGCGAGCAACTGCTCGACGTGTTCCTCACGACCCGTCGAAACCCTGCATGGCAGGTGTGACACTCGGTGTACGTGACCGCGGAAGCTCTGGGGCCGCTCTCTACGTCAGGGCAGTCGTTTTCTGGCTGAATACGTACTGAGCTCGGCCGAACATCGAATTCTATATCGCACTATTTAGTTTATTTCTCCGCGCAAACGACCACGCATGCTGCCTCACGAAAGCCGAAGGGCGTTTCAACTGCCGCAACCGAGATGGTGGTATGACAGAGACGATCCGGCTCGCAACCCGGGGGTCGGCCCTCGCGCTACGACAAGCCCAGCGCGTGGCCGACGCCCTCGGGAGCCGCCGTCGGGACGTAGAACTCGTTTCGGTCGAGACGACCGGCGACGCCGTCCGAGACGAGTTGATCCACCGACTCGGAACGACCGGTGCGTTCGTCAGGAGCCTCGACGAGAAGGTGTTGGACGGTGACGTCGACGCCGCCGTTCACTCCATGAAGGATATGCCGACCGAATTTCCCACCGAACTCGTCGTTGCGGGTGTTCCGGAACGCGCCGCGCCGGGAGACGTACTGGTCACGCCCGACGGAACGGCGCTTTCTGCCCTCTCCCGAGGAGCGACGGTCGGGACGTCGAGTCTGCGACGGAAGGCGCAACTCCTCGCGGCGCGACCGGATCTCCGAGTCGAACCGCTTCGCGGAAACGTCGATACGCGCGTTGAAAAGCTCCTCGCGCCGAATCTTCAGGCTGAACACGAGCGGCGTCTCGAAGCGACCGAAAGCGATGACGCCGACGAGGAGGACCCGTACGCCCGCTCGCCGGAGGAGTGGTTCGACGATCTCGACGAGTTCGAGCGGCAGGCGCTCGGCCGGGACGTCGAAACCGAATTCGATGCGATCGTCCTCGCGGAGGCCGGGCTAGACCGAATCGGGTTGCTCGATGCTATCGAGTACACTCGACTCCCGAAGACGTTCGTCTCCGCACCGGGGCAAGGTGCGCTGGCCGTGACGGCGCGCAACGGCGACCTCGCCGACCGGATCCGGGGCGCGCTCGATCACCCGCGAACGCGGGTCGAAACCACCGTTGAGCGGACGATCCTCGGCACGCTCGGCGGGGGCTGTGTCGCCCCGATCGGTATCTACGCGATCGTACAGGGTGAGTTCGTCCAGACACGCGTTCGCGTCCTCTCGCAGGACGGCAGCGAGGAGATCGACATGGCTCGGGATATCCCGATCGAGAATCATCCCGAAGCAGCGGTGGAATTCGCCGATGCCCTCGCCCGCGAGGGTGCAACGGACCTCATCGAGCGGGCACGGAGGGACGAATGACCGGGACGGTGTACCTCGTCGGGAGCGGTCCCGGCGATCCGGACCTGTTGACGGTCAAGGCCAGGCGGCTCATCGAGACGGCCGATGTCGTCCTCCACGACAAGCTTCCGGGTCCGGAGATCCTCGAGTCGATCCCCGCGGCGAAACGCGAGGACGTCGGCAAGCGAGCGGGCGGGGAGTGGACACCCCAAGAGTACACCAACAGACGGCTCGTCGAACTTGCGAACGAGGATCAAACCGTCGTCAGGCTCAAGGGTGGCGATCCGTTCGTCTTCGGCCGCGGCGGCGAGGAGGCCGAACACCTAGCAGAACACGGCGTCCCCTTCGAGTACGTTCCCGGCGTGACGAGCGCCATCGCGGGCCCCGGCGTGGCGGGGATCCCGGTCACGCACCGCGAACACGCCTCGTCGGTTTCGTTCGTCACCGGTCACGAGGATCCGACGAAGGACGAATCGGCGATCGACTGGGCGGCGCTCGCGACGACCGGCGGGACCCTCGTTGTCCTGATGGGTGTTGGAAAGTTGCCACTGTACATCGACGAGCTAACGTCTGCGGGAATGGCTCTCGAGACGCCGGTCGCGCTGATCGAACGGGCGACGTGGCCGGACCAACGGGTCGCGGTCGGGACCCTCGAGACGATCGTCGACGTGCGGGACGAGGCCGGCATCGAACCCCCGGCGATCACCGTTATCGGCGACGTTGCAGCCACGAGAGCCCGCGTCGTCGACTTTCTGCGAAACGGGGCCGACCCGGGGGTGTCGCAAAAATGAACCGTATACCGCTATACCAAATGCCGTCTGGAGGGGCGATATGAGCACGATCGCCTTTTTCCGGCCGGCCGATGATCGGGCCGAGTCGGCCGCGGAGTTCATCGGATCGCTGGGTGCGGAGCCGCTCTCGGATCCGATGTTGGCCGTCGAACCGACGGGCGACACGCCACGGACGGACGCCGCGATCACGATCCTGACGAGCAAGACCGGCGCGGAACTCGTCGCCGAGACCGACTGGACGCCCGGCGGCGAGCTGGCCGCCATCGGCACGCCGACCGCTGAGGCGCTCGAAGCTGTGGGATACACCGTCGATCGCCTCCCGTCGGAGTTCTCCTCGTCGGGGCTCGTGTCGGAACTGGGGGCCGATGCGCCGGGCGCGTCGATCGAAGTCGCTCGCTCCGATCACGGCTCCGACGTCCTCACCGACGGGCTGAACGACGCTGGCGCGTACGTCCACGAAACCGTTCTGTATCGGCTGGTTCGTCCCGACGGCGCGGGTGCGTCGACCGTCGCCGCGGCCGAGGGCGACCTTGGCGGCGTCTGCTTCACCTCCTCGCTGACGGTCGAACACTTCCTGGCGGCGGCCGACGACCGCGGTCTCCGGCGCGAGGCGATCGACGGGTTGAACCGCGCCGTCGTCGGTGCGATCGGCGAACCGACCCGAGAGACCGCCGAGGCGCTCGGCGTCGACGTCGATGTCGTCCCCGAAACGGCGCAGTTCGACGCGTTGGCCGAAGCCGTCGTCGATCGATTGTAGCGCGATCGGCCGGCCGCGAAAGGAGGGCTTTTGCCGCCCCGGAACGACCCACGCACATGGACGGGCCGCTTTGGACGGACCTACACGCTCCGGACCACTCGGAGCTTCCGCAATCGGAGGTTCGTGACCACCTCGAGCGCGCGGTTTCGGAACCGATGAACCTCGTCGTGTTCGGCCCACGCGGCGTCGGCAAGACGGCCGCCGTGCGCGCGCTCGCACGCGAAACACACGCCGACCCCGACAACGACTTCGTCGTCATCAACGTCGCCGACTTCTTCAACCGGACGAAAACGGAGATAAAAAACGACGAGCGCTTCGGCGGCTTTCTGCAGGGTCGATCGAGCCTCTCGAAGCGCGATATGATCAGCCACGTGCTAAAAGAGCAGGCCTCTTACCGCCCGGTGTCGGGCGATTTCCGCACGATCTTGCTCGACAACGCCGAGGCGATCCGCGAGGACTTTCAGCAGGCGTTGCGCCGGGTGATGGAGCGACACTACGAGGCGACGCAGTTCGTCATCGCGACCCGTCAGCCGTCGAAGCTCATCCCGCCGATCGAGTCGCGCTGTTTCCCGATCGCGATGCGCGCGCCGACGCACGCCGAGACCGTCGAGGTCCTCGAACGGATCGTCTCCCGCGAGGGGGTCGAGTACGACGACGACGGCCTCGAATACGTCGCCGGCTACGGCGACGGTAACCTCCGGAAGGCGATTCTTAGTGCACAGACGGCTGCCGAGGACGCGGGCGCGGTGACGATGGATGCCGCATACGACGCGCTGGGGGACATCGGCATGCGAGATCGCCTCGAGTCGATCCTCGCGACGGCAGACGACGGCGAGTTTGAGGATGCCCGCGGCGGCCTCGACGAACTGATCTACGACGAGGGATACGACGGCGAGGAGATCCTGAGCGAACTCCTCGTCGCCGCCCGCGGTCGATACAGCGGCGACGCGCTCGCTCGCGTCCATCAACTCGCGGGCGAAATCGAGTTCGAACTCACCCAGGGTACGTCCGATCGCGTCCACCTCGGTCGGCTGCTCGCAGAGCTGAACCGATGACGAACTTCGGTCAGATCGCGCCCGCCGAAGCGGTCTTCGGCGTCTGTCGTCCGGGCCACCTCGGCGAGAGCCTCAAGGAGTGGACGGCGACGCTCTCGACGGGAAACGTCGGTCGCGTCGTCTGTCTGCTCTCCGAGTCGGAGGCCAGACGCTACCAGTTGCCCGACGCCTACGCCGATCGGTTCGAGACGACGCACGCGCCGATCCGCGACAGACACCTGCCGGACGCCGACGTGCTCGAAACCGCCCTCGACGCGATCCGAACGGCCGACTCGGACGGCGACGGCTGCGTCCTCCACTGCAACGCTGGGCTCGGTCGAACCGGCGTCGTCGGGGCCGCGTGGCTGACGAGCGCTCGCGGCTATGAACCCGCGTCGGCGATCGAAACCGTCGAAAACGCCGGTCGTTCGCCGCGGGAGGCGGTCCGATGCGGCAACGCGACGGATGACGAGTTGCTCAGGTTGCTCGACCGATAGCGGTTAGTCGAGGAGATGCACGTACCGGACCAACGAGGTGTGCACTCGACGATCGAACCGATCCGTGACCGTCCACCCGGCCGCCTCCGCGGCGTCGTTCCACGGCCGATCGCCGACGAGAACCGCCCGCGGGGCGGCGCGTCGAACTTCTCCGAGTGCCTCGCCGACGAGTTCCTCCAGTGATTCGCCCTCGATCTTCGATTGGCGGCCGTAGGGGGCGTCGAAGACCGCGCCGTCGAACCCCCCGTCGACGAACGGGAGCCGCGTCGCGTCGCCCCGGACGACCGAGCCGGCGTCGAGATACGCCTCGAGGTTCCGGCGCGCCCCCCGGACCATCTTCTGTTGAGCGTCGACGCCGACGACGTCCGCCCCGGACAGACCGGCTTCGACGAGGATCCCGCCGGTTCCACACATCGGATCGAGGATCCGCTTTCCGGGTGCGGCCCCGGCGATGTTCGAGAGCGCCCGGGCGTCCATCGGATCCATGCTCCCCGGCTGAAAGAACGGTTTGTCCGTCGGCTTGCGCGTCGAGAAGTCCCGGACGGTCTCGGTTTCGAGCCACCCCAACGCGGCCACGCCCTCCGAGAAGAGGGCGACGAGCGTCCAGTCGGGTTCGTCGAGGTCGACACCGAAGCCGCGATCGACGAGGACGCTCCCGAGTCGGCGTTCGATCGCTTGGGTGTCGATTCCGGTCAGTCCCCGCACGTCGCGGGCTCGGACCGCCACCGTTCCCGTTCGCTCGATAGTCGCCGCCTGCAGCAGGGCGACCGCCGTCCCCACGTCGGGCTCGCAGGTCCCGATCAGTCGACAGACCCGACGGGTGTACGCGAGGGCGTCGGGTCGATCCACGCCTCGCGCCGTGGCCAGTCCGGGCGCGAGGAGTTCGACCGCCGAGCAGCGGCTTTCGGCCTCGCGAACCGCGAAGGCGTCCGAATCGCCCGCCAACTCCAACAGATACACGTCCGAACGTGTCCGGCCACGAAAGATAAACGGCCCGGTCGGATTGCCGGCGCTACCTGATTCAAGGAGAGATCCCCGCTCTTTAGAGCGCGTCCCGCAAGGCAGCGTTCATCGCGTCGATCGGCGCGTCGCGTCCGGTCCAGATCTCGAACGCCTCGACGCCCTGAAACAGCAACATCCACGCGCCGTCGATCGTCGTCGCGCCGATGGCCCGCGCCTCGGTGAGCAGCCGGGTGTCGATCGGCGCGTAGACGGCGTCGAGCACTGCCAGCCCCCCGTGCAGCGCCGCCTTCGGCACCGGCGTCTCGTCCGATTCCATGCCCACGCTCGTCGCGTTGACGAGCACGCTCGCATCGGCCAGCGCCGCGTCGAGAGCGTCGAGGCCGCTCGCACTCGCGTTCGGCTCGGCTTCGGCGAGCGATTCTGCGCGCTCGACGGTCCGGTTCGCGATGTGCACCTCCATCCCCGCGTCGGCGAGCGCGAACGCCGCGGCGCGACCGGCCCCGCCCGCACCGACGACGACCGCCCGACCCGAAAGCGCCACGTCGTGGTGCTCGAACGACCGGACGACGCCGGCGGCGTCCGTGTTGTACCCCGTCGGTTCACCGTCGAAGGCGACGGTGTTGACCGCGCCGATTCGCTCGGCGAGGGGGTCGGCGGCGACGACCGCCGCGACGTCCTGCTTGAACGGAATCGTCACGTTCAGCCCCGCGATCCCGAGCGCGTCCGCGCCGTCGATGACGCGCTCGATCGAGCCCCGTTCGGGCTCGAACGTCACGTAGCGAGCGTCTATCCCGCGCTCCTCGTAGGCCGCCTCGTGCATGGGCGGCGACACCGAGTGCCCGACCGGATTTCCGATGAGACCGAAGACCTGCATACGCGAGCGACCCCGCGAGCGGGCAAAAGGATTCCGCGATTCAGCTCTCGCCGTCCCGCTGGAACCATCGTTCTCCCGCCCGCTCGACGGTTGCTCCGGTGAGCGGCGGGACTGCGTTTAAACGAATCTCCTGGTATACCGTATGTCGGGATACGAAATCTACCTGAGGTCGGATCACACGGCCTTTGTTCACCGCTCTCCGAGAGTGAGTATGCTCGCAGTCGTCGTCTCTCGCGCGGACGAAGCCTCCGAACACATCGGCGAACAGCTCCTCGACCTCGCAGAGTGGGACGAACTCGAGGACGAGCGCCGGTCGGACGCCAACGGCGGCGGCCGCTACTACCGAGCCGAGGGCGTCGAACTCCGGACGTTCGACGACCTCCACATTCACCTCGACGGCGTCGCGGCCACTTTCGACGATCCCGATCTGTTGGTCTTCGCCTCCCGCCACGCCGGCGACACCGGGCCGTTGCTCACCGCTCACGCCACCGGAAACTTCGGATCGGCCGAATACGGGGGCCGAGCGGGATCGCTCGCCCGCGCCGCGCCGAACGCCCTCTCGGTCGTTCGCGGCGCGCTCGAAACGCACGCGCCGTCAGGATACGACATCGGCGTCGAGTGTACCCACCACGGTCCGAGCACCGTCGGTTGTCCGTCGTTGTTCGTGGAGGTCGGGAGCGACGAACCGCAGTGGCACGATCCCGAGGCCGCCCGGGCGGTCGCGCGCGCGATCCTGGAGCTCCGCGGCGTCGCCCCCCACCGCGAACGGACGGTCGTCGGCTTCGGCGGCAGCCACTACGCCCCGCGGTTCGATCGTGCGCTGACCGAGACGGACTGGGGCGTCGGCCACGTTGCGGCCGACTGGGCGCTCGACGAGCTGGGCGACCCCCGCGACGCGCGCGCCGTCGTCGCCAAGGCGTTCCAGATGAGCGGAAGCGAGTTTGCACTGCTCGACGGTTCCCACCCCGATCTCGAGGTCGCTATCGACGAGTTGGGGTTCGAACGCCTCTCCGAAACGTTCCTCCGGGAGACGACCGGCGTCTCCCTCGATCTCGTCGGGCGAATCGAACGAGCGCTCGGGTCGATCGATGACGGCACCCGACTCGGAGCGTCCGCGACGGCGCACGACGGCGAGTTCCTCACTCGAGATCTCCCCGCGGAACTACTCGAGGAGGCCAACGGGATCGATCGCGGTGCCGTGCTGGAAGCAGTCGATTCGACCGCGATCGCCTACGAGACCGCTGATAGCGGCTCGCTCGTCGCCGGATCCATCGCGCTTTTCGACGCCGACGGATACCGCACCGTGATCCGCAAACTCGCGGCCGTCCTCGAGAAGAAATACGACGTCGTCGACGTACGGGATTCGGAGGTGTTCGTTCGGCGGGAGGCGTTCGATCCCGAACTCGCCCGGGCGGCCGGCGTCGAGGACGGCCCCGCGTTCGGGCGGCTTTCGGCCGGCGAAGCGGTCGAAGTCGACGGGGCGCAGGTCGCGCCCGCCGCCGTCCGAACGACGCGCGAGCGGTGCTTCGAGATCTGACCCACCCGGCGGAATCCTCGACCGTTCCGGAGACCAAGCAATTGGGGCGTTCACCCGGGTAACAACAGGTTGAGAATCGCGACGACGATCCCCGCGAGACCCATCCGAACGCCGGCCACGATCACGTTTTGCTTCGAGACCGACCCGAGGTACGCCCCGAACAGGAACAACACGGCGACCCCGATTCCGACGGCGACGAAGACGGCTTCGAGCAGGCTGAAGACGACGCCGTGGAGGAGAAACGGCAGGAGGGGCAGGACGATACCGATGATCGGCCCGACGCCGCTCGCGATCGCGTTGATTTTTCGGGCGCTCGTCCGCCGCGATTGGGCCCTCGTGTCGCCGAGATCGGTCAGCATCGCCCGCTCGATCCGGTGCAGCTCGGCCCGCTTTTCGGCCCGCTCGATCTCCCAGACGCTCCAGACGCCCGAGGTTCCGAGCCCGACGGCCGCGCCGATTCCGATGGTGAAGACCGTTATCCCGTCCGTCACGCCGGACATGTACGCCCCGACGACGACGCCGATGCTCGTCAGCGTCCCGTCGAACCCGTTTGAGATGAAGTATCGCCGGGAGATCGATCGCACGTCCTCGTCGTCGGTGAGCGCTCGGAGGGCGGACAGTCGACCCATGGCTCAGCGGTCCTGAGGCGTTTTGACCCGCTCGACCGTTCGATCCCCGCAGACGACCTGATCGATCGAATGGACCGTTCCCCCGAGGTCGTTGACGGTCTCCTCGATCGCCGCCGCGTCGATCGCTTCGCCCTCGATCGTGAGTGTGAGATTCTGGACCTCGCGGTCGGTTTCGAGCAGCGTCACGTTGACGCCGTCGATACCGGCGTGGTCTGCGATCGCGGTGGCGACCACGATCGCATCGGGCTCGTGGGGTTTCAGGACGTCGAGGACGAGGCGGCGTATCTTGGTGTTCATAGTCACGCCATCGACCTGCACACGCTTAGTTCCGGGTCCGTCTCCCGATGATCATCGGGACGGATCAGTTCCGGTGGTTCGTCGGATGAGCGCGGCGATCGCGACGTAGATCGGGAGACACACGAGGAGTACGACGGCGATGATCCCCCAGTCGGTCAGACCGAGCGGGACGGTCCCGAAGTACTGATTGAGAGGCGTGTACAGCACGGCCAATTGAAGAACGGCCGACCCCGCGACCGCGGCTGCGAGCCACGGGTTCGACAGCGTCGGGGTCTCGCGCAGCCAGCGGATGACGTAGAGCTTCTCGAATTCGAGGAAGACGAAGCCGGTGAACACCATCGTCATCGCGTACGGCGTGACGACAGCTGCGCCCTCCAGCGCGAACGCCATGAGCCCGAGCATGACGACCGTGGTGACGGCTCCGGTAGCGGCGATCACGCCGAGCATCCGACGCCCGACGATGCCCCGCTCGGGATCGCGCGGCGGTCGGTTCATCACGCCTTCGCCTTTCGGATCGGCACCGAGCGCCAGCGCCGGCAGACCGTCGGTCAACAGGTTGATCCAGAGCAGTTGCACGGCCGGCAAAATGAGGTAGCCGTACAGCGAAGCGATGAAGACGAGCGCGACCTCGGCGACGTTCGCACTGAGGAGATAGGCGACGAACTTCCAGATGTTGTCGAAGATGGCTCGGCCGCGTTCGACGGCCCGTTCAATCGTCTCGTAGTTGTCGTCCAGGAGGACGATATCCGACGCCTGTCTCGCGACGTCGGTGCCGCGGATCCCCATCGCGACGCCGACGTCTGCGCTTTTCAACGCCGGCGCGTCGTTGACGCCGTCGCCCGTCATCGCGACCTCGTGGCCGAGCTCCTGAAGCGCGCGCAAGATGCGGACCTTGTGTTCCGGCGACGTCCGAGCGAACACGTCGACCGATTCGACGCGCCCGATGAGGGCTTCGTCGTCCATCCGCTCGATATCACCGCCCTCCAGCACTTTCGTTCCGATCCCGAGCGCGTCGGCGATCGCGCGCGCGGTCCGGGCGTTGTCGCCGGTCACCATCTTCACGGCGATCCCGGCACGCGTCGTCGCGGCGATGGCGTCGGCGACCTCCGTGCGCGGCGGATCGATCATCCCGGACAGCCCGACGAAGATCAGCCCGTCACCGAGGTCGTCGGCGTCCGCTGGGTCCTCGCGGTACGCCATCGCGAGGACGCGGAGCGCGTCGTCGCCGAACTCCCGAACGGTCGCCTCGACCCTGTCGCGAGCAGTATCTGTCAGTTCGACGGGACCGTCGGCGGTCAGTATCCGGTCGCAGTTCTCGATGACGACTTCCGGTGCGCCCTTGACGTATCCGACGTCGCCGTGGACCGTCCCCATCCACTTGCGTTCGGACGAAAAGGGAACTTCGCCGGTCCTCGGATGCTCCGCTCTGAGCCCGTCGACGTCCAGCCCTCGGCGGTCGGCCACCTCCAAGAGTGCCTGCTCGGTCGGATCGCCGTCTTCGAGGGTCGAATCGTTACAGAGGATGCCGATCCGCAGAAGCAGTTTCTCCCGATCCGAACGGGGATCCGACGTATCGGTCGCGTCGACGACCGAGTCGTTCATCCAGAGTCTGTCGACGGTCATCTGTCCCCTAGTGAGCGTCCCCGTCTTGTCCGTACAGATGACGTCGACGGCCCCGAGGGCTTCGACGGCCGGGAGCCGACGGACGAGCGCGTTCTCGTCGGACATCTTCCGGACGCCGAGTGCGAGCGTGAGCGTGACGACCGCCGGCAGCCCCTCCGGAACCGCGGCGACGGCGAGTGATACCGCCGTGAGTGCGGCTTGTACCGCTGAGGTTCCACGAACGAACAAAAGCGGGACGACGAGTGCGGAGAGGATCACGACCCCGACCCCGAGCGTTCGCCCCAACTCGTCCAGTTCGCCCTGCAGCGGTGTTTGCGTGTCTTCGGTCGTGGCGAGTCGCTGTGCGATCTCTCCGACCGCCGTCTCCATCCCCGTCTCGGTGACGACGGCGACGCCCTTTCCCCGCGTGACGTTCGTCCCCTTGTACACCATGCTCGTCCGCTCCGCGAGCGACGTCTCCGAACCCACCGGATCCGTCGATTTCGAAACCGGAACGCTCTCGCCGGTCAGCGCGGCCTCGTCAGTCTCGAGATCGGTCGAACCGAGCAGCCGGCTGTCGGCGGGAACGACGTCCCCACCGCCCAACACGATCACGTCACCGGGAACGAGGCCCGACGCGTCGATCTCTTGGAGGTCGCCGTCGCGTCTGACTGCGGCCGTCGGTGCCACCATTTTGCGGAGCGATTGGAGGCTTCGCTCGGCTCGGTAGTCCTGGACGAACCCGAACGCGCCGTTCGCCGCCACGATGACGAGGATCAAGACCGCATCGACCGCGTGGCCCGCCCAGATGGAGAGTGCGGCGGCGGCCACGAGCACCCAGATCAGCACGCTGTCGAACTGTTCGAGCACGATATCGAACGGCGACCGCCCGCCGTCGCTGACGAGCTCGTTCTCGCCGTGTGATTCGAGTCGTCGACGAGCTTCGTCACTCGACAGTCCCTCCGGCTGCGAGCCGAGGTCATCGAGAACACGATCCGAAGCCAGCCCGTGCGGCTTGGGCATGGCCGAAGCGTTCGATTCGCAGACGCATAGGCGTACCCCCGCCACGCCGCGTCTCGGCCATCGCCTCGTCCCCCGACTTGACGCCAGATCCGGAATTGATATCCCATCATCTAGTTTATCGCTCACAACGCCGTCGGTGACCGGGTCAACGTCTGACGGCAGTCAGACGGGCAGGGAAAGATACTTTATGCGCGTACGCTACAACGGCGACAATGGACTCGATTATCGAGGACGCTATCGAAGAGGCCGAAGAGGACGGGGAGGTCCCCGCCGCGGAGGCCACATCCGACACGGCGGGAACAACCTCCGACGTGAAGGGCTCCGGGACGATGACCGACGAGGAGCTCGCGGAGGTCGTCAAGGATCTCGAAACGAAGATCACCGTCGTCGGCTGCGGCGGGGCCGGCGGCAACACCGTCACCCGAATGGCCGACGCCGGCATCCACGGTGCGAAACTGGTCGCCGCGAACACCGACGCCCAACACCTCGCCACGGAGGTCGACGCCGACGAGAAGATCCTCATCGGCCGACAGCGAACCGGCGGCCGCGGTGCGGGGTCGGTTCCGAAGATCGGCGAGGAGGCCGCCCAAGAGAACTTAGAGGACATCAATAACTCCATCGACGGTTCCGACATGGTCTTTATCACCGCCGGACTCGGCGGCGGAACCGGCACCGGATCGGCCCCCGTCGTCGCACAGGCCGCCCAGGATCAGGGCGCGCTCACCATCGCCATCGTGACCATCCCGTTCACGGCCGAGGGCGAACGCCGTCGGGCGAACGCCGACGCCGGATTGGAGCGACTCCGGGCGGTCGCCGACACCGTCATCGTGATCCCGAACGACCGACTGCTCGATTACGCCCCCAACATGCCGCTGCAGGACGCGTTCAAGATCTGCGACCGCGTCCTCATGCGATCGGTGAAGGGGATGACCGAGCTCATCACGAAGCCCGGGCTGGTCAACGTCGACTTCGCCGACGTGAAGACGATCATGGAGAACGGCGGCGTCGCCATGATCGGGCTGGGCGAGTCCGACTCGGAGAACAAAGCGCAGGACTCGATTCGCTCGGCGCTCCGCTCGCCGCTTCTCGACGTCGAGTTCGACGGCGCACAGAGCGCGCTCGTCAACGTCGTCGGCGGTCCGGACATGTCGATCGAGGAGGCGGAGGGCGTCGTCGAGGAGATCTACGACCGTATCGACCCCGATGCGCGCATCATCTGGGGAGCCTCGGTCAACCCCGAGTTCGACGGCAAGATGGAGACGATGATCGTCGTCACGGGCGTCGAGAGCCCCCAAATATACGGCAAGAGCGAGGCCGAACAGGAGCGCGCTGTCACCGCAGGCGGCGACGACATCGACTTCGTCGAGTGATCGTCTCCCGAGCGATCCCTGCCCCGAAACGGCTGCTGTACGGATCAACAAGTAGAAAACCCCGGAGACGGAACGGACCAGTATGAATACGCCCACCGACCTCACGTCGTACGTTCGCGTGTTGAAGCTCGCGAGTACGCCCGCGTGGGACGAGTTCTCGAAAGTCGCGACGATCGCGGGGCTCGGCATCATGCTCGTCGGCCTCATCGGCTTCGTCATCTTCGCGGTCATGACGTTCGTGCCGGGGGGTCCGTGATGTCTATCTACGCGGTCAAGACGACGGCGAGCCAGGAGCGAACCGTCGCCGACATGCTCATCAACCGCGAGGAGCCCTCGATCCACGCCGCGCTCGCGCCGGACGCGCTCACGAGTTACGTGATGGTCGAAGCCGACGACACCGGGGTCATCGAGCGGGCGCTCGAGGATATCCCGCACGCCCGGACGCTGGTGTCAGATCGTCCCTCACCGTTCAGCGAGATCGAACACTTCCTCAGTCCGAAACCCGATGTCGAGGGTATCGCGGAGGGCGACATCGTCGAGTTGATCGCCGGGCCGTTCAAGGGCGAGAAAGCGCAGGTTCAGCGGATCGACGAAGGAAAGGATCAGGTCACCGTCGAACTGTACGAGGCGACGGTGCCGATCCCGGTCACCGTCCGTGGCGACCAGATACGCGTTCTCGATTCCGACGAGCGGTAACCGTACGCTGTTTTTCTCTCACGCCTCGGTCGCCGCTTCCTGTCTGTCGCCGCTGAGCCGCCGGACGACGGCCTCGATGTCGGCCTCGGCCTCGACCTCTTTTATCAACATTTCTCGAAGTCGGATGTCGTCGGTCTCTGCCTCGTAACTGCGGAGATACTCGGCCCGCGAATGCTCCGAGAAAGCGTGTCGAATCGCGAAGTAGCCGTCCGGCATCGTCGTCCCGCAGACGGCACACCGGTGCCGTTCGTGCGCGTTCGCCTGATGGACCAGTAGGTCCTCGGCGTTATCGATCGCATACTCACAGCCGCCGATGGCGCACTCCCACATGCGCGGACAGTCGTCGTCCTGATACAAAACCCTTCGTACAGAATCGCAACGGATAACGCCCTCGCGCCCGCCGTCTCGGCCATGGATCGGTTTCGTCTCGACGCGCACGTGAAACTACTTGACCAGGCTGTGGTCGAGCGGGCAAAGGATCGAGGGCTGGACGCGCTCGTCTACGCGCCCCACTTCGTTCGCCTGCCGGAGATCCGCCGCCGCGCCGAGCGATTCACCGACGACGAACTGTTGGTCGTGCCCGGCCGGGAGGTGTTTACCGGCGACTGGCGGAACCGAAAACACGTGTTGGCGCTCGGTCTCTCCGAGCCGGTTCCGGACTTCATCACGCTCGAGGGGGCGATGGCCGAGTTCGAACAGCAGGGGGCGACCGTACTCGCGCCGCATCCGGAGTTCGCAACCGTCAGTCTCGAGGCGCACGACATCCGCGCTCACCGCGACCGGATCCACGGGATCGAGGTGTACAATCCGAAATACCTCGCGGGACACGCCGAACGTGCCCGCGAACTCGCTGCGACGTTCAATCTGCCGGCGTTCGGCTCGTCGTACGCCCATCTCCCGAAGACCGTCGGCGAGGTGTGGACGGCGTTCGAGGGGTCGTTCGAGACCGTTCCCGAGGTCGTCGCGGCGCTTCGCGACGGCGTCCCTCGATCGGTGTATCACCGATCGGGACCGCGACACCGGGTGCGGTGCGCCGCGGAGTTCGCGCACCTCTTTTATGAGAACAGCTGGGGAAAGATCGACCGACTCTTTCTGTCCGGAACGGAGCCGACGCACCCGGAACACATCGCCTACGAGGGCCGCTTCGACGCCGTGAGCGTCTACACGGATACGGACTAGATCGGGAGCGCCGCCGCGACGCGCCCCACGTCGACGTACTGGGGGAGGACGTGTACGATCGCGACCGCGACGGCCAGTTCCACACCGGTGACCATCATCGTGACGACGTTTGCGAACCGACTCGACGTCGTCACGCCCGACGGGAAGCCGTACTCCTGGCTCGACAGCGGATAAAACAGCGCGATCCCCCGTCGGCTGCCGAGATAATCAAGTACGTAGTGGGTGAGCACGCCGATCCAGACGTAGCTGAGGTTCTCGAACAGCAGCGGGAACGCGGCGAATATCACAAGCACCGGGAGGTTGTGCAGCGTCTTTCGGTGCTTGCCGAAGGCGGTGTCGACGTCCGGAAACAGCGCGCCGAGCGTGACCGGGACCGTGACCGCGACGACGGTCCGAAGCGTCTCGATCGTCCCCGAGGGTTCGAGGACGAACCCGAGGCCGATCCCCAAGAGCGCGGCGTTGAGGACGTGTCCCTCTTTGTTCATATCGGCCGAATGCCCGCCGCGATAAAAGGGTGTTCGCTACGCGTCGACGTCAGGCGGCCTCGACGGCGGCGAGCAGATCCGAGAGCGCCTGCTCTGCGATCTTCCGTTTGATCTCGGTTCGGCTCCCGTCGAAGTCGTACCGCTCGACCCGACACCACGACCCGCCGGTTCCCCACTCGTCGGCGTACGCGACGCCGATGTAGACCGTCCCGACCGGCTTTTCGTCGGTTCCCCCGGTCGGCCCGGCGATCCCCGTCGTCGCGACGCCCCAGGTCACGTCGGCCGTGTCTCGGACGCCGCGCGCCATCGCCTCGGCGACGGGGTCGCTGACGGCCCCCTCCTCGTCAAGCATCTCCCGGGGAACGGCGAGCGACTGCAGTTTGGCGTCGTAGCTGTAGGTGACGACCGATCGGTCAAAGTAGTCACTCGATCCAGCCACGTCCGTGAGCAGCGACCCGATGAGCCCTCCCGTACAGGATTCGGCCGTTGCGACGAACTCCCCGCGCTCGCGGAGGGCGTCGCCGACCGATTCTTCGATTGCCATGTGCGATGAACGGTCGCCGCGGACTTGAACCCGGCCCTCGACGCGATGCTGCCGGCTCAAAAGCGATAGACCGAGGTATCACCCGCGCCAAGCGGCGGCATGGACGACTACGAACGGCCGCTGTTCTTCCACCTGATGAAGTACGCGGCCGAGGCCGATCGGGACGTGGTCGATATGGTGTCGGGGAACCCCGACTGGGAGCCGCCCGAGGCGCTTCGAACCGGACTGAAAACGTACGCGGACGGAACGCCCGACGAGTTCCAGTACCCGCCGAGCGACGGGCTGGTGGAACTCCGAGCGGAGATCGCGCAGCGTCACGACGTCGACGTCGAGCGCGTCGTCGTCACGAACGGCGCGGGCGAGGCAAACTATCTGGCGATGGCGACCGCCCTCGAGGCGTTCGGCGGCGACAAGATCGCCATGGCCACCCCCGTGTACCCGTACTACCACAAGCGCACGGAGATGCTGGACGCGACGGCCACGTTCGTGCCGAGCGAACCGGACGGGACGCTCGATTCCGACGCCGTTCGCGAGGTGGTGAGCGAGGATACCGCCGCGATCGTGATCAACTCGCCGAACAACCCGACCGGCGGTGTCTACGGTCGGGAGACGAAACGCGATCTCGTCGCGATCGCCGAGGAGTGCGACGCGCTGCTCGTCTCCGACGAGGTGTACGATCGGTTCGTCTACGACGAGGAGGCCTTCGAGACGGCGCTCGGGTTCGACTCCGCGAACGTCGCCGTCACGAACGCGTTCTCGAAGTCGATGGCGATCACCGGCTTCCGGGTCGGCTACGGGATCTATCCCGATCACCTGACGGACGCGATCCGGACGCGACACATGCTCGTCAACGTCGCCGGCTCGCGACCGGCCCAGCGGGCGGTCCTCGACGCGCTCCGCGAGACGCCCGAGTCGTACTACGAGCGAAACCGGCAACTGCTGGACGAGCGGATCGAGGCGTTCTGTGCAGCGCTCGATCGCGCGGGCGCCGAGTACGCCCGGCCGCGGGGCGGGTTTTACGTGATGGCGCGCTTCGACGGCCACCCGGGAACGCTCGACAATACGGAGCGGTTGATCGACGAGGCCGGCGTCGCCGGCATGCCGGGCGACGCGTTCGGCGACTCGCACGCCGAGTGGTTCCGATTCGCCGTCGTGACGCCGCGGGCGGAGGAAGCGGCGGAGCGGTTAGCCGCGCATTTCGGGCGATAGGCTCCGAATACTTATTCGGCTGTTACCTCGCAGGACACACAATGCAGAACGCTTCGGTGCTCGTGACGGGCGGGGCAGGGTTCATCGGCGGCCACATCGCGCGGACGCTCGCCGACGACAACGATGTGGCGATCTTCGATCTCACCCCGGAGTCACCCCATCCCGACTGCGAGGTGCTCGAGGGCGATATTCGCGACGCGGACGCCGTCGCGGCGGCCGTTGAGAGGTGCGACATCGTCTTCCACGAGGCGGCTCTCGTCAGCGTCGCCGAATCCGTCGAGCGGCCGACTGTGAGCCACGAGACGACCGCGACCGGTACACTCAACATCCTCGAGGCCGCCCGAGCGCACGACGCCCGGGTCGTGACGGCTTCCAGCGCGGCGATCTACGGCCGCCCCGAACGAACGCCGATCGCGGAGGATCATCCGCTCGAACCGACCTCGCCGTACGGCGTCGACAAGCTGACGGCAGATCACTACACGCGGCTGTACGCCGACCTCTACGGGCTGGAGACGGTCGCGTTGCGGTACTTCAACGTCTACGGGCCGGGCGGGACGGACGGCGATTACGCGGGCGTCATCGACGTGTTCCGCCGACAGGCCCGGGCGGGCGAGCCGATCACGGTTCACGGTGACGGCTCCCAGACGCGTGACTTCGTCAACGTCGATGACGTGGTGGCGGCCAACTTCGCCGCCGCCACGGCCGACCCGGAGGCGTTCGGTCGGGCGTTCAACGTCGGGACGGGCGAGTCCGTGACGATCCGCGAGCTGGCCGAACTGATCCGCTCGGCGCTCGACAGCGACTCCGAGATCGTCCACACGGAGCCGCGCGAGGGCGACATCGACCACAGCCGCGCCGATATCTCGCGGGCCGAGCGGGCGTTGGGATACGAGCCAAGCGTCGACCTGGAGACAGGGCTGGAGCGGCTGGTCGACGGGGAGCGAGCGCGAGGACGGCACGTATAAACCGCCTGGACGATTCCTCGGGACCATGCGCGCGTTCCGGGTGGCCTACGACGGTTCGGGCTATCGAGGCTTCCAGCGACAGTCCCATGGCGAGACGATAGAGGACACGATCTTCGCGGGGCTCGACGCGCTCGGTATCGAGTTCGACGACGGCGCGCCGGTCGGCTACGCGGCCGCCGGCCGGACCGACGCCGGCGTCTCGGCGCGCACGCAGACGGTCGCCTTCGACGCGCCCGAATGGCTGTCCCCCCGCGCGTTCAACAGCGAACTCCCAGCATCGATTCGCGCGTGGGCATCCGCCGACGTACCCGACGACTTCCACGCGACCCACGACGCCGCAGAGCGACGCTACCGGTACTTCCTCCACGCTCCCGCGGTCGACGACGAACTGGCACGAGCGGCCTGCCGACGGCTCTCCGGCGAACACGACTTTCACAACTTCACGCCCGACGACGACGGGACCGTCCGAGACCTCTCGATGTCGACCCGACGTGCGGACGCGTTTTTGGTGATCGACTGCGTCGCTGGCGGGTTCGCCAGACAGCTCGTCCGTCGGCTCGTCTCGGTCGTCGAGGCGATCGGGCGTGGAGCCCGTGAGCCGTCGTTTCTCACCCTCGCGCTCGGTTCCGACCCGCTCTCGGGCCCGGAGGGGATCGCCCCCGCCGCCCCCGAACCGCTGGTCCTCCTGAACGTCGTTTACCCCGGCGTCGAGTTCGAGACTGACGACGACGCGTTCGCGACCACGCGGAAGATCTTCGATCGGCGACGCAGACGCCGGCTCGCGACGGCGCGCGTCGTCGGGTCGTTGGTGGACGGCGAGCCGTAGTCCGCTATCGATCTCCGACCGACGACGACGGGTTTAGGGCGCTGCTATCCGTAGCGCGGGTATGAGTTCGGTTCCCGAGCGAAGCGACATCGCCGAGGAGTACACCTGGGATCTGACGGACCTGTTCACCGACGACGACGAGTGGGAGGTCGCCTACGAGGCTGCGGCCGATCGGATCGACGAACTGTCGGCCTACGAGGGTCGCGTCACCGAGAGCGCGGCGACGCTCGCGGAGATCCTCGAACTCCGCGAGTCGATCATGCGAGCGGTCTCGAACGTCGCCGCCTACGCGCGGATGCGCCGGGACGAGGACACGACGAATCAGCAGTACCAGGCGCTCACGGCTCGCTCACAGTCGCTCGCAGCCGACGCCTCCAGCGCGGCGAGCTTCATCGAACCGGAGCTGCAGTCGGTCGATCGCGAGACGCTCTCCGGGTTCGTCGAGGAGCGTCCCGATCTCGAGACCTACCGGCACTACTTCGACGACGTGCTGCGGATGAAACCGCACACTCGGTCGGCCGAGATCGAGGCGCTGCTCGCCGATCTGAGCGAGGTGACAGGGGCCGCGGGCGACGTGTACAACATGCTGACGAACGCCGATATGGCGTTCCCGACGGTCGAGGGCCCCGACGGCGACGACCGGCGCATCACGCTGTCGAACTTCACGAAGCTGCAGAAACACCCCGATCGGGCGTTCAGACGGCGGGTCTACGAGGCCTTCTACGACGAGTGGGCCGAGTACCGAAACAGCATCGGCTCCGCGTACAAAAACAGCGTCAAGGCCGACGAGAAGCTGGCGGCCGCGCGGAACTACGATTCGGCCCGGCAAGCGTCGCTGGACGGGCCGAACGTCCCGAGCGAGGTGTACGACACGCTCGTCGACACCGTCGAATCGAATCTCGACGTGCTCCACCGCCACGCCGAGTTGAAACGCGACGCGCTGGGCGTCGACGAACTGCGGATGTGGGATCTCTACGCGCCGCTCGCCGACGGTGAGAGTCCCAATCTGGAGTACGAACGCGCGCGAGAGTACGTGGTCGAGGCCGTCGAACCGCTCGGCGACGCCTACCGGGATCGGATGGCCGAGGGGCTCGATTCGCGGTGGATCGACGTATACGAGACGGCGAACAAGCAGTCGGGCGCGTACAGCGGCGGCACCTACGACAGCCAGCCGTACGTTTTGTTGAACTATCAGGACGACATCGCCTCAATGTACACGCTCGCCCACGAGCTGGGCCACTCGATGCACTCGGAACTGACCAGCGAGGCGCAACCGTACGTCTACTCGGGCTACGAGATCTTCGTCGCCGAGGTCGCCTCGACGGTCAACGAGGCGCTGTTGACCCGGCACCTACTCGACGTCGTCGAGGACGAGCGGTTCCGCCGACACGTCCTCGACGAGTATCTCGAGCGCTTCCGATCGACGCTGTTTCGACAGACGATGTTCGCGGACTTCGAACACCGCGCCCACGAGTTCGAACTCGACGGACAGGCGCTGACGCCGGACCGCCTCGACGAGCTCTACGGCGGGCTGAAGGCCGACTACTACGAGCCCGCAACCATCGACGATCGGATCGCCCGCGAATGGATGCGCATCCCGCACTTCTACCGGGCGTACTACGTCTACCAGTACGCGACGGGCATCAGCGCGGCCAACGCCATCGTGGACCGTATCGCGACCGAGGGCGAGCCCGCGGCCGCCGATTACCGGGAGTTCCTCCGCTCCGGCTCGCACGAGTACCCGCTCGAACTGCTCGAGATCGCCGGGATCGACATGTCGTCCTCGGCCCCCGTCGAGGCGGCGATCGACACCTACGACGAGATGGTCGCCGAGTTCGCGTCGCTGACGTAACTCGCACATCTTGACGCATTCGGAACGACACGACTCGCCGCAGTCTCCGTGTCAACGTACACCGCAAGCATCTCCCACACCCAAAGGCCCTTTTAATCTCCGGCGACTATCAGACGCTAATGTCGCATAGCCCCTCGCTCCCGGACCGGCCGACGCTCAACCTCGACCCCGACATGCCGGTCGAGGAGCGCTTGGTCGCACTCAGAGAGCACTACGTCAACGTTTCACGGGTTCACGACGAGCTTTCAGATCAACTCGAACTCGCCCGCGACCGCCAATCGGAGCTCCGCGAGGATGTCACGGAACTCCAGAAGGAAAACGAGGCGCTGAAAACGTCTTCGCTGTATCTGGCTACCGTCGAGGAACTGACGGACGATCAGGTGCTTCTCAAACAGCACGGCAACAACCAGGAGGTCCTCACCGACGTCTCGCCGCGACTGTACGACCAGCTTGAGGCCGGCGACCGGGTCGCGATCAACGACTCCTTCGCGATCCAGACGATCCTCGACGCCGAAACCGACGCCCGCGCGCAGGCCATGGAGATCGCCGAAAAGCCTGATGTCACCTACGCCGACATCGGCGGCCTCGAGGCGCAGATCACCGAGGTCAGAGAGGCCGTCGAAGATCCGCTGTTGAACCCCGAGGCCTTCGAGAAGGTCGGCATCGACCCGCCGACCGGCGTCCTGTTGCACGGGCCGCCGGGCACCGGGAAGACGATGATGGCCAAGGCCGTCGCGAACCGGACCGACGCGACGTTCATCAAGATGGCCGGATCCGAACTCGTCCAGAAGTTCATCGGCGAGGGCGCGCGGCTGGTTCGTGATCTCTTCGAACTCGCCGCCGAGCGCGAACCCGCCATCATCTTCATCGACGAGATCGACGCGATCGCCGCCAAGCGCACCGAATCGAAGACCTCCGGCGACGCCGAGGTCCAGCGGACGATGATGCAGCTGCTCTCGGAGATGGACGGTTTCGACCGCCGCGGCGACATCTCGATCATCGCGGCGACGAACCGCTTCGACATGCTCGATCGCGCGATCCTCCGCCCTGGCCGCTTCGATCGACTCATCGAGGTGCCCGAGCCCGACATCGAGGGTCGCACGCAGATCCTCTCGATTCACACCCGCCGCATGCAGCTCGATCCCGACGTCGACCTCGAACGGATCGCCGGGGACACGGAGGGGTTCTCGGGGGCGGAACTCGAGAGCCTCGCGACCGAATCCGGGATGTTCGCCATCCGCGACGGCCGGACGGAGGTCGCCCGCGAGGACTTCGACGCCGCCCTACAAAAGATCGAACGCGACGATTCGCCCGGCACCCCAGTCGCCTTCTACTGAACTGCTCGGGCTCTGTCTTTCGTCCGTTCCCGCGCCTACACCTCGAGGAACCACTCGTCGTAGCCGTCGAGTCGCCCCTCGACCAGATCGAAGAACTGCTGTTGGAGCTCCTCGGTGATCGGCCCACGGCTGCCGTTGCCGACCGTCGTGTCGTCGACGCTTCGGATCGGCGTGACCTCGGCGGCCGTGCCAGTAAAGAACAGTTCGTCTGCGGTGTACAGCTCGCCGCGGCCGATCGACGCCTCGTCGTGGACGGTGTAACCGAGATCGCGGGCGAGTTCGATGACCGTATCGCGGGTGATCCCGTCGAGCGTCGACTCGGAGACGCCGGTCGTGAACAGTTCGCCGTCGTTGATCATGAAGATGTTCTCGCCGGGTCCTTCGGCGACGTTGCCCTCCTTGTTGAGGACGATCGCCTCGACGTAGCCGTTCCGGCGGGCCTCCT
Source organism: Natronomonas salsuginis (assembly GCF_005239135.1). NCBI lineage: Archaea > Methanobacteriati > Methanobacteriota > Halobacteria > Halobacteriales > Natronomonadaceae > Natronomonas > Natronomonas salsuginis. The sequence goes on from NZ_QKNX01000008.1 coordinate 76,749, forward strand.
CGCCGGCCAGCATCGAGTTGAGGTACGGCCCGGTCGCCTTCACGTTGGTCGGCAGCTGGCTGGAGGCGTGTTTGCGCCACGAGGAGACCATCACGTCGACGCCCTCCTCGATCGCCTCCTCGCCGAGATACGTGCCCCACGGCCAGCAGGCGATGGTCGTCCGCGTCGGGCAGTCCTTCGGCGAGACGCCGAGGGAGTTGTAGCCGTAGTAGACAAGCGGTCGGATGTAACACGACGCCAGCCCCTGCTCGCGGATGAGCGAAAGCGTCGCGTCGGTGAGCGTCTCGCGCGTGTGATCGATGTCGTGATCGAGCACCTTCGCGGAGTCGAAAAGTCGGTCGAGGTGCTCCTCCCAGCGGAACAGCGCCGGACCGTCGACGGTGTCGTAACAGCGAGCGCCCTCGAAAACCCCGGTACCGTAGTGGAGCGAGTGGGTCAACACGTGGGTCTGTGCGTCGTCCCAGTCGACGAACTCGCCATCCATCCAGATCGTGTCGACGTCCATATCGTCGAAAGCCATGCTTCGTCTGTGGGCGGGCCCCGTAATGAGTGTTGACGATTCGTGCGGTCCGTACACGGCACGCACTCTCGTTTCGCGACCGGGACAGAAATCAGGGGGGTTATGCCCCGAGAGGTACAACACTACCCCAATGGGAGTGCTCGAAGACAAGGCCCACGCCCGCCTCTTTTATAAGTACCTCTCGAGGGTGTACGACACAATCAACCCGTTCATCTGGAACGACGAGATGCGCAACGAGGCGCTGGAGTGGTTCGGGATCGACGCGAGCGACCGCGTCCTCGATGTCGGCTGTGGGACCGGCTTCGCGACCGAGGGGCTGTTGGGCTACACCGACGACGTCTGGGGGCTCGACCAGTCCGCACACCAACTCGAGAAGGCTTACGCGAAGTTCGGCAAGCGTGGTCGGGTGAAGTTCCACCGCGGCGACGCCGAACGATTGCCGTTCGCCGACGATTCGTTCGACGCCTACTGGTCGTCCGGCTCGATCGAATACTGGCCCGACCCCGTCGCCGCGCTCCGGGAGGCGCGCCGGGTGACGAAGCCCGGTGGCCCCGTCCTGATCGTCGGCCCCGATTATCCGAACTCGACGGTGTTTCAGCGGCTCGCCGACGCGATCATGCTCTTTTACGACGAGGCTGAGGCGGACCGTATGTTCGCCGAGGCCGGGTTCGAAACGTTCGAACATCGCATCCAACAGCGCGCGTCCGGCACGCCTCGGGCGATCACCACGATCGCGCGCGTCCCGGACGACAACAACGCGGTGGATCCGGTCTAGGCGGTCGCATCGAGGGTGGCGATCACCGCGTCGTTCACGGCGAGCCGAACCGTCACGGTGTCGCCCGGTTCGATCGCCGGTCGGTTCGTATCCGCCACCCGGAGCGAGGCGGTCTCACCTGCCCGCCACTCGCTCGTCGTCGCGCTGTTGAACGCCCCGGTTGGAGCGCTCTCGAACCCGCGCGCGGAAAAGAACGGCACGGGTGGCTGTTCGTCGAGCGACTCGCCGTCGACCCGAACGCGAACCGAGAGTTCCTCGGGGTCGATCGCGTCACCGGAGAGATGCGTCACTCGTAGCTCGCCGGCAGGATCGACGGTCAACTCGAACGCGGCGACGGTCGGTTCTGAAGGGGGTTCGATCGAGGCGGTCGCACCCACCGTGACGGCGAGCAGAACCGTCACCGCGAGCAGACAGACGACGCCGACAACGGGAGTGAGTCCACGGGATGACACGGGGGGTCTGGTCCCGTCTTTGTATATAAATCGTCGCTCACCCGAACGTCGTCTCGATCGAGACCGCCTCGCCCGCGTGAGTCGCGTTTACTATAGTCGACCCGCGCGGTGCGACGGTCCACAACCGACCGCCGCCGGTCGAGCCGATTGGATCGCCGTTCACCTCGATCTCGGTGTCAACGGGCGTCTCGCTCGCGGCGTCGAGCACCGTGACGCCGAGCGGCCCGCCCGGACGGGTGGTGTTGAGCCGGACCGTGAGGTCGCCGTCGGTCCGTTCGAGCGTGGTCGTCGGTACCGATTCCGGCCTGATCCGCTGTTGCTCGTACAGGATTTCCGTCGAACCGCTGTCGAGATACGTTTGGAGCTCCCCGTGAGAATGTGTCGCGCTGAACCGATACAGTCGAACCTGCTCGGGTCCGATGGCGTCGATCCCGTCGAAGCTGTTTGTGGCCCACGGGTAGAGCTCGGTAAACCGGTCCAACGCGGGCGATGGATTGCCGCCGTACTGGTCGCCCACCGCGTCGGTCTTCACCGTCGGGTCGTGCGCCTCCCGAAGGTAGACACCGTCGTCGCCATCGATCGCGGCGAGCACGATCCCGTCGCTGGCTGTCTCCACGTACACGTCGAGTGACTGTTCGCCCGACGCGGCGTCGACGAGCCCCGCTCTGACCGGTCCCCGCATCGGCACGAGGCGCACCTGCCCGCTCGTGGCCCGCTCGGCCTCCGCTTCCATGTCGAGCTCGTCGGCCGCGTTCTCCATCCACTCGAGCGCGTCGGCCGTCACTTCCGCTTGGCGGCTCACGGCCGTCAGCGTTCGAAGCAACGCTCGGGTTCCGATCGCACCGTCGTTGTACCGCCGAACGGCGTTCCGCTCTCTCGCGGCCAGCCCGTCGATGTGGGCCGCCAGCCGTTCGCTGCCGTTCTCGACGACGGCTCGACGCTCGGCGTCGGTCTCGGCGTTCGCGTAGCGTCGTTCGAGCGGCCTCACGAGGTAGGCGCTCTCGACCGCCCCGGCGTCGGACTCGACCGCCGCGGCGACATCGAGTCCGACCGTTCGGCCGTCCGCTCGATCGATCCTATTTCCCGGTGGCGCGAGATATTCGGAAGTGTTCTCGGCCGTGTATACCGACATCAACTGCTCGGAGTCTTCTGCCGTCTGCTGCGGTTCGCCGGCGACGCCGGCGGTATCCGCGACGACGCCCCCGCCGATCGGGGCGACACAGAGGAGGAGGGCGACGACGAGCGCGCGCGGACCGTCCATGTTCGTGGTGTGGCCCGGAGAACCAAAAATCCGCCGTCCTGACTCCGACCGAACGCGCGCCGGAGCGTCGCCGAGACGATTTATCGAGGCAGGAGACGTTTTATCGCGGTATGGAAAGCGTTTTCCCGTATGGGTGACGATGATCTATCCATGCGGTGTCGGGTCCCCATCCTGCTTTGTGCCCTCCTCCTCGTCCTTGCCCCGTTCGGTGCGATCCCCATCGCCGGACAGCCACAGACCGGCGGGACTCACTTCGACGTACAGCTTCACGCCGACGGCGACGCGACGTGGACCGTCTCCCTCTGGGTCCCAATCGAGAACGACGACGATCGCGAGGAGTTCGAGGCGTTCGCCGAACGCTTCGAGGCCGGAGAGGGTGACCTCGGCACGGACGCGTTCGAGCGCGCCGCCGCCGAGGCCTCGGCGGCGAGCGGCCGGGAGATGTCGATTCGGTCGATACGTCGCGACAGCGAGATCGTCGCGGAAGACAGCCCCCCGACCGCAACGGGTACCGAATCCGAGCCGGGCCCACAGTACGGTGTGCTCCGAGTCTCGTTCACGTGGCAGTCGTTCGCCCGGGTCGGTGAGAACAGCACGCTGTACGTCGGCGACGCGTTCAACACCACCGACGGGACGTGGCTTCCGGAACTCAGCGCCGAGCAGTCGCTGACGATCCGCCCCCCACCGGGTTACGGCGGCCCGACGACGTCCCCGATCGGCGCCGACGAGGGCGATCTCCACTGGAGCGGCCCCGCGACGTTCGAACCGGGATACTTCACTATCGTGTATTCCCCGAATTCGACGGCGAGCCCGGTCGGCGGCGCCTCGACCGTCCTCGTCGTCGGCGCGCTGGCGTTGAGCGGCTCGGCGCTGTTGCTCGGCGTGTACCTCCTGTTCGCGCGGCGTCGGAGTGATGGCACCCAGGGCGGCGGTCTCTTGCTCCCCGGCACTTCGGACTCGGCCCCCGACTCCGACGAGTCGGTGCCGAGCTCCTCAGATGTTCGGGACGCCGATGTGAGCACCGCAGATGCCGACGATGAAGACGCAGACACCGATGCTTCGGCCGCGGCGACCGCAACCGCCGGGGACGCTCCCGACGACGAGCCGGACTTCGATCTCCTCTCCGACGAGGAGCGGGTCGAGTACCTCCTCGAACGCAACGGCGGGCGGATGAAGCAGGCGACGATCGTCAAGGAGACGGGCTGGTCGAACGCGAAGGTCTCACAGCTGCTCTCGGCGATGGACGAGGCCGACCGGATCGACAAACTTCGGATCGGCCGCGAAAATCTCATTAGCCTCCCCGGTGAGGGGCTCGGCGATCTCCCCCCCGACGAGGACGACGAGCA
>NZ_QKNX01000009.1 GCF_005239135.1 Natronomonas salsuginis
CGGTGGCGCGGAAAACGCCGCCGTTCTTGCCGACGTCCTCGCCGAGAACGAGCACGTCCTCGTCGCGTTCCATCTCGCTTCGCAGCCCGTCGCGGACCGCCTGTACCAGCGTCAAACTCTGCGTCTCAGTCTCAGTATCGGTATCGGATGCTTGCGTACTCATTCCAGTAGTTCCTCGTCACCGTAGCGCTCGCGTAGCTGTTCGAGATGGGCCGCCTGCTCGTCGAGTATATCGGTCCGTTCCGCGAAGACGCTGTCGAACATGTCTGTCGAAGTCGGCACGTAGGACTCGGCCGTTTCGATCGCCTCGGCGACGCCGTCTTTTATTTCCGCATCTATGGTCGCCTCGAGTGTATCATCCAAAAGACCCTGGTTACGTAGATACCGACCAAGCCTCGTGATGGGGTCTTTCCGTTTCCACGCGTCGACTTCTTCGTCATCGCGGTAGACCGAGGGGTCGTCCGCCGTGGTGTGTGCGCCGAAGCGGTACTGCACGGCCTCGATGAGCGTCGGTCGTGTCGCCCCACCCGGCCCATCGTCGCTCGCCGGATCGGGGGACCTCGCCTTCGAGAGCGCCTCGCTCGTGACTTGGTACACCGCCAGCGGATCCATCCCGTCGACCTGTACGCCCTCGAAGCCGTACGCGTGGGCCTTCTGGGCGAACGTCTCGGAGGCCGTTTGTCGCTCTCGAGGGACCGAAATCGCCCACTGGTTATTGTTGCAAAAAAAGACCGTGGGGAGATCGAAGACGCCGGCGAAGTTCAGCCCCTCGTGAAAGTCACCTTGGCTCGTCGCACCATCACCCAAGTGACAGAGGAACGCCCTATCCTCGTTTCGTAACTTTGAGGCCCAAGCCATTCCAGCAGCATGGGGAGGATGTGTCCCAACCGAGATGGAGTCAGTGAAGATGTTCAGATCAGTTGGGATTTGATTCCCGACTTCGTTACCCATCCAGTATAGAAGGATGTCTTTGGGGTCGACACCTAGCGCCATCTTTGCGCCGTGTTCTCGGTAGCTTGGGATGAACCAATCGTCCGATCCGAGCGCATGTGCGCTCCCGATTTGTGCACCTTCTTGACCGGCCATCGGGGTGTACGTCCCCATGCGACCTTGGCGTTGTAAGCTGATTGTCCGTTCGTCAAAGTGGCGTGCAAACCGCATCTCTTTGTACATCGCGACCAACTCGTCCTCCGGAAGGTCCGGTACGGAAGCATCGGATCGGACAGTCCCATCCGGATCAAGGATTTGAACATAGTCTGACGACTGGTAGTGGACGGCTGCCATATCGGATTATATCCGTAGGTTGTTATAAATATGCGTGTTCGTGTGTCACATTCATCGGTCACAAGGTAGCTATACGGGTTTAAGCAACGTTATTCACATATTCGAAACCGATCACTCCTGCGGGAATTACCATGTTCGGTTGTTCTCAAATATTTTAATAACAAAATTAGGTCCGTTATTGAATGTTCGCAATATGTAAATTTTGGATGGAACTCGTGTGAGTTGGTCGAGTAGACGATAGCGGCGTAAAAATGTGTACCAAAAGATCGTATTAGACCACAATTGAACGGTATATGAAGACAAACATCAAAATAAGCTGCTTCGGAGATCTATTCAGGCGTCATCATAGCCTGTCAGGTATATATAGTTCGAATAACACGAACAGTTATTTGACTCGGTGTACACGTATGTACTAAGAATGAACCCAATAAAAGATCAGAAACGGCCCGTTAAAACGGTCGAAATAACATTCGAAATACTCGAAGCGATACGGAATACTGGTGGGGCAACGCTACAGAGTCTGTCCGAGGATCTCAACCTCGCAAAAAGCACGATTCATCGCCACTTGGGGACACTTGAGCGAAACGGGTTCGTCATGAGACAAGGAGATGAGTACACGACAGGGATGCAATTTCTCGATTACGGAATCGAGGTCCGAAACTCGCATCCGGGGTTCGACCTTGCACGCGAAAAGACGGGACAGTTGGCTGAACGAACCGGTGAACTCTGCGTGTTTTTGATCGAACAACACGGACAGGGGTACATTCTCTGCCGTGAGGAAGGACCGAATGCGGTACGGACGGGTACTCGTGTCGGCAAACCGGTTTATGTCCACGCAACAGCGGGTGGTAAAGCGGTTTTGTCCCAGTATAGCGACGAAGAAGTGGAGTCGATCATCGATCGATGGGGACTTCCGCCTCACACCGAAAACACGATCACGGAACGCCAAGTGCTGTTCGAAGAACTCGAACGCGTTCGGGATCAGAAGTTCGCTCTCAATCGAGAGGAACATATAATGGGGCTGCAGACGGTCGCGGCACCGATTTGCAACGGTGGGCGAACGATCGGCGCGCTCTGCATTTCTGGACCTGCAAATCGGATGACGGGGGCGTATTTAAAAGAAGAGAACGCCGATTTGCTGTTAAGCGCCGTTAACGAGCTCGAATTAAACCTTGAATACAGCTGAGTGATTCGGTTTATTTGAATACAGTTCGTCGAGGTAGAGATCAAGAGGTCCCACAAACGAAGATATAAATAACCCCTTCGATATTGTACGCAACATGGAACCGGAAGTCATTCGAAAGATAGAACGTCCAGATCCGGGGATCGTAGAGCGGTTTGGCACGCACAACGCTGCCGATGTACACGAAGCGATGGGGAAGCGAAACGCGATGGAACCCGAAATATCGCTTCAGACATCGGGAGCCCCGGTTTGTGGACCGGCGACGACGGTTCGATTGCCAGCGGGTGACAATATGATGATCTACGTCGGGATCGAACTGGCGAAGCCGGGAGACGTACTGGTCATCGAAGCTGAGACAACTCGAGCGGCGACCTGGGGAGAACTCGCGACCCGGTATGCGATGAAGAAGGGATTGGCCGGCGTCGTGAGTTCCGGAAACGTTCGAGACATCGATGCGATCACCGAACTCGGGTTCCCCGTATTTAGTCCGGCAGTATCGCAGATTGGAGCTGTCAAAGAAACGCTAGGGTCGGTTAACATCGACGTGAGTGTTGGCGACGTAATCGTGTCTCCGGGCGACGTTATCGTCGGGGACACCGACGGCGTGACGGTCGTCCCGAGGGATGTTGCCGGGGATGTGGCCGATGCGGCTGACGCGCATCTCAAGCGCGAGAATGGGCTTCGAGAACGGATCGAGAACGGAGAGTCGCTATACGAGATCGGCGGGTACGACAACGTACTCGTCGAGCACGGATTAGAACCGATTACCGACACCGAATAGCTCTGATGTCTACGAGGGAGACCGAGTCAGCCGTGGAAGGTGGAAAATATACCCTTGAGGAATACTTATATATTGAAATACTGTAGAATACTATCATGGCGCAATCAGCTGAAGAGATACCCGCGAGATTAAAAAAGATCGATACGATCGTCGACTGCGACTTTCACGTGACGGAGCGTCAGGAAGACATTCTCCCGTATCTTCCGGAGCCGTGGTCAAACGTGTTCGGTCGGAGTAAAGGAGACGACTATGGATTCCTTAGCAGTCTCTATCCGTCCGCCGGGTTGATAAATCCAATCACAACTGGCAAGGTCCAATCGGAGTCGGTTCGTTCCAAAGAAGAAGCTCAAGTTGGGATAGATCTGATTCACTCGGACAAGGTCGTCATCACACCGACGTTGAATCTATACCTTGGTTGTGTACGAAACGAAGAGGTCGCAGCAGCGCTCGCCCACGCGTACAACGAGTGGTTGCTGGACACGATGATCGACACCGATCGCGGGATGTATGGTGCAGCGGTGGTTGCCCCACAGAAACCGCAAAAAGCGGCAGAAGAAATAGACGATCGTGCGAGTGAAGATGGGATTGCGGCAGTCTTTTTCCCAAGCGGCGGTATATCGCCACTGGCAGGTGCAGAAAAATACTATCCGATCTACGAAGCAGCAGAAGCCAATGGATTGCCCGTGATGATGCACAACGCATCGGGTAACATGATGACGGCATTTCCCCGAGCGTTCGCAGATTTAACTCGATTTATTTCCTCACACGTCGTCGCCCATCCGATGATGCACATGTGCAATATGGCAGATATGATTACCCGGGGCGTTCCGGTCCGATTCCCGGATCTGAATTTCGTGGTCCAAGAGGCTGGCCTCGGCTATATTCCGTATTTTATGCGGCGCTTCGATCACGAGTATCACTCGAAAAAGGAGGACGCCCCGATGTTGGAGGCCGAGCCGAGCGAGTATATCCGACGGAATTTCTCGTTCACTAGCCAGCCGATAGAGGGGACTGGAGAACCGGAGTACGTCGATTCGATGGTTCGACTAATGGGTGGCGAAGATAATCTCATGTTCTCGTCTGATTACCCGCACCTTGACTTCGATTACACGGACGAGATGATGAATCTCCTCCCATCGTTCGATGTCGACGAGTTGAATAACGTCTACGGACAGAATGCGCTAGAAACATTCGACTTTTAAAATGAGTTCAGAACCTGTAGAAACCGACGACGGAAAGACGCTGTATCCCGTAGAACCAGCCGCAAACCTCGGCGAAGGAGAGCGAATTACGGTGAATATTAAGGGTCGTGAGATAACCCTATTCAACTCGAACGACGAGTTCCACGCGGTATTGAACTTCTGTCCCCATCAGGGTGGACCCCTATGCGAAGGACTCCTCGATGGAACGTTGACGATGGAGGATTGGGAGTGGACGTACAGTTGTGACGGAGAGATCGTCTCCTGCCCGTGGCATGGGTGGGAGTTCGACATTAAAACAGGAGAACACCTCTCGAAGAGTGATTACCGAGTTCCTACGTACGATGTCGTCGTCCGTGATGGCGAGGTGTACGTGGTAGAATGACGCAGGTTGCGATACTCGGGGCGGGAGCACTCGGTGGCGTCTTCGGTGGGTATCTATCCCGCGGTGGAGTTGACGTGACGTTGGTCGATATCTGGGAGGAACACGTTTCACAGATCAATGAGGAGGGCCTGCTCGTCGAGCGTCAGGATCGCGACGACGTAGTTATCGACGTCCCAGCAACGACGGACTCCGGAGAGATCGGCGTCGTTGATGTGCTATTCGTGTTCGTTAAGTCTTATCACACACGTACGGCATTGGAATCAAGCGAGGAGCTTTTCGACGAGAATACCACCGTCGTGACGTTGCAGAACGGCCTGTTGAATATGGACTACATCTCGCAGTATGTCCCAAAGTCCAATATCGTCGGTGGAGCAACGACGATCGGCTCCAGCACAGAAGGGCCGAGACACGTGCTACACACCGGGTGGGGTGACACGAAAATAGCGGGGGATGACGAGAATCGAGTCACACAGGTCGCACAATTACTCGAGAAGGCAGGCGTCGAAGTGCACACAGCGGACGATCCCGAAGCGGTAATTTGGGCAAAACAGTTCGTCAGTGTCGGGATAAAGCCGGTCGCAGCACTAACCGGCTTACTCGACGGCCCGCTTAGTGATCATGGCGAATCAGCGGCCGTGATGGATCGATTAGTCGAAGAAGCGATGCAGGTTGCAAAAGCGCGTGGGATCCCGATAGAGGGTGATCCAGTCGCCGAGACCCACCACAATTGTCAAATAAACTACGACACGATGTCCTCGATGTTGGAAGACGTTCAAAACGGACGCCAAACCGAGATCGATCAGATCAACGGTGCAATCGTTAAATATGCCACCGAGGAGGACATCGATGTTCCGTACAACCGGATGGCAACGAACCTTATAAAAGCGAAGGAACACAGCTACACCGAATGAGACGGATCCGCACAATATAGTAACCAGTGGTCTGCTTTCCGTTCCGCGGGACTTATGACAGAAATGCAACCTAACTAAGATAGGCACAAATAAAGATATTTAAATTGATATGATACGGAAATATCAAGCAGTTTAGGTCCGGTACAATGTATAATAATAAAATAAGGACAACCCGGTAGGTTTATAACCTATCGCATTATTTACTGTGTAGGTATGTCAAACCACACGACCTCACGGAGGAAAGTACTAGCAGGCGCAGCCGCGGCTACAGGGATGCTGGGGCTAGCTGGCTGTGCGGGTGGAAACGGTGGAGATGGAAACGGTGGAGATGGAAACGGAGAGAGTGGTGGCAACGGTAATGGCAACGGAAGCAGCGACGATGGGAGTGGCAACGGAGGAGGAGCCACACAGGAATTCACCTTCGCGACATCCGTTGAGGGTTCGACGGCATTCCGTATCGGCTCTACATTTGGCGAGTACCTTCGCCAAGAGAACCTAACGGATCTATTTGAGATCAATGCGGTTGTCTCGCCAGGGGCTACTGGAGGATACCGGATGATGGACCAAGGGGAAGCCGCTTTTTCAACCCCATCGACATACGGACTAGAGGTCTCACCCGATCAAGGACCGTTTGCGGACAACCCGCTGAACGATTTCAACGCCGTCCGACAGATCCGAGGAAACTTCAGTGTTCAACCATTCTTGATCGTTCAAGCGGATTCGGGGATCGAAAGCTGGGACGATCTCGAAGGGCAGACGGTTTCGTTTGGATCCGCAGGAGCTGGTACGCGTGTTCCCTCGGAGACAATCCTCGATCTCGAAATCGGCTTGGAGAACATTACCCCCGAATACGTTGGGTACTCTGATCAACCGGCAGCACTCAGAGGCGGCCGGGTAGACGCGATCTTCGGTTACGTGAATAACAGCGCGATTGCACCAGGGTGGATGCAAGAGTTGGATGCGACTGTCGATTGGCGACACATCCCGTATAGCGATGAGGTTCGCTCGGAGTTCGAACAACAACTACCGTACACTTCGACCCTCGAAGTTGATGGCAGTAATTTCTTCGAGTCGTTCACCGACACGATCACCCCGTACAACCTCACATACGTCGTAAGCTCAACGACGGGACTCGATGATGAAGTCGCATACGAATTTGCGAAGCTGTCCTACGAACACGGGGAAGCCTTGCTGGAGAGCGATAATTCGATGGGATTCTATCCGGACCCCGATCTGTTCTTGGAGACGATACATCCGGATGTACCGGTCCACAAAGGCGCGTATGACTATTATGTAGAGTCCGAACTCTGGGGGGATTACGACCTCACCGCGCCCCCAGAAGCGTAGTTGAATTATACTCGTAGCTGAATATTTGTTTTAACATGGCAGAGACAGACACGACGGATACAATTACACCCGAAGAATTGGAGGCGCGTATCGATGAACAGTTGGGTGTGGAATACGATTCGCCAATCACAACAGTCATTAGACGGGATCCCGCGGAATTTCTCGTCTACGCGCTCGGGGTTGCGTTCTTTATATACCACTTGTGGTACGCAGCTAGCTTTCCAGTCGCAGAAAATCAGCACGTAATTATCCATCTTGGCTTTGCGCTTTGTTTTTGGGCATCGATACAACTGTTGCGAGCGGATCGGGACGCGCTCCGTGGAAAATTGCTCACCGCCGGCTACTCGATGTATTTCGTCGCGGTGATAGTACCAACTTACTACTTATTTAACAATTACCAGCAACTGCTATTCGGTGCCGGTGCATACTCCAACGAACAGGTGATGATGGGAGCGCTGGCTATTGTCCTGCTGCTCATCGCATTGTGGTCTGTCTCCCGTCTGATCTTCGTCGTCGTCACACTCGGACTGCTCTACTCGTATTTCGGCGCTTTCTTACCGGGGGTCTTATCACATGGTGGGCTATCGCTGCAGCGGATCATCACGATGAGTACTATCGAATTCGAAGGGGTCTACGGACGCCTGACGATGGTTGCTGCGACGTGGGTTGTGATCTTTGTTATGTTGGCCAGTATGGTCGAGAAATACGGTGGCATGAGTCAGCTAATAAAAGGTGTGACCCAGATCACGACCCGTCACAAACGGGTGAAAGTTGGGCACGTCGCGGTCCTTGCCAGTATGGTCTTTGGATCGATCAACGGTGCAACGACTGCCAACGCGGCGACTACTGGCTCGTTCACCATCCCGCTGATGAAGGAAAACGGATATCCACCGAGACTCGCGGGTGCACTCGAGGCTGTTGCTTCGTGTGGCGGACAGGTGCTTCCCCCAGTAATGGGGACAAGCGTATTCATCATGGCCGAGCTGATTGACCCTAGCTATACGGACATCATCATTCGTGCGACAGCTCCTGCTGTTCTATTTTTCGCCGTTGTTATCATCTCGATAGAGTTGTACGTGTCACGTTCTGGTACAGATGAAGACAAAATGCCAAGCGTCGAAACAACCAGTTCTATGCCACGAAGGGTCTACAAAGTTCTGTCGAACTACGAATATATTGGGATGTTTATTGTCTTAATGTACTGGCTCGTGTACATCCAGGCAGATCCACTTCTGTCTGGATACTATAGCATTTTTACACTGATGGGACTGCGATTAGTACGGACGTTGCAAACATCCATTACAGGTGACAAAGAAAGTCTCAGACAACTTCGACGATACGCTCGGGAAAGTATTGAAGGCTTCCGCCGAGCAGCCGAAGCGGCAATTAGCATCACGATTATGGTCGCAGCCCTTGGAATAATTGTTAGGGCGTTCATCGTCACCGGATTCGCACAAAACCTTTCTCGCGTACTGATCACCATCGCCGCAGGAAATGTTATTCTAATGGTGATCGTGGCCGCGATCGCGTCGATTCTATTCGGTATGGGTATGCCAACGGTTGCCGCGTACCTCCTAGTTGCACTGTTCGTCGCACCACCAGTGGCCGACGTCGTTGCCGTCGATATCCTCGCGATCCATATGTTCGTCTTTTACTTTGCCATCGTTTCGAATATCACCCCACCGATCGCTGTCGCGGTCGTCATCACACAAGGGATCGCTGGCTCAGGATTCATGCAGACATCGATAGATGCTCTCAAAATGGGTACACCCCTGTTTATACTCCCATTCTTGTTTATTTTTAACGAATCACTATTGAACCCAACGCCGATGCTGGCAGTGACCGTTCTGTTGCTGGCCGTTGGTTTCCTTGCGATCTCGATCGCGTTTATTGGTTTTCGTGATCTATCGCTTCCCGCTCGAGGAGTGCTTCTCGGTACCGGGTTCGCAGCGCTATTTGCTCAACAATTAACCGTGCAAATAATACTTGTAGCGGTCATTATTATCGGACTCTCGACATTTGATCCCCGGGTCGCAGCACGATTGCCAACCAGATAAATGGCGCGAGAACCTTTTTGCTTTTACACACGAGTACCTACCAATGAAAAACGAGAGGCGGATCGAAACACTCCGGGACCGCCTACCGGGTGAGGATACAGACGAATATGAGGATAGAAACCCTAACGAGCTCCCCGACTGGTGGAAGTACGCCGTCGAAGAACACGAGGCCTATGGCCTTCGTCCGTATCGTCCCCCGCGGTTCGAAGACGATGTACTAGTGCCTCCGCTTTTGGAAACGCTCGAGGATCGATACGGAAGTAGTATCCAACTGTTTGGTATAAACAATATGTATGGAGACGACTGGGTTGTCTATATCGACGGTGAGCCAGCGTTTGAGATTCCGCGACGGCGGGATCCAGCGGGATACACCGTGTTCGAACGCTCAAGTACGAAATTCGAAGAGACCGTCCGATCAGCCCTATCGGAGTCGGCATGAAGACTGATTCGGATCAGTGGGATGCGGAATTGTACGACGCGAGCCATAGCTACGTCTACGAATACGGCAAAGACGTTCTCCAACTGCTCAAGCCGCGTGGCGGAGAGCAGATATTGGACCTCGGCTGTGGAACCGGACACCTGACAGCCCAGATTGCAGAGGAGGGTGCGGAAGTCATCGGCCTCGATAGCTCTCGAGAGATGGTCACGACGGCCAAAGAGAACCACCCGGCACTTCCGGTGGTTCTCGGGGACGCTAGATCAGTCGAATTCTCAGTACCATTCGATGCGGTGTTCTCGAACGCGGCCCTCCATTGGATGAAAAATCAACGAACCATCGCTCACAATGTCTTTTGTCACCTCACCGATGGAGGGCGATTCGTTGCGGAGTTTGGGGGAAATGGAAACGTAAACGCGATCCAGTCAGCGGTGCGATCAGTATGTCGTGCACGTGGGTACGAGGTCACCTCACCGTGGTATTTTCCAACGCCAGCAGAACATGCAAGCATCTTGGAATCAGCAGGGTTCGAGATACGATACATGCGACTCATCGATCGGCCAACGCCGCTCGAGGATGGGTTAGATCCGTGGCTGAAAATGTTCGCGGACGGACTCCTTGAGGAAGTACCTAGAAAAGAACGGGGATCGATCAGAGCGGCGGTCATCAACCGACTCCGGGATGAGTTGTACGATCCCGAAAACGGTTGGGTTGTCGACTACCGACGGCTTCGTTTCGTCGCACACCGATCATAGTTCGGCCGATATGTAAATCGTTCCAGCTGGCACTATATTAACCGGACGTGAGGATGACCACTGGAAGTTCAGTATTGAGCAGCACCGCTTGCGAAACGCTCCCGAAAAGGGCTTTCCCGACGGGACTTCGCTTTCGGCCGCCCATGACGATGAGGTCGACAGCGCCTTCGTGTGCGTATTCGAGGATCTCGTCAGCCGGGTCCCCGTGTCGACGAACGAGCGACGTATCAAGTCCGTCTGCTTCGAAGCGTCCTTCGATCGTATCAAGCCCGGTCGGAACGTCCGTTTCGTCATAAATGTCGCCAGAAGACACGGTGAGGTCCCCTTCTACGCCATCGAACGCTTCGAAAACGTTCAGAATAGTTATTTCGAGTTCGTCCCGGTCCAGTGGCATTTCTGTGAGCATTTCAGCCCGTTTCGTCGCTGCGTCGTCGACAACGTCGATTGGGAATAAGACACGATACATGATAGAATAATACATTCTTGCCATGTATTTAAAATGGCGTACTTGCGCGCGAAATAGCAACACGAACTCGCAGTAGTATACCATCGTTTATATAATATAGATGGGAAGGATACAGACTCCTGTGGGACATTCATCCACGATACGCAAGGAGGTTCGTACACTCCGTGATGATGGCAGGGGGAAAATCTTATTCGCCGTGTCGGCGGGGTCATTTCTCATAGTTGGCGTACAGATGATATACCCGGTTATGTTGCCGGAGCTACGGGTCGCCTATGGGCTCAATTTGGGTACGGCCGGCTTGTTGTTGACTCTCCTCTGGGCGGCGAACGCGATCGGTCAGATTCCGAGCGGTATCTTGGCAGACGAGATAGGTGAAAAGCGAACGTTACTGCTCAGCGTGGTATTGTCAGCAGTGACAATAGTGTTGATCGTCTCCTTCGAATCGTCGGCCGCCCTTTTTGCATCGACAGTCCTTCTCGGAGCGGGACTCGCCCTTTTCGGCGTCGCTCGATATACCATTATGTATGAGACCTACCCGGACCGGGCAGGGACGACGATCGGTATTGTGCTCGCAGCGGCCGATGCCGGACAGTCGCTGCTTCCCCCACTCGCTAGCGTATTGACGGTCGTTGTCGCGTGGCAACTCGGCTTTGGATTTACGATCCCAATATTCATTTTGATAGCGGTCACGATTTGGCTGTACATTCCACGGGAAGTCTCGAGCGAAAAACAGAGCTCGGAACACATGTCCCTGTCCCGATTCGCCGAGACGCTCTCCATGATGTACACCAAACGGGTGATCTTTGCGACGACGATATTCGTCATTTACGTTTGCGTATGGGTTTCGTTCACCAGCTTTTATCCAACGTATTTAATCGAAAGTAAAAATATCCCTCAAACGACGACTGCGATCCTGTTTGGCTCATTTTTTGCGGCCGGTGTCGTGATAAAACCGCTTTCGGGAGCGATATACGATCGGGTTGGCATTCGTCGGACGCTGATGGTATTAGCGCCCATCTCGGCGCTCGCGTTGATCGCGTTTCCATTGGCTGAAGGGGTACTACCGATTGCGGTGATCACGTTACTTGTCGCCCCACTTCTCGGCAGCGGAACGATCGCGCAGTCGTACCTCATCGAAATATTTACACACGACGTTCGGGGGACTGGACTGGGGATCATTAGAACATGCGGACTACTAATCGGGTCGACTACACCGGCGATCTTCGGGTTCTTTGCTGAGATCGGCTATTTCGATGAGGGATTTCTAGCGCTTGCGCTTCTCATTGGAACGATGATCACGTTAATTATGTTACTGCCGAGTAAGTGACGACAGACCGCTAGGAATCGATATCAGCGGTGAGCCGCTTTGCGATGTCGATGTCGCGCTCTTCAACAGAGATTACTGGAAGGAGCTTCTCGACTTGGCGTCGAACCTGTTCGACGCCGGGATGTGGTGGTTCGAGTACGAAGGTAATTCTCGAGTGCGCACCATCGCCCATTGGTTCCCCAACGATTCGCTCGATGTTTATCTGTCGTCGAGCGAGGAGGCTAGTTACTTCGGCCGTAACACCCGGATCGTTGGTTACGACTGCGGACAGGACGGCTCGTTGATCCGTGGGGACCGACCTACCAGAATCCGAAACTCGGACTCCGGCAGGCGTTCGACTGCCCGTCGGTTGAGGGCGGTCGTGTGGTCCGAGTCCATCGGGTGTGTCAGTCATAGTTCCTCTAGTTCCTGTTCGTTCATCGCGAACTTCGTGTTGTTCCCGCCGCTTGGGACGATCGGATAAACGTCCTCTTCAGGGTCGATGTGGACATCGACGACGCTTGGGCCATCGTACTCGTACGCTGCCTCGAGCGTCGACTTGACTTCATCGTGCGTCTCGACGCGGAACCCGCGTGCACCGAACCCTTCGGCTATGGAATCGAACCGAGGGATCCACGGGTACTCAGATGCCACTCGACGACCACCAAAGAACGCATCTTGCCACTGTCGAACCATCCCGACTGCAGCGTTGTTCAGGACGATGACGGTAATATCGAGTTCCTCGCGAACGGCCACCGATAGCTCTTGGAGCGTCATGAGGAACGAGCCGTCGCCATCGAAGCAGACCACGGACTGATCGTCATCCGCGGCATAGCGTGCGCCGATAGCCGCCGGAAGACCGTATCCCATCGTCCCCAACCCATGCGAAGAGACCCACGTCCGTGGGTGTCGATACGTCCAGTACTGGAAGGCCCACATCTGATGTTGGCCCACACCGGTCGTGACGATGGTATCGTCCGGCGTTAGCGCATCCATCGCCTCGACGACGAACTGTGGTTTTACTGGCCCGTCCTCGTCGATTGTGTACGCTAACGGATATTCTTCTTTCCACGCTCGACACTGTTGTCGCCATTGCTCCGTGTCAGGCGCGCTGGGCATTGCCTCGTACAATTGGTTGAGTACCGTTGAAGCATCCCCAACCAGTGGATAATCAGCATGGATGATTTTCGAAATCTCTGCGGGGTCGATGTCGACGTGTGCAACCTCAGCATCCGGAGCAAACGTCTCGACGCCGCCGGTGAGTCGATCGTCAAACCGAGTTCCGACGGCGAGCATCACGTCAGCGTGTTGCAGCGCCAAGTTCCCATATCCAGCACCGTGCATGCCGGCGACCTTCATCGAGAGTTCGTGATCCTCGGGGAACGATCCGATTCCAGGCATTGTCGTCACGACAGGGATGCGATACTCGATGGCGAACCGTCGAAGTTCGTCCCACGCGTTTCCTTTGATTACACCACCACCGGAGAGAATAATCGGCTGCTCCGCATTGGCGAGTGCTTCGGCTGCGACACAGACATGTTCAGTGTCGGCGGGATCCGTCGTTTGGTGAGTCGAGGGAAGTTTCGGTTCGATCACCGTGGACTCGGTCTCACGGCTTGTGACGTCTTTCGGGAGATCGACGAGCGTCGGTCCCGGGCGCCCAGACTGTGCGAGCATGAATGCCTCACCGACCGTCTCGCTGATGGACTCGGTATCGGCTGCAATGTAATTTGCCTTCGTTACGGGCAGCGTGACGCCGATCGTATCGGTCTCTTGGAAGGCATCTCGCCCAAGAAACTCCTTGGGAACCTGACCAGTCAATGCGAGAACAGGATCGGAGTCCATGTCCGCGTCAGCAAGCCCCGTGATCAAATTAGTCGCTCCCGGGCCGGAAGTCGCAAAGCAGACGCCAGGCACTCCAGCAACGATGCCATACGCATCCGCAGCGTGTGATGCCCCTTGTTCGTGGGCCATCGTAATATGTTGAATGTCGGAACTGTATAACGCGTCGTAGACCGGCATAATGGCGCCACCCTGAACGCCAAACACGTGTTTGACAGTAGCGGCTTCCAACGACGCAATGATCGAATCAGCGCCAGTCGTGGCGGATCGATCAGACGGTTCAGTAGGCGTATCTCGCGAGTCGGTGAGTTGTTTTGTCATTATTCTAATATTTTTGTAGTACGGCATTCGCCGTGCAACGAACGTTCACGAACGGGAGGTAGGCAGGCCGAATAGGTGTGGTAGTGGGGCTAGTAGGAAGCCCCAATAATGGAGTTGCGACGAAAAATCGCAAAGTCGAAGGTAGCAAACTCTACCATTGGACAATCGTATCATGGGATCCTACATTAAAATTTCGGTCGGAGAATCAGTTCAGAGCCACAGTTTGGCGCATCACGCCGTGGCTAATAAGAACACAGTCGGGAGCACATGAACCGTCCGCCACCTGACCGTAAGCGTCTCCGCCTCGGGGTCTTTATAGTTACCCCACCGAAAGAATGAGATATGGGGCGTTTGTCAATTCCCGATATTTTTGAAAAGTACGAAAACGGTGAACGTTTGGCAATGTTGACTGCGTACGATGCGCCGATAGCACGGCAGGTCGATAACGGAGGCGTCGACATGATTCTAGTCGGAGATAGTGCAGGGGACAACCAATTGGGATACAAAGGTACACTCCCTGTGACGCTCGACGAGTCACTCTCAAACACTGCCGCCGTCAGTCGAGGGGTCGAAGACGCGATGGTGATCGGCGACATGCCGTTTCTATCATACGGTACATCGCTCGAGGAGTCCGTGAAGAACGCTGGGAGATTTATTAAGGAAGCGGACGCAGACGCGGTGAAGTTAGAAACCGCCCCATACGGACAGACGACGATCGATATCGTGTCCCGACTCACCGAACTCGGGATACCGGTTGTCGGGCATATCGGTCTGACACCGCAGCGTATGAATCAGATCGGCGGGGGATACGTCCAAGGACGGGGAGACGAAAACTCGACGAGCGTCGACGCGCTTGTCGAGACGGCACAGCAACTCGAGGACGCGGGCGCATTTTTGATCATCCTCGAAGCGGTGACCGAAGAGACAGGAAAGCGTGTCACCGAAGCGGTCGACGTTCCGACGGTCGGAATCGGGGCGGGGAGACATGTAAATGGACAAGTGCTCGTAATAAACGACGTACTCGGACTTAACGAGACCTCTTATAAATTATCGAAGCAGTATGTCGATCTCAATTCGATCATCGGTGGCGCTGTAACGGAGTACGTCAGCGAAGTCAAAGGCGGTAACTTCCCCGGTCGTGAGAACACGTTCGATCCAATCTACGAAGACTAGTGATCGGGGAAGTCTCAACGCGTCTCAGTCGTCCGTCGAAACGCTCGCCTCGTCGACGTCGACCGGCGATCCCGTGAGGTTGCCCTCTCGCCACGTCCCGCGGCCGTACCACGCGTAGGCGAGGAGCGCGCCGACAACGTTCGAGATCGCAAAGGACAGCCAGATACCCGACGAGCCGAGTTCGCCGGCGGCGACCCACGCGATCGGAAAGCGGACGACACCGAGCATCAGCACGGAGATCGCGGCGGCGGTGAGCGTCTTGCCCGCGCCGCGGAAGCTCCCCGTGTACGCGCGCATGATGCCGATGAACCCGAAGGTCAGCGCGACGTAGCGCAGGAACTGGGTGCCGACCTCGACGACGCGGACGGCGTTCTCCTGGTCGGCACCGACGAACACCGACACGATCGGTTCCGGGACGAAGAACACAAGCACGCCGGCCGCGGAGAGCACGACGAACAGCGTCTTCGCGGCGAGCCCGGCGGCCGCGGCGGCTCTGTCGGGCTCGTTCGCGCCGATGTTCTGGCCGGTCATCGTCTCGACGCCGCGGGCAACGGCGATCGCCGGGAGGAAGATCACGGAGAACACGCGCGTGCCGATGCCGTAGGCGGCGACCACCGGATCGGGGAAGAGCGCGACGATGAACAACAGGAGGTTCATCGAGACCGCCCGGCCGGTCCCCTCGATCGAGGCGGGCAGGCCGATCCGGACGAGTCGCTTGAGATAGCTGGAGTCCGGCACCATGTCTCGGAGGTGAATCTGGACGCCGCGCGCCCCGCGGAACATGATCGCCAGCCCGACGACGAGCGCGAGTCCACGCGAGAAGACGGTCGCGAGCGCCGCGCCCTCGATGCCGAGTTCGGGGAACGGCCCCCATCCGAATATGACAAACGGATCGAGGACGATGTTGAGTACGACGGAGCCGAACATCACGAGCATCGGCGTGATCGTGTCTCCATGCCCGCGCATGAGCGCGACGAACACAAAAAAACCGAACATGAACGTGAGACCCAGCGAGATGACCTGCATATAACTCGATGCCATCGGCAGCACGTCCTCCGAGGCTCCCATTATCGCGAGAAAGTCTCCGACAAGCAGGTAGCCGGTCCCACCCAGGATCACCGAGGCGATCAGCGCGAACGTCACGGTCTGTGAGGCCGCGTACTCGGCTTCGCGCTCCTCGTTCGCGCCGGTGTACTGCGCGACGAGGACGCTGCCGGCGACAGAGATGCCCATCCCGAACGAGATGAGCAAAAAGACCATCGGGAACGCAAAACTGATCGCGGCCAGCGCGTCAGTGCTGTACTGGCCGAGCCAGAAGGTGTCTGCGAGGTTGTACGCCGTCTGAAGCAGGTTCGTCACGACGATCGGCAGCGAGAGGAAAAACAGCGGCTTGCCGATGCTCCCCGAGGTGAGATCGAACTCGTCGGGGCCTTTGAACAGAGCATCAAGCGAGTCTCGAACCCCCATCAGGCCGTCACCTCGAACTGCCGAGCCATCGCTGCGTCGAGATTCGTCACAGTAGTACTGAACTTGCTGGTCGGTAAGTCAAAAGGCTTTGGAAAGATCGACCCTATATGCCATTGAACGGCGGTATTACACGTATCTACGGAAGTACCGTACGTCCAGTAGCGGCGCGACTAACTGAGTGGTCATAATAATTATCACCCGGAGGCGACATTCGTCGCGTAATGGCCGACGATTCGGATTCGTCGAGGTCGAACGCACACGGGGAGATCATGCGGGCAACGTATCGCGCGCTGCGCGATCACGGCTATGCAAACCTCACGATCAAGCGGATCGCCGAGGAGTACGGCAAATCGACGGCGGCGGTTCACTACCACTACGACACGAAGGACGAGCTTCTGGCCGCGTTTCTCGACTACCTGCTCGGCCGGTTCAAGGACACGGTCCACGAGGTCGAGATCATCGATCCCGAACGGCGTCTCGATTCGCTGTTGGATCAGCTCCTGATCGAACCAAACGACCACCGGGATCTGTTGATCGCGATGTTGGAGATGCGCAGTCAGGCACCGTACAGGGAGGCGTTCGGCGAACGGTTTCGAGGCAGCGACGCGTACGTTCGGTACATCCTGCGAACGGTGATCGAGCAGGGCGTCGCGGCGGGTGCGTTCGACGACGTTGACGTCGATCACGCCGCCAGAGCGCTCATGACGGTCGTCGTCGGCGCACAGACCCGAGATGCTGTCCTGAACGACGACGAATCGGACGCTTTCGAGACCGCGCGGCGGCTGGCCGACGAGTACGTCTCGGCCGTGCTCATCGACGACGATTCGGGGGCGAACTGAGGCGGAAGACGACCGACGGATCCCCGTGTTTCAGGGCTCGGCTCGGTCGCCGTCATTCGATTCTCGCGCCACGTGTACCCCGTTAAGTTCGGTTGTACACCAGTGACAGAACTCTAAGCCCGGGTCGAGCGACTGCCCGCAGTTTGGACACGGGCGAGAATCATCCACGGCGGTGGACTGGCGGCCACGGTCAGCGGTCGCCCGCGACCCGGCGATCAGGTTCTGGACGCGGGCGAGGAGGTACGCGTCCACGGCGCTACAAGCTGTCACGAGCAGGGCAGGCGCGACCGAGAGCACGCTGACGGCGTTCCCGTTCGCGTACGCCTCGATCGCCGCGGGGTCGACGAAGAGCGCGGTGACCCCGAAGAGCGCGGCGAGCCAGCCCACCGCGCGCAACCACCGTCGGAGGTAGAGGTGACCGAGTCCGGTCGCGAGCGTCCCGAGCAGCGCTGCGAGCCACGGTCGTTTCCGCGAGATCGGTCGGGCCATACAGTAATTAACTGGTTAGTAAGCAATAAACATTCTCGTGGGGGACGGCATATCCTCACCGACGGCGGAGAGACGCTTCGACAGCGTGACCGACCTGCTGCGTCGCGCGGAGTACTGGCGAAAACGCGTCGGTACGGGAGGCAGTGGGCTAATCGCCACCGATTTTCGGTCGGGGACACGGCGGCGCATATCACAAATATAAAGTGTTCAACTTACTACGTGATTGCCATCGTGAAACCGCGTTCGGCAGGGCCAGAGAACGCCACACGTCGAGGAAAGCCCAACGAAGTGGCGCCCGACGCGGATCGTCGTCCCCGGCCGAAAACGGACGCACGTTTGAGATGATCCGATCGTTCATCCGCAACCTCGTCGGGGGGCCGTTCGCGCCGCAGATGCGCCGGTTCGTCATCGTCGGGATCGTCGCTGCGGGCATCCAGATGGTCCTGCTGTGGGCGTTCGTCGATGTCGCGGGAGTGAACTATCTGCTCGGCGCGGTGATCGCGATCGAGATTACCATCGTGCTCACGTACGTCGCCAACAACGCGTGGACGTTCCGTGCGCGGCGAAACGACTGGGTCGTCGAGTACCTGATCGGACTGGTCAAGACGAACCTGGTCCGCGGGACAGCGATCCCGATCCAACTGGCTGTTCTGTACGCGTTCGTCGAGTGGGGCGGGCTGTCGTATCTGCTCGCCAACGCGATCGCCATCGGGGTGAGCGGACTCTATCGGTACGTTCTCGACGCGCGATGGACGTGGAGGAGATAACACACGCATGCTCGAACCGATAGGCGCGCTGTTCACCGGCGGCATGGAAGCGCTCGTCGAGTCCGCGACCGGGCGGTACGGGATGAGCATCATCTTCGTCTACTCGTTTCTGTTCGCGTTCGTGCTTCCGGGACCGAGCGAGATCGTCCTGCTTGTGCCGCTCGACCTCGGGCTGTCGTCGATGGCCGAACTATCGATTATCATGCTCGTGAGCGCGACCGGAAAGGCCGTCGGCAGCGTCTTCGCGTTCCACATCGGCCAGGAGGCGAAGCAGGCCGGGCCGATCGTGCGGTGGTTGCGAGCGTCGCGGTGGAACGTCCTCGAGTGGTCCGAGAAGCGGTTGATCCGTTGTCCCGCGGGTACGGCTACGGCGGGATGGCGATCGCGCTCTCGGTTCCGTTCTTCGCGGAGACGATCTCGATCTACGCCTATGCTATCCTCGAGACGGATTACAAGAAGTTCGCCATCGCGACGTTTATTGGCAGTCTCGGGCGACTCGTCGTGACCGTCGGGCTGGTCGGTGGCGCGCTCACGGTAATCTAATCGCGGGGATCGAGCTCGACTCCCTCGGCCAACAGCTCGTGCGAGCGGAGGGCGTCGTCGTGGTCGGCGACGACGTGTTGGATCATCATCTCGTCGGCGCCGACGCGATCGGCGAGCTGTTCGAGCAGTCCCGCGAGCGTCTCCGGGCTCCCCGAGATCGCCCGCGGCCACTCGTCGTCCGGGAGCGTTGCCGGCGTCGGCTCCGGCACGCCGCCCAGTTCGTCGATGACCTTCTCGACCGAGGGGCGGGTGCCGGTCACGCCGCGTCGCATCCGCTTGTAGGTCGCCTCCGCGATCGCCCGAAGCCGCGCGGCCCCCTCGTCGGTCGGCGCGCAGATCGCGTTCGCGGCGACCATGCCGTGCGGCTCCTCGACGCCGCCGGCCAGCGACGACGGCTCGAAGTGCTCGCGGTAGGCTTCGAAGGCGTACTCAGCGAACTGCGGTCTGATGAAGGCCGCAAAACAGTAGCGTAGGCCGAGCTTGCCCGCGAGCTCCGCGCTCGATGGGCTCGATCCGAGCACCCACGGGATGGGCGTTTCGGCCCCCGAACGCGGGATACCGAGATCGCTGTAGGCGTGCTCGTCGGGGTAGGCGTCGTACAAGTGGTTGACGACGGCTTCGACCTTCTCGGCGTGATCCGCGTCAGGGTTCTCCACATACCGGTCGGTCCCGAGCGCGCGGTCGGACGCGGGCGAGCCGTTCGCCCGCCCCAACCCGGCGTCGATCCGGCCGGGGGCGAGCCCGTCGAGCGCGCCGAACACCTCGGCGATCTTGAATGGGCTGTAGTGGTTGAGCAGTATCGCCCCAGAGCCGAGCCGGATCGAGTCGGTCTCGGCGGCGAGGCGTCCGAGCAACACTTCCGGCGTGGTTCCGGCGAGCGTCTCGGTCAGCCCGTGATGTTCGGCCACCCAGAATCGGCTGTATCCGAGCCGTTCGGCCTGTCTGGCCGTTTCGACCGTGTTCGCATAGGCGTCGCTCGCGGTGCCGCCATCGGGGATCGGAGAGAGATCGACTACCGAGAGATCCATGCGGGGAGTCGGAGGCTCCGACGGAAAACGGTTCGGCTGTCGGCCAGTCGCGGCTTAGAGACGATCGTGGTACTTCAGGTAGCCGTCGGTGATGAGCCGCGCGTAGAAGGACTCGACGGCGGCCGAGTACGGCGGTGACACGTCGAGCAGTTCGTCGGCGACCATCCGTAGGGTCGCATCCCGCGAGCCGGTCTCGTCGTGGGTCGTGAGGATGCGGTCGTCGAACCGGTGCAGCTCCCGCCGGGCAAGTTCGAAGACGTCGTCAGGATCGTCCGGCCAGACGCCGAAGTGCGGGAGCAGGACGTGGGCCGGGTCGAGCGCTTCGAGCCGGTCGATGGCGCAGTCGATCGCGGCGACGTCGAAGTTCGGCAGCGTCGCGGGCGGGAACCACTGGTCGGCGCGTTCGAGGTAGCCGCCGAGACACTCCGCGGCGAACAGCAACTCGCGCGCTTCGTTCCAGACCGCGAAGTGGTCCGGCGAGTGCCCCGGCAGGTGGACGAGTTCGAGCGTGTGCTCGCCGATGTCGAGCGTCGTGCCCGCGTCCGGGACCGTCCGAACGTTCGACTCCGGAACCGGCCCCTGTGCGCCGACCTCCGCGAAGTGCTCACCCATCGCGGCGCGGCTGCTCTCGATGAGCGCCTCCGGATCGATCAGATGCGGGGCTGTCAGCTCGTGGATGTACACGTCGAGATCGGGGTTCAGTTCGACCAGCGCGCTCGCCGCGCCGGAGTGGTCGACGTGGACGTGTGACAACACGAGGTTCTCGAGCGATTCAGGGTCGACACCGCACTCGGTCATCCCCTCGACGATCGCGTCGGTGCCCGACGGCGTGCCGGCGTCGACGAGGGTCGGTTCATCGTCGTCGAAGAGATACACGGATATGAACCCCGAATCGAACACCTCGATGTCGATCCCATACACGTCCGCTATCATCTGAAACGTAGCCATTGCGCGAGAGATGCGCACACGCGGTGAAAAGCAGTTCGATGAGTCCGAAAACGAGATCGACTCCCGGGCACGTCGAACGTCATCGTCACGCACGCATTCCGACAGGTCTCACCGAGACCTGCGATGCCGCGCGCGAATCGAGAAGTGTCGCGCTGGAAACGAATCCGCCGAACGTGTTCGTCTCGGCCGGCGGATCGATGGATTCGCGGTTCGATACACGCCTCCATGGGTGCCGCGACAGCACCCTACTTCTCGATGATCGACTCCTCGACGGCCTCGCCGAAGTGTCGCGCCACGTCCTCGTAGCGGACGAGCACCTCGTCGTCGACCGCGAGGTCGGTGACCGCCTTGCGGCCGGACTCCGTGGCGACCTTGATCGTCTCGGCGTTCTGCAACAGCGTCTCGATCCGATCGCCGTTTTCGAGTTCAGCCTCGATCCGGAACATCGGCCGCTTCTCGATCTTCGCGCGGCCGACGATCGCTTCACGTGTGTTGCCTGCCGTGTCGACGATTTGGACCTCGTCGCCGGATTTCAACTCGGCGAGATACTTCGTCCCGCCGTCGGGTGTGCGAACGTAGGCGTGGACCGCGCCGGCGTTGACGCGGAAGGGTCGCGACGCGACGTACGGCGAGTCGGCGGTCTCGGCGTGGACGAAAAAGAGCCCACGGCTCATCGAGCCCACGAGCATCCCCTCGTCGTGTTCGAGCATCGACGCCGTGTCGACGCAGACCCGGTCCGCCGAGCCGGTTTCCTCGAGGTCGGTCACGGTCGCGTACTCCAGATCGAGCGTCTCGCGTTCGGTCGCGTTCCGGACCTCGACAGTCGCTCTGATCTCGTCGGGATCGTCCGTGTCGAGCAACACCGCGTCGGCGCCGAGTTCGAGCGTTTCGAAGGCCGTCCGGGCCTCCTCGGCGTTTCGGACGCCGGTCACGAGATCCGTCTCGTCGCCGATCCGGGCGATGAGATTTTCGAGAGGGATGATCTTCCAGTCCTCGCCGACGACGATGGTGAAGTCGGCGTCCTCGGCGGCCGCCTCGGCGAACGATTCGTAGTCGGCGTTGAGGATGCGGACGTACGCCCCACCGAGGGTGTCGGAACGGCGAAGCGTCGTCAGGTCAGCCGAGCCGGAGAGATCGGAGGGGAGATCGACGGTGCCGTCGCCCTCGCCGTCCTTGCCGACGATGACGGCGTCCGGTTCGGGCGCGTCCTCGGTTTCGGCGTCCATCACGTGCACGTCGTCGCCGGCGAAGGCGGCCACGTCGACGCGGCCGAGTTCCCTGACGCGGCCGACGTCGCGTTGATCGACGAGCACCCAGTCGATGCCGGCTTCGAGTCCGGCGGTGATGCGACGCTTTCGCGCCTCCCAATCGCCGACCTCGTCGTCGGCTTTCAGCCACACGGAGCGTGTCATATCTCGTCGGTGGCGGGGGCGGCTATTGAACGTGGCGGGACGGCGGAGCGCTCAGAATCACGATGGTGAACGGTCGACCACCGCGTGCGGTCGTGTCGATATACGATACCGTTAATAGTTCGTCTCGTAATACATACACAAATCCATGATCGATCTCGATCTCGATATGCGGCAATACGACTGCCCGTTCATCGACACCACCGACGAGGTCGACGTGAGCTTTTCGGCGATGCAGTGGCATTTGGACACGAACCGCCGACAGCTCGAGACTCGATTGCTCGTCGAGGCGGACTCGCGAGCCGCACTCGACAACGGGCTCGACCAACTGTGCGACCACCGAAACATGGCCGACTGCGAAACGCTACAAAAGCAGGGCGGGGTCGCGACGATCCGGACGCTCATTGAACAGACCGACGCGATGGGCGTCGTCAAGGATCACGACGGCTACATCACGGGCCCGTTCAAGATCGAGGACGGCACGGAGATGTGGCACGTCGGCTTCGACGACGAGACGACCGCCGACCGGGCGCTCTCAGAACTCGACGACGGCAACGACGTGGTCGTCGAAGGGCGCACCGATCTGTCGATCACGGAGCTGTTCGACGTCATCGAGAACGCCGGGCCGGCCCACCGGTTCTTGGACAGTTGTCGGAAGCTGACCGACACCGAGCGAACCACGCTCGTGACGGCCGCTGAGGCGGGCTACTTCGAGACCCCCCGTGCGGTGTCGCTCGACGACCTCGCCGCGGAGTTCGACGTCTCGAAGACCGCCGTCTCGATGAACCTCCGGCGCGCCGAGCGAAAACTGGTCGATTCGACGGTCGATTCGATGTCATCGATTCAGGGCATCGAGTAGCCGAGGTGGATTTCTCAGCGAGCGTTCCGAAATTCGATCCGGACGCCGCCGTCGCGTCCCTCGGTCGCCGAGACGCGCCACCGGTGCGCCGCGGCGATCTGTTCGACGATCGCGAGCCCAAGCCCCGTCGCGCCGTCGGTCGTCGAAACACCCGGCTCGAAGAGGTCGTCGTATCCCCCCACATCGGGTCCGTCGCCGTCGTCCTCGACGTAGAAGCCGTCGTCGAGGTCGCCGACCGTCACGGCCACTGACGCACCGCCGTGCTCGACCGCGTTCCGGTAGACGTTCCGAAACGCCGCGACGAGGCGTCCGCGGTCTGCCCTGACAGTCGCCGCCGTCTCGATTTCGAGCGACGCATCCACGGTGTCGACGCTCGCCCACGTCTCCGACGCCACGTCGGCGATATCGATGGGTTCGGTTTCCTCGACGGGGGTGCCCTGCGCTTCGAGCGTCCCGAGATCGGCGAGATACGCCTCCAGGCGATCGAGCGAGACCGCCACCTGCTCGAGCAGCTCGTCTTCGTCCTCGGCATCGCCCGAGCGGACGAAATCGAGGTAGCCCTGCGCGACGTTGAGCGGGGTCCGGAGATCGTGCGAGACGACGCTTCGGTACGTTTCGAGCCGGTCGTGGCGGCGTTCGAGCCGCCAGTCGGCTTCGGTTTCGTCGTCGCCATCGGCGTGCGCGCGTCCCATCACCCCGCGGTACCCGTCCGCGTCGTGAATAGGTTCGGGACGTTTCACCCACCGAGTCGCGGTAAGCCGCTGGAACAGTGTAAGAGGCGACGTCGAATCGCGCGTACATGCACTAATACTTATCTTACTCCCGTTCATCCGTCCGGACACCAATGCCGACTCGAGTCGTCTGCGATTTCACCGCTGACGTGACGCTCGACGGGGTGGGTTCGGACGACCCGCGCACTATGCGGGTTCTCGTGGGGGACGACCGGATCGTACTCGGAGCCGACGACGTGAAGCGAACGATCGATCTCGACGACGTGTTCGACGTCGTCCGGGACGTCTCGCGCGGGGCAACGCCGAACGCCGACGAAACAGTCTCCATCGCCATCCGGACGGGCGAGGCGACCGAAGTCGCCTCGATCAGCGCCCGCGCCGACGAACTCGTTCGCTTTCAGGGTGCGCTGTACCGACAGGCGCTCGGAGGCACGCTGTGCGTCATCGAACACGAATCCGGCGACGACGCCGTGGATCTGCCGACTCACCGCTTTCGTCTGGGCGTGACCGCCTCGCGAATCCGGTTCGTCGACAAGAACGACCCGGAGACCGAACTCACGATCGCTCGCGATCGAATCCTCGAATTTCGAGCGCTCTCTGGAACCGACGACGACCGACGACCGGCTGTTCTGCTCGTTTCCGATGGCGATGACGGGCTGGCGAAGACGGTCGTCCGGCTGCCTTCCTCGCGCCATCTCAATCTGTTCGGCCGGTATCTGAAGTCCGAACTCCGGCTGTCCGGGTCCCCCACCGACTCGCACGAGCGGTCCGAGTCGATCGACCTGCTGCTCGTCGACGACGATCCGCAGGACCTCCACGCCGCGGAGATGTTCCTGAAACGGCGTCCAGAG
Source organism: Natronomonas salsuginis (assembly GCF_005239135.1). NCBI lineage: Archaea > Methanobacteriati > Methanobacteriota > Halobacteria > Halobacteriales > Natronomonadaceae > Natronomonas > Natronomonas salsuginis. The sequence continues at coordinate 25,378 of NZ_QKNX01000009.1, forward strand.
CCGTTCTCGATCGAGATGGCTGCCGGGGGTGAGGCCGGGCTCGAACACCTCGAAACCGACGACGCGATCGACTGTGTCGTGAGCGACTTTCGGATGCCCGGTATGGACGGCATCGAGTTCCTGCGGGCGGTCCGGGACCGACACCCGAAGCTGCCGTTCATCCTCTACACCGGGAAGGGGAGCGAGGAGGTTGCCAAGCGCGCGATCCTCGACGACGTGACCGACTACGTCGAAAAGGACGTCGGCACCGACCAGTACGACGTGCTGGCCGAGCGGATCGACAAGGCGATCCGACAGCCGACCGGTCGTCGCCGGTGATCGGGCCGCCGACACCGACTTTTATGTCCTCCCCCCGTGTGTCCCCGTGGTATGACCTGGCACGTCACGATGCCAACCGAGAGCTACGAGCGCGCCCGCGAGGCGTTCGAGTGGGACCTCCCCGACGATTACAACGCCGCACACGATCTCGTCGGGAAACACGACGATCCGGATCGCCCCGCGCTGTATCAGGCGTTCCCGGACGGCCGTCGTGAGACGTTCACCTTCGCCGACCTCGACCGGCGCTCGAACCGACTCGCCAACGCGCTCGCCGAGTTGGGCGTCGGTCGCGGCGACCGCGTCGGGGTCGTGTTGCCGCAGGTCCAGGCGAATCCGATCACCCACCTCGCCTGCTGGAAACTCGGTGCGATCTCGATGCCACTGTCGGTGCTCTTCGGTCCGGATGGCCTCGGGTACCGACTCGACGACAGCGGCGCGACGGTCGCGGTCGTCGACGGCAACAACTACGAAACCGTCGACGCCGCCCGCGAGGACTGTCCGGCCCTCGAACACGTCCTCGAGGTCGACTGGCACGGCCGCGGCTACCACGACTCGGCGACGCCGTTTGAACCGCTCGTCCAAGACGCCAACCCGATCTTCGATCCCGTCGACACCGATCCCGACACGCCCGGCGTGATCATGTACACCAGCGGTTCGACGGGGCAACCGAAAGGCGTCCTCCACAGCCAGTCGGTGTGGGTCGGTCACTGCCCGGCGTTCGAAATGTACTTCGGTCTCGATCTCTCGGAGACGGTCTGTTGGACGCCGGCCGACTGGGCATGGATCGGCGCGCTGGGGGATCTGCTGTTCCCGGCGTGGCACTACGGCCGGCCGGTGGTCGGCTATCCGATGGAGGGGTTCGATCCTGAGACGGCCTTCGAGCTGCTGGCGGAGTTCGACGTCACCTCGTCGTTCCTCCCGCCGACCGCGATTCGGATGATGATGAACACCGACGCCGACGCCTACGACCTCTCGCTCGAGGCGATCTGCTCGGGCGGCGAGCCGCTAACCTCGGAGATCCTGGAGTGGGCCGACGACGAACTCGACGGCGTCGCGGTCAACGAACTGTACGGGCAGACCGAGGCGAACCTCCTCGTCTGCAACTGCGATGAGTGGTTCCCGGCTGTTCCGGGGAGCATGGGTAAACCGGTTCCCGGTCACGACATCGGCGTGGTCGATCCCGACACCGGCGAGGAGGTCGCCGTCGGCGAGGTGGGCGAGATCGCGGTCGAGCGCGGCGACGATCCCGTGATCTTCGAGGAGTACTGGAATCAACCCGAAAAGACGGCCGAAGCGACCGTGGGGTCGTGGCATCTGACGGGGGATCTGGGCGAGCGCGACGCCGACGGCCGTCTCTGGTTCAAATCGCGCGACGACGACCTCATCATCACGAGCGGCTACCGCGTCGGCCCCGGCGAGGTCGAGGACGCGATCCTCGAACATCCGAAGATCGAGCAGGTCGGCGTCGTCGGGATTTCCGACGAGATGCGCGGGGAGATCATCAAGGCGTTCTGTCAGCCGGTGTCGGGCGTCGAGGGGAACGAGCTGTTGGCCGAATCGGTCCGCTCGCTCGTCAGGGAGTCGCTCGCGAAACACGAGTATCCCCGCGAGATCGAGTTCGTCGACGAACTGCCGACGACGACGACGGGGAAGATACGGCGGACGGACCTGCGCGAGCGGGAGGAGTAGCTTCGGATACGTCCCGAACTCTCCCCCACAACGCATTTGCGTGCGCACCGCCTACGGTCGGCCGATGACGACAGCGGCCTACGACCGGTGGGCCTTCGATCTCGACGGGACGATCGTCGACGTCGAACCGGACTACGTGCACGACCTCCTCGGCCGGGTCGGCGATCGACTCGGCTACGGCTTCACCGAGCGGCAGGCCGAGATTCTCTGGCACGGCTTCGACGGGAAGCGGAGCGGCCACCTCGACGTGTGGGGCGTCGATCCGGAGCGATTCTGGACGGTGTTTCACGACGAGGAAGACCCTGAGGCGCGCGCGGAAGCGACGTTTCTGCACGAGGACGCGGCCGCCGTCGGCGACCTCGACGCGCCGACGGTACTCGTCACGCACTGTCAGCGGTATCTGACCGAGCCGGTGTTGGAGGCGTTGGACATCGGCGACTGGTTCGACGCCGTCGTCTGCTGTACGGCCGAGACCGGTTGGAAGCCGGATCCGCGACCGGTTCGGTCGGCGCTGTCGGCTGCAGGCGCACGTTCGGGATCCGGCGTCCTCGTCGGCGACAGCCCGCAGGACGTCGGCGCGGCGTGGAACGCCGGGCTCGACGCCGCCCACGTCGAACGCCACGGTCACGAGCGCCGCGGCTGCTGCGTCGTCGGTGATCACCGGGTGGACCGGCTCGACGAACTGCTCCGGGCGTAGCGTCCGTCGATCGGAACGGACACGAATCGACGACCGACACACTTTTTAGGCCGCCCTAAAATAACACCACACGGCGTCGAACGGGTGGATCCGTACTGCACGGAAGTGGGCATCACCTTCCCCCCGTCGTCGCGCCGTTCGGTAATCACTGCTGTCCCACCTGTTGGTGTCGATCCCGCGGTAACGGCTTCGACACCCCATATCGCTACACTTTTAGGGTAGCCTAAAATATAGGTGAGCAATGGGAACCACGAACCGATCCGATCAAGACATCTGCGTCGTCGTGCCGACGATCCGCGAGTACGAGTGCATCCGCGCGTACGTCGAAAACGCCCGCGAACACGGCTTCGACACGTCGCGGCTGTTCGTCTTGCTCGTCACCGAGGACTTCTGCGACACCGACGACATGCGCGCGATGCTCGACGACCTCGACGTCTCGGGCGCGGTGTTCGACGGGACGCGCCGCGAGGAGTGGTACGAGGACAACGGCGTCGCCGAGTACGCCCACGTCGTCCCGGCCGCGAGCCACGCCGAGACGAGTTTCGGACTCCTGTACATGTGGGCCAACGAGCGCTTCGAGTACGGCTTCTTCATCGACGACGACACGCTCCCCCACGAGGGCGACTTCTTCGGCCGCCACATGCGAAACCTCGCCTTCGGCGGAGAGATCGAACGCGTCAGTTCGGACGAGCAGTGGGTGAACGTCCTCTATCAGCGCGCCGACGAACACGGCCTCTATCCGCGCGGGTACCCCTACTCGGCGATGGACGAGACCGTCGAAACCGACACGGTCGAGATCGACGGCGGGAACGTGGTCGCCTCTCAGGGGCTGTGGACCAACGTCCCCGACCTCGACGCGGTCCGCATCCTGATGGACGGCGACCTTCGGGGGCAGGCCCAAACGCGGACGGCGACCGGCGACTTCGAGAGTGATTTCATCGCCGACCGCGGCAACTACCTCACCGTCTGTTCGATGAACCTCGCGTTCCGCCGCGAGGTGATTCCGGCGTTCTACCAGCTGCCGATGGACGACAACGCCTGGGACGTCGGTCGATTCGACGACATCTGGAGCGGCGTCTTCCTCAAGCGCGCCTGCGACCTGCTCGGCGGGCGGATCTACAATGGCCGGCCGCTGTGTGAGCACAACAAGGCCCCCCGGTCGACGTTCGACGACCTCCACAACGAGGTCGCGGGACTGGAGCTCAACGAGCACCTCTGGGAGCTCGTCGACGATGTGGAGCCGGACCTGCCGGACGCGAGCCGAACCCCGGACCGGTACGCCGCCGTGTTCGAGGCGATGGCCCACCGGCTGGCAGACGGCGAGTTCGACGAGTACCGAAACGGCGGGTTCTTCAACCACGTCGGCGCGTACATGCTCGATTGGCTCGAGTGCCTCGAGGCGCTCGCGTCCGTCGAAACGCCGGCCGTTGCGGACGACTAAAGCGATGAGTATAAATGCATTTAGGTGGACCTAAAAACATGCGCGATACACGCGACAGTTCGAGAGACCAGGGGCGTCGACGCTTCCTCGCAACCGCGGGCGCGATCGGCGCGGCCGGCATCGCCGGCTGTTCCGGTCTCCTCGGCGACGACTCGAGCGACGACGAACCGTCCGAGCCCTCGGACTCGCCGGTCGGTCAGATCGGCTCCGGGCGGGAAGGCCGGGATGCCCCCGATGGCGTATCGATGAGCGAGATGCCGGCGCTGGAGGGAGAACTGACGGTGTACTCCGGTCGCGGCGAGTTCCTCGTCGGCGATCTCGTGAACTACATCGACGACCTCTACGACGACCTCGATCTGACGATGCGGTACGGCGGATCGACCGATCTCGTCAACCAGATCATCAACGAGGGCGACGGCTCCCCCGCGGACGTGTTCTACTCCGTCAACTCGGGTGCGCTCGGCGCGATCGCCGACGAAGGCCGGGCCGCAGCGCTCGACGAGGACATCCTCGACATGGTGCGTTCGGAGTTCCACACCGATGAGTGGATCGGTACCTCGGGGCGGGCGCGAGCGGTCCCGTACAACACCGACGAGTACAGCGCAGAGGACATCCCCGACGACATCATGGTCTATCCCGACGAGTTCGACGGGGATCTCGGCTGGGCTCCATCCTACGGCTCCTGTCAGGCGTTCGTCACCGCGATGCGACTCATCGAGGGCGAGGAGGCGACCCGAGAGTGGCTCCAAGGGGTCCTCGACGCTGGAATCACGGAGTACCCGAACGAGTTCGCCGCCTGTGAGGGGATCGCCGACGGCGAGATCGACGCCGCGTTCACGAACCACTACTACATTCAGCGCGTTATCGACGGGAACCCGAACGCGTCGATCGCCACCGCGTTCACCTCCGGCGACGCCGGCGCCGTGTTCAACGTCGCGGGCGCGGCCGTCGTCGACACGGCGACGGACGCGACGCTCGCGAACAACTTCGTGCGCCACCTCCTCTCGGCGGAGGCGCAGGACTACTTCGCGCGCTCGACCTTCGAGTACCCGCTCGTCCCCGACGTCGATCCGATCGGCGACCTCCCGTCGATCGACGAACTCGACGTACCGGACATCGACCTGACGCAGCTTTCGGACCTCGAAACGACTGTCGACCTCATGCGCGATGTCGGCGTGCTATAGGTTCGACGCGACGTGTCGCCCCCACCATCGCCCCGCCCCCGGATTCGACGGCTCGCCAACGGGCTCGACGCGACGACGGCCGCGGCCGCCGCCGTCGCCACTACGGCTGGCCTCGCCGTCCTCGTCGTCTCGATAACCGTCTTCGCATACCATTCGAGCAACCACGACGAGGGCGTCTATCTCCTGCAGGCGGCGATGCTGTTACAGGGTCAACTCGAACTGCACGCCGGCGACCTCGCGGGCGCGTTCCACCCGTGGTTCTTCGTCGAGGACGCGGGCCGGCTCTACCCGAAGTACGCGCCCGTCCCGGCGGCGATGTTCGCCGCCTCGATGGCGCTGTTCGGCGAGCCGCGGGTGACGCTCGCGGTCGTCGCCGCCGTCAATGCGGCGCTCGTGTACGCGCTCGGCTCGATGGCCTTCGATCGACGCGTCGGCGTCGTCGCCGCGATCCTCTTCTCCGCGTCGCCGCTCGCGCTCGTGACGACCTCGGCGTTTCTCCCATATGCACCGACGACGGCGCTCAATCTGGTGTTTGCGGTCGCGTATCTCCGAAGCGTCCGCGACGAGTCCGCCGTCGTCGCCGCCGTCGCTGGCGGCGCGATCGGGCTCGCGTTCTTCGCTCGGCCCCTCACCGCCGTGTTGTTTGCCATCCCGTTCGTCCTGCACGCGCTCTTCTCGCTCGCCCGCTCGCTCGTCGACGAGGGTGTCGTCCTCTCCGGCGTCGTCCGCCGCCGCGGCCTCACGGCGCTCGTCGGCCTCGCGTTCGTGGGCGTGGCGCTCGCATACAACGCTCGGATGACCGGCTCGCCGCTCGTGTTCCCCTACGAGGCCTTCGCGCCCCGCGACGGACCCGGGTTCGGTACGCGCCGAATTCTCGGTCACTCGGTCGACTACACGCCCCAACTGGCGCTCGAAGCCAACGGCTACGCGCTCTACTACCTCGTGACGCGGTGGTTCGTGGCGGGGCCGATTGGGACGGCGCTGGCCGCCGTCGGCCTCGCGCTCGCGGCTCGCAGCTGGCTCGAACCGCGGTGGACGCGCTCGGCGTCCGACAGCATCGAGCGGACGGCCGGCCTTCTGCTCGCCGGCCCCCTCGTCACCGTTCCGCTCGGGAACCTGTTCTTTTGGGGCAACTACAACCTGCTGGCGACGATGTCCGATCCGACCGACGGGCTCGTCTCGCAGTTCGGCCCATTCTATCACTTCGATCTCCTCCTCCCGCTGTCGGTCTTCGCGGCCGTCGCCGCGGTCGCGGCTTGGGACCGGCTCCCGGCGCTGCGGGGTCGGCTCGACTCGACGCTGTCGCCGCGAGCCGGGCGGGCGATCGTCGCCGTGGTGCTCGTCGCGAGCCTCGTCGGATTTGGTGTCACGGCCGCGGCGGCCGTCTCGACGCCGCTCGACCGGAACGCAGCCTACGCCGACAAGTACGAGATCGCCTACGAGCCGATCGAGACGGCGGATCTCGAGGACGCGCTCGTCTTCCTCCCGACGCCCTACGGCGAGTGGCAGAACCACCCGTTCCAGTACCTCCGCAACGACGGCGGCCTCGATGGTTCGGTCGTCTACGCGCTCGATCGCGAGCCCGACGAGGACTTCGCCGTCCTCGACGCCTACCCGAACCGGACCACCTACCGGTACGCCTATCGCGGTGAGTGGACGCCAAATGCCAACCGCCACGTCACCCCGAAACTCGAAGCGATCGAAGTGCGGCGCGGGACGGCGCTGTCCGGCGACACCGTCGTCGGCGTCCCGCCGCGCGTCGAGTACGCGATGGTTCGACTCGAAAGCAGGGCGGGCGGCCGCGCCGAATACGCGGTCGCCGATCCAGGCGAGTCGATCGCCGTCCCGTGGTCGGTTGACCGCGACGCGGCCCGCCTCGGCGCGCTCGACGCCGATTCGGATCCGTCGATCCGCGTCGGCGAAGACGACGTCGTCGTCCTGACGATCACGCTCACCCAGCCCGACGGCGGCACGCTCACGTATCGTCAGGAGACGACCGTTCGAACCGACACCGACGGTGTCGAGGCGGTCTGGCCGCCCGAGCGCTCCGTCTGCCCGCTCGTCACCGACTGCGGGAACGAGGGAACGTATCTGCCCGACGAGCCGGACTCGCATCGCGATGGCGTCTCTTTCGAGACGAGCCTGACGCGGGCGTGACAGTCGGGGTCGTGCCGGGTGGCCCACGTTCCAGCGCGTGCGCAAGCAGTCCTCGTGTGAGGAGTACCGAAACGCTGATCACCGCGTGACGAAACGGCCCGGGTAGTGAGCAGACACGCGCTCGACGATCGCGATTCGCTCCGGAGCTGGCTGGTCGTCGGCGCTTCGTTTCTCACGCTGGTCGTCACCTGGGGCACTCTGTTCTCCTTCGGGGGTGTTGCTCGATCCGCTGGCCGAGGAGTTCGACGCCTCGAGAGTGGCGATCTCGACGGTCTTCTCCGCGGAGACGTTCGCCGTCTACATCGTCGCCGGATCCATGGGCATCCTACTCACTCGGCTCCGGATCCGACGGGTCATCGTGCCCGTCGCCGTCTGGGTGGCGCTGCTCAGCGGGGGGCTCCACGTCGTCTCGTCGTACCTCGGACTCCTGATGGTGTTCGCCGGGATCGGTCTCGCGATGGGGCTCGTGTACATCATCGTCGTCTCGGTGACGCCGCGGTGGTTCGACGAACACCGGGGGATCGCGACGGGAATCTTCTTCGCCGGCAACGGCCTCGGGATGCAGGTCATGCCGCCGGTGTGGGCCCGGTTGATCGACGGTTACGGCGTTCGGAACGCGTTCACGATCGTGTTGCTCGGCGCTGCCGCGATCTACGTCGCGGCGGCCGTCGTGATTCGGCGTCCGCGGATCGACGACGACGGGAGTGAGCGCGGACTCGATGATCTGCTCGATTGGCTGAAACGGCTGCTCCGGGAGCCGGCGTTTCCCCCACTCTTCTTGGCGATGGCGCTGCTGTACGCGTGGTATTTCCTGATCTCTACGCACGCGATCAACATGTTCGCCGCTTGGGGGATCGAGCGCGGCTTCGCGACGGTCCTGTTCGGGGTCATCGGCGGGTCGAGCATTCTCGCTCGGGTCGCGAGCGGGTACGCCGGCCAACGGCTCGGCTTTCGCCGCATGATCGCCGTCTCGCTCCTCTTGATCGCGGTCGGCTGTTTCGTGTTCATCGCACAGACGACGCTCGCGATCTACGCCGGGATCCTGTTGCTGGGAATCGGACTCGGCACGACGTCCGCGCTGTACGTCCCCGTCCTGCTCGACATCTTCGACCCGGCGAACGACACCGCGATCGTCGGCATCTTCAACGTCGCCTTCGGCGCGGCGGCGCTGGTCGTCCCGCCGGTCTCGACGTTGGTCGTCGAGGCGACCGGCGACTATCGCCTCGTCCTCGGACTGACGGGGGTAGTCACCGCGCTCAACGTCGCAGTGTTCTACCGGAGTACCGCGCCGTCGCGGTGGTCCGACACGTTGTAGCTCCGTTTCACCGCTCCGTCAGTCCCCGCCGTTCGGACTCGCCGACTTCGTCTCCGCCGGGCAGACGATGACTTGCTCTTCGGCCACGTCGTGGACCTGGGCTTCGGTCGCCCGCTGGGCGAAAAAGGAGACGAGAACGACCGCGTCTTGGTAGTCCGCCGTCTCGTGGTACGGCCCCTGCCGGTTGAAGTCGAACAGGTAGATCGCTTGGTTGTCGTCCAGCGAGACGACGCCGTCGTCGATGAACGGTTCCGCGTACGCGGCGACGTCCTGTTGGCCGGAGCCGGCATCGTAGTTCGGTACTGGATCGCCGTCCCGGAGCACGACCAGGTACTCGTCGTTCTCGGCGTCACTCGTGGTTCGCCAATCGCCTAACCGCGATTCCTTGCCGCTGGCTCGGACCGAGATCGAGGTGCCAGTCGACTGCCGGGAGACGCCGTACGACCCGACGGTCGTGTCGGAGTCGCCGACCAGCTCCCAGGCTTTCACCTCGGTCCTGTTCACGCGCACGGAGACGTTCACCGGCGCGTCGTAGGTCGGGCTCGACCAGCCAGTGCCGAGGAACTTCACGTTGGCCGTGAAATCGGCGGTGGTCTCGACGCTGTCACCGCGAATGACGAACTGGCCACGCTCGATGGGGACGCGCCGTTCGGAGAGCACGTAGGCCGAGTCGGCCCCGTCGTAGACGAGCGTCACCTCGGCAGTGTCGCCGTCGCCGCGACAGATCGTGTCCTCGTCGAGTTCGAGGTCGAGCCGCTCACCCGAAGACCACTCGCCGTCCGCGAGTGTCGGGGCGCTCCCTGTGTCGAGATCGACGGTCTGGGTCGCTTCCCCGTCCCCGACGCGGACGCGGAGCGCGTCGGCCGCCACCGACTGGCCCGCCAGGTGGACGAACTCTAAGCTGTGTTCCGTGTCGTTGCCTTGCAACGCCACCTCGACGGTCTCGTCGGTAGCGAAGGTGTGGCCAGGGTCGCGAAGCTGGGACTCGAAGCCGAGCAACATACCGGCGGAGACCCCTGCCAACAGGACGACGATGACGAACATGAGGGTGACGCCGATCACCGGCGAGATGGCTCGGTCACCCTTCGCTCGTCGCTCCATGGTGGTGGGTTCTCTTCATCCGATATGAATGTCCCCCAGCGTCTTCAAAACGAGAAAACGCTCGTTCGATGACCGAGCCGACTACCGAAACCGCTCTTCGAGACAGACCGTCACGATCGACTTCGCGATGGCGAGGCCGCCCTCGATCGGGTCGAGTTTCGTCTCACCGGCGCGCTCGCGATAGGCGATCGGCTGCTCGCGGATCTCGTAGCCTCGCATGAGCGGTCGGATGAGCAGTTCCGCCGACAGCCCGGTGTTCTCGGTCCACTCGATCGACTCGACGACCTCGCGCCGGTAGGCGCGCATCCCCGTCGTGGTGTCGTGGACGCGCTCGCTCATCAGGACGCTCGCGATGGCGGCGAAGGCCTGGTTGCCGAAGCGGTTGAACGCGGGCATCGCCTCCGCGCCGTGATAGAGGCGGTCGCCGCTGACGACGTCGGCCCCGTCGTTGATCGCCGCGAGGAACTCCGGCAGCTGTTCCATCGGGTAGGTGTCGTCGCAGTCGGTCGTGACGACGATCGGCCGATCCGGCGCGAGGATCGCCTCGCGGACGGCGACGCCGTACCCCTGCGGTTCCTGCTCGATCACGCGAGCGCCCTTCTCGCGGGCGATTTCGGGCGTTCGGTCCGACGATCCGTCGACACAGACGATCTCCGCCTTCCCGTCCGTGACGGCCTCCACGTCGTCGATGACGGTCGCGATCGCCGCCTCCTCGTTGTACGTGCCCATCACGACGCTTACGTCTTCGAAGGTGTACTCGTCTTCCGTGTCGCTCGTCTCCCCGTCCGTGGCGTCCACGTCGCTGCCGTCCGCCTGCCGCTGAATCGAACTCATTGTCACTCATCTCTCCCGCAGGCGCTTAAGTTTTTAGGTATACCTAAAACAAGCGTCAAAGCGTTTCACGAAGGTTCTCCGCGGCTCTCAGCGCGAGTGCGGCGATGGTGAGCGTCGGGTTCATCGCGCCGCCGGTCGGGAACGCGCCGCTGGTGACGAGCCAGCAGTTCGTCAGGTCGTGAGTCCGAAGCCACGGATCGACGACGCTTTCGGCCGGATCGGTCCCCATCCGCGTCGTGCCCATGTGGTGGTACGCCGGCCCGGTGTTGTCGGGGCCGACCTGCCAGGTGATCTCCGCGCCTAACTCCTCGAGGATCGTTCGCTGGATTTCGTTGGCCCGCTCGATCGTCCGCAGCGCCCGGTCGTCCACCGACCAGTGAACGTCCGGCACCGGCCGGCCGTGATCGTCGGTCCGCTCGCGGTCGAGGCCGACGTAGTTGTCCTCCCGCGGGCGCTGCTCGACGAGCGCCCCCATCCCGATGTGGTTCCCGTACGACTCGCGAAGCCGATCGAGCAGGGCGTCGCCCCACTCGTCGCCCGAGAGCGCCATCTCGACCGGCGAGGGGCCGTCGTAGTTGAAGAACTCCAGTTTGAACGGCCCGACCTCACCGTCGGCGTCGTCGTAGAACTGGTGGCACCCGCTCGTGAGAAAGCCGACGTGGTTCTGGCGGGTCGGCTCGTCGAGGACGCCGCCCATGCCGGCGAATAGGTGATCCATGAAGAACGCGCCGACGAGGCCGCTGGAGTTCGCGAGCCCATCGGGGTACTGTTCGGACTCCGAACACAGGAGCAATCGCGGCGTCTCGACGCCGCCGCAGGCGACGACGAAGGCCTCGGCCTCCTGTCGGTGCTCCTCGCCGTCGGGGGTCGCGTAGACCGCCGCTGTCACCCTATCAGCGTCGTGTTCGAGCCGTTGGACCGGGGCCCGATCGATCACCGTCGCACCCCTCTCCTCGGCGCGCTCGACGTGGACGGTCGCATCGTACTTCGCGCCCGACGGACAGACGGGCTGGCAGGTCCCGTAGCCGACGCACGCCGAGCGCCCGTCGTAGGACTCGGCGTTGCGGGCGTTCGGCACCGAGTGCATATCGATCTCCAGGGTTTCGCAGGCCTCGGCGAACAGGCCGTCGCTGTAGGAGGGCGCGAACGCCGTCATCGGAAACGGCTCCTCACGGGGCGGCGCGTAGGGGTTGTCGTCCGAGCCGGCGACGCCCAGCTCGCGCTCGGCGTCGGCGTAGTACGGCCGGAGGTCCGCGTAGTCGATCGGCCAGTCAGCGCCCGCGCCGCGGACGCTTTCGGAGTTGAAGTCGTCCTCGTGCAGCCGCATCACCATCCCCTGCCAGTGCAGCGTCGAGCCGCCGATCCCCTTGACGCGCGCCTGGTTCAGCGGGTAGAACCACTCGCCTGAGGCCGAGTGCGCGTCGCGTTCGGGATCGCCGTCCCACACGTCGGAGCGGTCGTAGGCCGGGCGGATCGCTTTCTCTTGGCGCTCGATGCGGTCGTCGAAGTCGAATCGCGGTCCGGCGTCCAACACGACCACCTCGTGCTCGTCGGCGAGTCGGTCGGCGACGAGCCCGCCCGCCGGTCCCGCGCCGATCACGCAGACGTCCGCTCGCTCCAGCGGCGTTCGATCGCTCCGTGGGGAACTCATTGCGGCCCCCGTCGGTAGCTTTCGGTCCCGCCAGGATACCCCTGGGGGTTCTCGATTCCGACCAACTCGCCGCCCGTCGGCGAGGCGTACAGCGCGAGCAGCAGTTCGTTGACGACGTAGTATCTGATCCGCTCGGCAGTCGTGCCCTCGGGATCCTCATCGGCGGTGTTCGCGCCGGCTTCTCGGAGAAGTCGATCGCGGTCCGCGACCGGCAGTTCGGCGAAGCGATCGCCGTACCACGCCGTCGCGAGTTCGTCTAGTTCGCCGACCGCCTCACCAAGGGCGACCGCGTGGTCAGGGCGGTCGAGCCGCCCGTCGAGGAACGCCTCCACGAACGCGTCGACTCCCGAGACCGCCTCGGGGTAGACGACGGCGGCGGCGGCCGAAAGCGTCTCCACGATCCGCGCGTCGTCGACCGTCACGCCGGCCGCCGGATCCGGCCGTTCGTCGCGCTCCTCGCGTTCACGTCCGAGCCGATTGACGCCGAACGCGACCGCGCCGGTCGTCCCGATCGCAGCCAGGGCGGCGGCGGCGTCCCGCCTCGTCAGCTCCATACCCTATTTAGGCTGGCCTAAACTCTTATATCCGTCGGAGTGTTTCGATCGAACTATACCGCTCGGCGCGTTCGAACCGAACCGAAGCCACGGTCGTCGCCCGACTCCTCCATCCACCATGGACCAACCGACCGAAACCGACGCCGATTCGTCGACCCGCTCGTTACCGCTGGGGCTGACGTTGCTCTCCGGGCTAATCGCCGTCGCGTTGGTGTTCCCGCTCGCCTGGCTCTTCATCGAAGTCGCGGCCGTCGAACCGACGCGCGCGCGCGGCCTCGTGTTCAGCGCCGGCACCGCTGACGTGCTCGTCAACAGCCTCCTCCTGATGGGCGGCGTGACCGCGGGGTCGGTGCTGCTCGGCGTCCCGCTCGCGTACCTGACCGTCAGAACCGACCTTCCATTCCGCCGGTTCTGGTCGATCGTCGCCGCCCTTCCGCTCGTTATTCCCAGCTACGTCGGCGCGTTCGCGTTCGTCTCGGCGTTCGGCCCCCGCGGGGAGTTCCAGTCGATTTTGGCCCCGCTCGGTATCGAACGGATCCCCGAAATATACGGGCTCCCGGGCGCTGTACTCGTCATCACGCTGTACACGTACCCGTACGTCTACCTCACTGCTCGAGCCGCGTTGGTCTCGTTCGACACCCAGTTGATCGACGCCGCGCGGACGCTCAACTACGGGCGGTGGGACGCGTTTCGCAGGGTGACGCTGCCGCAGATCCGCCCCGCGATCGCCGCCGGTGCGCTGTTGAGCGCGCTGTATGCGATCTCGGACTTCGGCACCCCGGCGATCATGCGCCTCTCGGTGTTCACCCGCGAGATCTACGTCGAGTACACCTCGTTCGGCGCCGAGTACGCCGCGCTGCTTTCGATCCAACTCCTGTTGCTCGTGCTTCTCGTGCTCGTGTTGGAGTGGGCGATCCGTCCCGATCAGACCGTCAAGGGTGGCGACGCCGACCACGACGGCACCCGCGTTCAGCTGGGGCGGTGGCGTTGGCCCGCGACGTTGTTGCCCGCGGGCGTCTCCCTCGTCGCGCTCGTCGTCCCAATCTGGATCCTGCTGCTGTGGCTGGTTCGAACGGACACCGAACGACAGCCCTCGTTGTCTTTCGAGTGGGTACAGGTGCTCAACTCCGTCGGCGTCGCGGCCGCCGCGGCCGCCGTGGCGACGCTGGTCGCGCTGCCGGTCGCGTACTTCGCGGCGACGAACGACTCCCGTGTCTCGATCCTGTTCGAGCGGGCGACGTACGTCGGTTTCGCGGTGCCGGGCGTCGTCTTGGGGCTCGCCTTGGTCTTCTTCGGGGCCGGCTATCTCCCGAGCCTCTATCAGACGCTGCCGCTTTTGATCTTCGCGTACACCATCCGGTTCGTTCCGCAGGCGGTCGGCACGACCCGCACGTCCATTCTGCAACTCGACTCGAAGCTCGTCGAGGCCGGTCGGACCCTCGGGGAGTCCCCGCTCGGGACGTTCAGACGGATCACGCTGCCCAACATCCGCTCGGGGCTCGTCGCCGGCGCCGCGCTCGTGTTTTTGACGACGATGAAGGAGCTCCCCGTTACGCTCATTCTGCGTCCGTCGGGCTTCGAGACGATCGTCACCCAGATCTGGCGCGCGCAGGCGGCCGTCCTCTACCAGTACGCGGCGATCCCGGCGCTGCTGTTGCTCCTCATCTCGGGGCTGTCGATGGTCGTCATCCTGGCACAGGAAGGCGACGAGCGGGGACTGTGAATCACTCCAACACCGAACGGGGTAGCCCTCGATAGAGCCCCTCGCTGAAGTATCGTCTAGTGCTCGCTCCCGGGAGCTCCGGCTGCTGAACGCGTCCAACGACGGACCATCGGAGCTATTATATGAATAGTTGTTCAATTACTCATCTATGGCCCAGAAAGCAGAGCGGATCGAACGACTCATCGCCGACGAACTCGGTGCGTGTTGTGAGGCCGACGTGGCGGACCGGCTCGACTCGCTTCGGGCGTACCGATCGGAGATACCGGCGCGCTCCGACGCCGATCTCACCGCCCTCAAGGCGTTGGGTAACGACACCCGACACACCATCGTACGCCTCCTGAACGCCGCGGATCGGGAGCTGTGCGTCTGCGAGATCAATCCGGTCGTGGACGTCAGCGACAGCGCCATCAGCCACGCGCTCTCGGATCTGTACGACGCCGGACTCGTCGCGCGGCGCAAGGAGGGGACCTGGCGATACTACGAGCCGACCGATCGCGCCGAGGCGCTTCTCGCGGCGCTCGACGAGACGCGTGAGGGCGATCGATGAGCGACACACCAGTCTCTGTGGCGTTCATGTGCGTCCAGAACGCTGGGCGGTCACAGATGTCGACTGCATTCGCCGAACACGAACGGGAGCGTCGAGATCTCGCCGACATCGTCGAGATTCTCACTGGCGGAACCCACCCTGCCGATCACGTTCACGACGTCGTCGTCGAGGTGATGCGCGAGGAGGGATTCGACCTCTCTGAACGGACACCGCGGAAGATTTCGACGGAGGAACTCGAATCGTGTGACTACGTCGCCACGATGGGCTGTTCGACGCTCGAACTCGACGCTGACGACTCCGATGTAGACATTCGTGACTGGGCACTGGACGATCCCGATGGGGAAGGCCTCGACCGAGTCCGAGAAATCCGCGACGAGATCGAGCGGCGGGTGACCGCGCTGTTCGACGAGGTCGAGCGAGAGATGGCCAGCGGTACCACCCGAACGTCGGACATCGACAATGCGTGATGCCGACGCCCACGAACACGGCCCGAACTGTGGCTGTGAGAGCTGTGGCGATCCTCGATCGATGGACTTTCTCGACAAGTACCTCACCGTCTGGATATTCGGCGCGATGGCGATCGGCGTCGGCCTCGGATTCGCCGCTCCGTCGGTGACGCGGCCGATTCAGGACTTCCACCTCGTCGAAATCGGTCTCGTCGCGATGATGTACCCGCCGCTGGCGAAGGCCGACTACTCGCGACTTCGCGCGGTGTTCAGCAACTGGCGCGTTCTCGGATTGAGTCTCGTCCAGAACTGGCTGATCGGTCCGACGCTCATGTTCGGGCTGGCCGTGATCTTCTTCAGCGGACTCGTGCCCGGCCTGCCGGCTCGCCCCGAGTACTTCCTCGGGCTCGTCTTCATCGGGATGGCGCGCTGCATCGCGATGGTGCTCGTCTGGAACGAACTCGCCGAGGGCTCGACGGAGTACGTCACCGGCCTCGTCGCGTTCAACAGCCTGTTCCAGATCATCACCTACGGCGTCTACGTCTGGTTCTTCGGACTCTTCCTCCCGCCGCTTTTCGGCATGGAGTCGCTCGTCGCCGGCATCGAGACGTTCGACGTGACGCCGACGCAGGTGTTCCGAGCGATCGTCATATTCCTCGGTATTCCCTTCGTCGGCGGGTTCCTCACGCGATACGTTGGGACGCGAACCAAGGGGGAAACGTGGTATGACGAGGCGTTCGTCCCGAAGATCGACCCGCTGACGCTCGTCGCGCTCCTTTTTACCGTCATCGTGATGTTCGCAACTCAGGGCGAGAACATCGTGGCCTCACCCGGTGACGTGCTCTTGATCGCGGTCCCGCTGACGATCTACTTCGTGGTGATGTTCCTCGTGAGCTTCGGGATGGGCAGGGGCATCGGCGCGGACTACTCGACGACGACGGCGATCGGCTTCACCGCCGCATCGAACAACTTCGAACTCGCAATCGCGGTCGCCGTCGCGGTGTTCGGCGTCGGGTCGGGCGTCGCCTTCGCCACCGTCGTCGGACCGCTCATCGAGGTGCCGGTGCTTCTCGCGCTGGTCAACGTCGCCCTGTACTTTCAGGGCCGGTTCGACTGGAGCGGTGCCACGATCGGGCGGCTCGATACGTCCCGCCCGGACGCGCCCGCAGAGGACGACTGACGACGGGGCCCACCGCGACCGTTCGGCCTCATCGGGTGGTGACGGTTCCGACGAGATCAAGCCGAAAGGATTTGGTTCGGGGGCGAGTGCCGCTAGGTATGCAAGCTGTCGTACTCGCCGCGGGGGAGGGGACGCGTCTCCGACCGCTGACCGAGGACAAACCGAAGGCGCTCGTCGAGGTGGACGGCCGCCCCATCCTGAGTCACTGCTTCGATCGGCTGCTCGAACTCGACGCCGACGAACTGCTCGTCGTCGTCGGCTACAAGAAAGAGAAGATCATCGACTTCTACGGCGACGACTACGAGGGCATCCCGATCACGTACACCCACCAGCGCGAGCCGAAGGGACTCGCCCACGCGCTGTTGTGCGTCGAAGAGCACGTCGAGGACGACTTCATGCTCATGCTCGGGGACAACGTCTTCGAGGCCAACCTCGCCGACGTGGTCAACCGCCAGCGCGAGGAGCGCGCCGACGCCGCCTTCCTCGTCGAGTCCGTCCCCTGGGAGGAGGCCTCCCGCTACGGTGTCTGCGACACCAACGACTACGGCGAGATCACGGAAGTGATCGAAAAACCCGACGAACCGCCGACGAACCTCGTGATGACGGGCTTTTACACGTTCACGCCCGCGATCTTTCACGCCTGTAACCTCGTCCAGCCCTCCGATCGCGGCGAGCTCGAACTCTCGGACGCGATCGATCTGTTGATCCACTCCGGACGGACGATCGACGCCATCCGGATGGACGGGTGGCGAATCGACGTCGGGTATCCCGAGGACCGCGACGAAGCCGAACGGCGGCTCCAGGAGGGCTACGAGGCAGATCCCGAGGTCGCCGACGCGCCGTTGGAGTAAGTTACGTTTCCGTTTTCGGTCGCCGCTCTAGAGGGTTCGGATCGCCTCGACCGCCTCCTCCAGCGAGGGCGCGCTGAACAGTTCGCGTCCGATGTATGCGTTCGTCCCAGCCGTGTACATCTCGCGTGCGGCGTCGACGACGTGTCTCGGAAGGGGTTGCGGATCGACCGCGCACAGCTCGCGCCAGTCGGCGATGTCTTCGGCCTTCGCTCGCGCCTTGGCCTCTCCGACCGCCTCGACCCACTCCGGCTGAGTGCGCTTGTGATGCTGCCTGAGGACCTCCTTCGAGAGCTGTTGACCGTCGTGGGAAAACCGGTTCTCGTCGAACGTGCCGACGACGTCGGCCACGCGGATCTCGCCGTCGAAATAGAGACACTCGATCTTGCCGTCCTCGTGTTTGAGCCCGGCGTCGGCGGCCGTCCGGGTGACGATCCGATTGACCTCGCGGGCGACCGATTCGAGGTCGTCGATGTCGGCTTTCCCCGCGATGAAGTCGGCGTTCTCCCGCGAGAGATACCGATCCGACTCCTCGTACTTCGTCGAGAACTCGACGACCGGTTCGGGGAGGTCGACCGGTTCGTCCGGCCAGGTCTCCTCGTCGAGGCCGAACTCGCTCGGTTCGCCCCGCGAACGGAGCGACGAGCCGACCGGGACGGTGTTTCTGAAGACGATTTCGAGGGGGATCAGGTAGTTGTCCCCCGCCGCCTCGTGGTAGGCGTTGTAGTTGTATTCGCGGCCCTCGTGCGGGAGCTCCGGCACCCGAGTAAGATCGATCGCCATCTCCCGCGGCGGGGCGACGACCGAATCGAAGTCGACGACCTCGCCGCTGCTGACGACGCCGCGGTAGTGGGTCGGGACGCCCTCGACCTCCAGTCGCTCGAAGTTCGCCGCGCCCATCGCGCACAGCGACGCTCCCTTGTTCGGAATCGCGTCGGGCATCTTGCCCCAGTCGAACACGGAGTAGTCGTCGGTGAAGACGAACGCGCCGACCCCGAGCGAATCGGCCGTCGCGGGCTCCTCGACGCGGAACTCCTTGACACTCGTCATTACCGGGTGGGAGTCCCTGCGGCCGCAAAGGCGTTTCCATCGGGCGGTGTGTCGCCACGCTCGTCGTCGCGGTCGAACTCCCGCCAACTTACAGGAGGGCGAGCCCGCCGACCACGGCGAGGCCACCCAGACCGACGCAGACGAGCCAGAAGGCGACGCGCTCGACGATTCGCATCAGCGCGTCGATGGTGAGGTAGCCGACGACGGCGCTGGTGGCGAGGGCGACGACCGCGACGAGCGGGGAGATCCCGGGGAGTCCGTCGCCGCTCACGACGACGAGCGTCGCCGCGCCCAGGCTCGCCGGGATCGAGAGCAGAAACGACAGCCGAAGCGACGAGGACCCCTCGTAGCCGCGGAGCAACAGGGCGCTGACCGTCGTCCCGGATCGCGAGATTCCCGGAAGGATCGTCAGCCCCTGGAGCCCGCCGACGAGCAGCGTATCGAAGAGCGTCGGCGTCTCTTTCAGTTGGAGGTCGACGGCTTCGCTCGCGCGCTGGAGGAGTCCAGTGCCGACCAAGAGTGCGCCGATCACCGCGATGAACAGCCCGCCGGCGAGCCCCGACACCGCCTCCCGGAGCGTGAGGTACAGCGGAATGCCGACGAGGCCGGTCGCGGCGCTTGCGAGGACGATGAACGTCGTCTCGGCGTTGCGCTCGCTGTAGGCCCTTCGCGGCCGCCAGTCGGGGACCGATCGGAGGGCGGTCGCGATGTCCTCGCGGTAGTAGATCGACGACGAGCAGATCGTCCCGAGCTGGACGAACAGCGCGAGGTCGACCGCAACCGCGGGATCGATGTCGGTGACCAGCGTGGCGACGATCGAGACGTTCCCCTGGCTGGAGATCGGTAGCCACTCGACGATGCCCTGAACGAGGCCGACGAGCACCGCAAAGAGGAGTTCGGCGCGGTTCACGTAGCCGTAGCTGTCACCGGGCGATAGAAAACAGCAGCGGTTCGCCGGTTCTCACTCGCCGACCGGAAGCGTCTCGATGACGCGTTCGGAGCGTCGTACCCAGACACCGCCGTCGAGACCGATCGCGTCGTTCCACTTGCCGACGACGGTCGCGACCGCCAAGTCGCCGGCGAGAGCTGTCGGATCCCGGTGAGCAACGTGAACACGAAGTGGGCAACTTGACCTCCTCGACGCCCTGAACGACGTGGGATCCGGCCACCGGAGTTCCACCGAGTGTGGCGTTCGAGGTACCAACCCGCACGCAAG
Organism: Natronomonas salsuginis; assembly: GCF_005239135.1. Classification (NCBI taxonomy): domain Archaea; kingdom Methanobacteriati; phylum Methanobacteriota; class Halobacteria; order Halobacteriales; family Natronomonadaceae; genus Natronomonas; species Natronomonas salsuginis. The sequence continues at coordinate 45,329 of NZ_QKNX01000009.1, forward strand.
CGGAACCGGCAGCACACCCGAGGAACTCTCGTTTCCTCCCCTGTATAGGGCTGTGGCCCGCTCAAAGAGGTCGTTCGAAAATCAGAGATGTTCGTGACCACGAGAAAACGATTACCGTGGGTAATCAAATGCCCACCGTCCGTGGTTCGTGGCTGAGTTGTCCACTCGACCCCCGCCTGTTCGGGACGGCAGGGGTATGCGCTCGTATCTCTATCAGCCCGATGGATATTCCTGGGGATCGAACTCTTATCGAGGAGGGTATTGAAACGGTGGACGCAGGTCTTTACCGAGAGCAGAGACGATATCGCACGAGCATTCCCGTGGATGAATCAAGCCTCAACACGGCTCCCGGCGGCGATAAAAAAGCCGACAATGGCGGTGATAAAAGCCATCGTTCCGATCGCGAAAGCGCCTATCTGAAACGTTTCACCTCCGAGCCTGTCAGCGGTCAGTGTCAAAAAAACTGCTGTTACGAATCCGATCAACACCAATGTGCGACCGAACCGGCCAACGTCGATACCAGGGGCGTTAGACACGATCGAGAACCTCTAACAGCACTCCGTTATATTCGTCGTCGGTCGCGGCGTTGCCGAGCGAGTGGATCGACTGAGAGATCCACATTCCCGCGGTGAAATTTATGAAGGCAACCATGGATATCAATCCGATCTGCCCATTGACGAATAGGCCCGAAATAACGGCACCGACGAAACCGATTCCCATAAGAGCGTGTGTGACGATCGAGCGCGAGCCGAAGGTGGCGAATCGGACCGAGAGATCTGAACCAACTTGCATGCAAACGTGTTGGTCTCCAAGGCACATAATACCCGTGCTTGCTGAGGGCCTGTCTGGGGGTCTCTCGCTCCCCAACATCGAGCGGGTCCATCTCGCGACCGGTCGGTTTGCGATCCCTATTCGGCGAGAGCGCCGAGACACATCACCGCTCGGCTTCGGTGAAGCCGGCTGGAAGCGTTTTCACTCCGAGAGCCGGTCGACGAGCGTCCTGAGCGTTTCGAGGTCGTACTGCCCCGGCGCAGTCGCGGCGTCTGGGTCGACCGGCGCGTAGCCGATCTTCGACCCGTAGACGGGGGCGACCGCGCGCGTGTGACTTCCCACTGCGCCCATCGCCATCGTCGCCACCCGGACGCCCGCTTCGGTCAGTTCGTGCGTGACCGACAGCACCGACAGGGCGTCCCCACGATCGCGGGCTGTCACGGCGATCTTGCCGACGTCGCCGTGCTCGCTCGCCCGCCGGAGGCGGTCTCGGAGCTCAGACGCCGGTGGCGTCGCCTCGAAGTCGTGCGTCGAGACGACGACGGCGACGTCGACATCCGAGGCGGCTTCGACCAGCGATCGGGCCGCGTCGGCGTCCCCTCGACCGTTGTCATCGAGCGCTTCGAGTTCAACGTCGATCGCGCCGACTGCATCGTGGGCGAGGGCGTCACCGAGCGCGTCGAGGCGGCCCTCGTCGGCGGCCCCACCGCCCTCCCACTCGGCGCGGTTCGTCACGAGAAGCGGGAGGTCGCCGTCGTAGGCGGCCAGTTGCTCGTCCGACTTCGCGGCGAGGTCCATGCGGAACTCCACGCAATCTGCGACGTCGCGAGCGGCGGGTTCCTCGCCGAGATCGGCCGTCGAGGCGGCGAGGGTGAACGAATCGAACGGGATCGACATACCCGATCCGGGACGGCGAGAGACAAAAGTGTCCCCGGTTCCGTCGCCGCCGGTCAACGACGGTCGAGGAATCGCGCCTGGGCCGTCGTGCCCTTCGAGCCGTAGTCGATGACCTGCACCCGGATCGTCTCCCCGACGGCGAGAGCGTCTGATCCATCGGGATCGGGGATCTCGCGGACGAACGTCTGGAGGCCGTCGATCGTCCCGCGGACCTCGGGGGGCACCCGGTCGTACTGGGTTTCGGCGACGACGAGGTCGTACCGCTCGCCCTTCCGTGCAGCCTCCTCGGGGGCGCGCCGTTGTGCCTCCCGGTGGGCGCGGTCGCGCTCGCGTTGGGCGTCGGTGTTCGGGCGGCCGTCCCCCCAGTGACCGCGGACGGATCGAACGACGAAAAAGAAGACGACGATGACGGCGAGAACGCCGAGGGCGGCCGCGCCGAGAACCGGCGGTTCGAGCATTGGCGGCGATTTGCGGCCGTCCGATATATCCGTTGTGACCGCGATTAGAGGGGAGCACGACGGCGCGATTCGACGGCCCGGATGCCACCAGAAGGTTGATGCCCGGCGGTTCCCGACACACGACCGATGACCGACCGGGAGGTGAGCGTCGTGTTGCCCGCCTACGACGAAGCGGCGACCATCGAGGAGACGGTCGCGACGACCGTCGCGGCGCTCAAGGCGTTTCTCCCGGACGGCGCGTTCGAAGTGTTGATCGCCGAAGACGGCTGCACGGATCGAACGCCCGAAATCGCCGCCGAACTGGCCGAGGTCGACAACCGGATTCGACACTTTCACAGCGACGATCGACTCGGTCGCGGCGGGGCCTTAGAGCGCGCCTTCGAGGCGAGCGACGGCGATGTGCTCGTCTACTTCGACACCGATCTCGCCACGGATCTCTCGTATCTCGGAGCGCTCGTCGAGTCGATCCGCTCGGAGGGCTACGACGTCGCCACCGGGTCGCGGCGGGTCCCGGGGCGGAAACAGCGCCGCGATCCGGAGCGAGGGGTCGCCTCGACGGGTTACAACTCGCTCGTCCGGCTGGTCCTCCGGTCGTCGCTGTACGACCACCAGTGCGGGTTCAAGGCGTTCGACCGCGACGCGCTCTTCGAACTGCTCGAAACCGTTGAGGACGACCACTGGTTCTGGGACACCGAGGTGCTCGTTCGCGCCCAACGAGCGGGCTACGCGGTCAAGGAATTCCCCGTCGAGTGGGAACCGAAGGGCGACACGAAGGTCGATCTGATCCGCGACGTCGTCGGGATGGGGAGTCAGATCGCCCGGCTGTGGTGGCAGCTGTCGGTTCGGCCGCGGATCGACCGGCGGACGACGATGGCGGCCGGCACGGTGTTGACCGTCGTCGCGCTCGCGCTGATGACGCTGTATCTCGATCCGACCGAAGTCCTCGCGGCGATCGGCGAGGCGAATCCGCGGCTCGTCGCGATCGCCGCGGGCGTCTACATCCTCTCGTGGCCGCTACGGGGGCTCCGGTACCGGGACATCCTCGCGGAGCTCGGCTACCGCGGCGACGTGGGCTTTCTCACCGGCGCGATATTTATCAGCCAGACCGGCAACCTCGTGGTGCCGGCCCGCGGCGGCGACGCTATTCGGGCGTACATCGTGAAGGCACGGCGGGAGATTCCGTACCCCTCGGGCTTCGCCTCGCTCGCCATCGAACGGGTGTTCGACCTGTTGACGATCGCGGTGCTGGCCGGCGGGACCCTCGTGGCGCTGGCCGCGGCCGGGGTCGACGTGACGGCGCTCCGGACGGCCGAAGCGAGCGGCGAGATCGGCGAGAGCGGCCGGACCGCGGTCGTCGTCGCGGCCGGCGTCGGCGGGGCGGCGGTGGCCGCCGTCGCGCTCATCGCGCTCACCGCCCGCTCGAATCGGAACCTCGTTCGGGCCGGGCTGGCTCGGCTGAGCGACGACTCCTACGTCGAGTACGTTGCGAGCGTCGTCGAGCGGTTCGTCGGCGACGTGCAGACGATCGCGGAGGACCGCCGGGCGTTCGCCGTCGTCGGCGCGTCGAGCCTCGTCATCTGGGGGATCGACATCCTGACCGCGATCGTCGTCTTCGCCGCCTTCGGCGTCGACCTCCCGACCTGGCTCCTCGTGGCAGTCGGCTTCTTCGCCGTCGCCGTCGGCAACCTCGCGAAGGTGTTGCCGCTCTCGCCGGGCGGGATCGGCCTCTACGAGGGGGCGTTCACCCTCATCGTGGTCGCGCTCACGCCGATCGCGTGGCCGACGGCGCTCGCGGCGGCCGTCGTCGATCACGCCCTCAAAAACATCGCCACCGTCGTCGGCGGGGTCGGCTCGATGCTCCGGTTCAACGTCTCCTTGACGACGGCCGTCGAGGAGTCGACGGAGATCGAGCGCGAGTCCGCGCTCAGAGAGTGATCCGATCGGCACCTCGTGCGCGTCGCTTTTGTTCGGCGCGTGCCAACTAGCCCCATGAGCACTCCGCCCGAACCCCATCCGAACGTGCGCGAGACCGCCCACCGGATCGCCGAGATGGACGTTCGAGGCGCAGCCGCCATCGCCGACGCGGCCGCCGCGGCGCTGGGCGTACAGGCGGCCGAGAGCGACGCCGACTCGTCGGAGGCGTTCCAAGCAGCGCTGCACGCCGCGGCGCGGGAACTCCACGATACCCGTCCGACCGCCGTCAGCCTGCCGAACGCGCTCCGCTACGTGCTGTCGGGGCTCGACGGCGGGGACGGAGACGTCGAGGCGCTTCGCCGGACGGTCGAACGCCGCGTCGCGCGGTTTCAAGCGGGTCTCGACGCCGCGCAGGACCGCCTCGGCGGGATCGGCGCTGGTCGGTTCACCGACGGCGACGTGGTGATGACGCACTGTCACTCCACGGACGCGATCGCCTGTATCGAACACGCCGTCGACTCGGGCGTCGAACTGGAGGCCGTCGTCAAGGAGACGCGGCCTCGAAACCAGGGTCACATCACCGCCAGGCAACTGCGTGAACTCGGCGTGCCGGTGACGCTTATCGTCGACAACGCGGCCCACCGGTTTATGAACGACGTGGACCACCTGCTCGTCGGCGCGGACAGCATCGCGGCCGACGGCAGCGTGATCAACAAGATCGGGACCGCGGGGCTGGCCGTCTCGGCGCGTGATCGCGGCGTCCCGATCATCGTCGCCGCCCAGTCGATCAAACTCGATCCGCGGACCCTGACCGGCGCGGCCGTCACCATCGAAGAGCGCGATCCCGAGGAGGTGATCGACGCCGGGACGCGCGCGGAAATCGGCGAGATCGGGGTGGCGAACCCCGCCTTCGACGTCACGCCGCCGCGGCACGTCGACGCGATCGTCACCGAACACGGGCAGTTCCCGCCCGAGAGCGTCGTCGTGTTGATGCGCGAGCTGTTCGGCAACGGCATCTCCGAGCCGTGGGAAAGTGTATGAATAATAGAAATGTATATAAACGGCATTATTCGGGGAGTGGGGACAGCTGTCTGCGTCCATTCCGGTATCGCTCAGTCGAGACGACGAGGTGAGTTCAGAAATCGACATCCGAACCCGCCACCACGGAAGGTCTACTCGATCGGTACGGTGTAAGTAGAGATGGAGAGTCGAAAAAACTTGTCGCGCGCAGTAGATTCGGGCTGGGATCGCGCTCAGTTCCGGACGATGGAAGTTGGGAGTCAAATAAATAGTTAACAGATTGAAATATGCTTTGAAATATAAACTAATAGATATTTTAGAGATCACTCATCCAGTACGGCTTCGACGTCGAGTTCGACCAGCAGTTCGCCGTCGGCGATGGGGCTGAGCTGGTCGACGCCGACGAGGGTGTGACACGGGTAGGGCTTGTCGAACACCTCGCTCCACGGCTCCCGGTAGCCCCCGACGTTGTCTTCTAGGTCGACCATGTACGTCACGACTTTGCCGACGTCGTCGTACCCCTTTCCGGCCGCCTCGAGCGCGACGCCGAGATTCTCGAACGCCTTCCGTGCCTGTGATTCGACGTCGTCACCGGCCACCCGTAGCTCCGAATCGACGCCGATCTGCCCGGAAAGGTGTAGCACCCCGTTCCGTTCTCTCGCTTGGCTGAAGCCGAATTCGGTCGCATCGAACAGTTCGCCTGGGTTTATGATCTCGTCCGTCATAGCCGTGGGGACCATTCCATTCGGGATAGTTAACCCTTTGCGCGAACGGGCTCGAAAACGTTCGAACGCGTGCCTAGTCGACCGGTTCGAAGACGACGAGTCGCTCATCGGTCGTCTCCGAGCGACCGACCGCGATCCCGACCGACTGGCCGATGTCGACCTCATCGGCGTCGATCCCTCGGAGCTGTCCGGTGACCCGCACCGGTCCAAAGTCGACGACCGCGACGACGTACGGCGCGTCGCCCGTGAAGTCCGGCGAGGCGACGTGCGTCTGAGTGTGGGTGACGATCGTCCCAGTCTCGGGCAGCGGTCGCTCGGTCAGCTCGTCGCTGCCGGTCGCGGGGTCGATCCGGCGGGGGGGCAGCCAGCCGTCGCCCTCGGGGCCCTCGAGATAGTAGGGCTCCCCCGCCTCGACGGCGTCGAGGAAGTCGTCGAAGCCCGCGTTTCGGGCGTCGCTCATTCTCGGACCTCCAACACGTGGACGACACAGCTCGCGACCGTCCCACCCGCGTTGTGGGTCAGGCCGACGGTCGCGTCCTCGACGGCGTCGCTGTTGACGTGGTCGCCGCGCAGGAGCTTCGTTAGCTCCGAGATCTGCGCGCCGCCGGTCGCGCCGACGGGGTGGCCCTTCGCCTTCAGGCCGCCCGAGAGGTTCACCGGCAGCTCCCCGTCGATCGTCGTCTCGCCGTGTCGGGCCGCAGAGATCGCTTCGCCCGGCTCGTAGAAGCCGAGCGACTCCAGCGCGATCACCTCGGCGATCGTAAAGCAGTCGTGGACCTCGGCGACGTCGACGTCCTCGGGGCCGATCCCGGCGTCCTCGTACGCCTTTCGGCCCGCCTCGACCGCGGCCGGAGTCTCGGAAATCGAGTCGCGGTCCTGCAGCGCGAGGCTGTCGCTCCCCTGCCCCACGCCCGTGATCGCCACGGACGGATCGAGGCCCGCGCGCTCGGCGAACGCCTCGCTCACCAGCACGGCCGCGCTCGCGCCGTCGCTCATTGGTGAGCAGTCGTACAGCCCGAACGGCGAACTGATGTCGGGGGCGGTGAGCACGTCCTCGACGTCGATCGCCCGCTGGAACTGCGCGAGGTCGTTCTCGACGGCGTTCGCGTGGTTCTTCACCGCGATGTGCGCGAGGTCCTCGCGCGTGCCGCCGAACTGCTCGAAGTAGCTGTTCGCCATGAGCGAGTACGCGCCCGGGAACGTCACCCCGGCGCTGATCTCCCACAGCGCGTCTGCGGCCGCCGAGAGCGCCCGTGTTCCCTCGGCCGTCGAGATGTTCGTCATGCGCTCTGCGCCGCCCACGAGGACGACGTCGGCCTGCCCGCTCCGGACGTGGTTGACGCCGTATCGGACCGCGGCGCCGCTGGACGCGCAGGCGCTTTCGACGCGCGTCGCCGGCGCGGAAACGCCCGCGGCCTCGGCCATCAGCGGCCCCTGATGGCCCTGCGTCTCGGCGAACTCGCCCATGTAGTTGCCGTAGAACAGCTCCTCGACGGCGTCGGGCGCGACGCTCGCGTCCGCGAACGCCTTGGCGGCCGCCTGCGCGAACAGGTCGCGCGCGGTGCGCTCGGACGACGAGCCGAAAGGCGTCATGCCGACGCCGGCGACGTACACGTCGCTCATTCGGGCCGACCCCTGTTCGATCCGCGATCGCAGTTCTTGAGTGGTTGCCAGGGCGTCGCGACGCGTGTCCCGCGTCGGCACGACACGGCCACCGGGGCGACCGATTCGGGAGGTTCAGGTCGATCTTCGGGTAATATACTCGGCACACCGAACGCTAGCAGTTGCGTGGATATAAATTCCGGTTCGACGATCGACATAACGGGATTCGTGGCCGGTCGAAACGCGTCTCGGTCAGCCGTCGACACGGACGGGATGCATTACTGGAGACAATATAGGTAAATTGTATGTTCATTCTCCGGTAATGTAGAATATAGTGTATTTAAGATGAGTTACATTATAAATATAAAATCGCGTCAAAAAGAGAATTTCTATATAAATTCGAAATATAACTGTTTTAGTAGACTGTTTTCGGCACTAAAAGACAAACTTTATTTTTGTATATAAATAAAATATAATATAAATCCTACGTAAAGTATCGTGGAACGGTCGGCCGAGAGCGCTATCCTGAGCCGAACGCCACGTGCGTGAAAAGTAACGGTGCCGTCGGTTCGAAACGGCGGGGATGAGCCGGTTCAGTACTCTTTTTCGAACCCGCGGAACTCCGTTCGATGGGCCTCCTCGTCGGCGAGTATCGTGACGGCGAGGTCCTCGGTGACCGGATCGTCCGTCTCCTCGGCTGCATCGATGAGATCGCGGTAGGTCTGGATGGCGTCCTCCTCGGCGTCGAGAACGCCGTTGATCACGGCGAGGACATCCGTCGATTCCGCCGGCGGCTGCAGCGACTCCTGTCTGGCGGTGAACTCCATCGACGACGGCGGGCGCGCGCCCAACTGTTTGAGGCGCTGGCCGAGCTGTTCGGCGTGGCCGAGTTCCTCTTGGATGTCCTGTTGGAGGCTCTCTTTGATCTCCTCGGCGCGGACGCCGTCGAGGACGATCGCGTTCGTCTGGTAGTTCATCACTGTCTCAATCTCGTCGCTGTACCCCTTTCGTAACAACTCGATAACTCGGTCGGACGACATGACGTTCGCGCCTTCGGCATACAGCTATAAAGATCTGATCGACCCGGCGAGGAAGGGGCCACTCACTAGATTGATGTGGCTATCGGAGCAAGAGTTATCAACGGGCCAGCAAGACCAGACCAGCGGCGAGTCAATCAATCCGGGGATAGCGGTCTACACCGAGGACGGGCGGCCCCCATTACGCCTCGGCCGTCAGGGGTCGTTCTGGGCGTCGGTTCTCGCGGCGCGGGAACGTGCGGTGACGACGCGGACGGCGAGCGCTCACGACAGGTGTTCGGCGAACCACGCGGCGGCGAGATCGGCCACCTCCTCGAGTTCTCCGGGGCCCTCGAAGAGGTGCTCGGCCCCTTCGATCACCGCGAGGTCCTTCGTGCAGGTGAGATCGTCCAACCCCTCCCGGTTGAGCGCCAACACGTCCGCGTCCGCGCCGCCAACGATGAACAGCGTCGCCGCCGTCACCGCCGGTAACTGCTCGGTGGCGAGGTCCACCCGCCCGCCGCGCGAGACGACCGCGTCGACGTCCTCGCCGAGACGGGCGGCCGCTCGGAGCGCCGCCGCCGCACCGGTGCTCGATCCGAAGTACCCGACGTGCAGTCCGCCGGTGTCCGTCCGTTCGCGAAGCCACTCGGTCACCCCGAGCAGCCGCGTCGTCAGGAGGTCGATATCGAAGCGAGTCTCGTACGTCCGGTCCTCCTGTTCGGTGAGCAGGTCGAACAGGAACGTGCCTAGACCGTGCCGTCTGAGCGCCTCGGCGACGAACGCGTTGCGCGGGCTGTGCCGGCTACTGCCGCTCCCGTGTGCGAACACGACGAGGCCGGTCGCGTCCGCCGGGAGCGCGAGGTCGCCTTCGAGTTCGACGCCGTCGATCGGAACCGTGAACGAGTCCGCAGGCTGGTCGACCATGTCCGACGCTACGGCACAGATCACTGTTAACGTTCCCCACAGAGCAGGGTAAGCAACTCACTCGTCGGCCGTCACCGAGTCTCAGTCCGCGAGAAGCCCTCCGAGCCGGTCGTGGAGGGTGCGGGCCTGCGCTTCGGAGAGATCGACGATCGCGACCCGTCGGCACTCGCCCGGCTTCGATTCCGGCTGTACGCGATGGTAGCCGCTGATCTCCACGACGTGTTCCCCGTTCGATTCTCGGATGCACACCTCGATATCGTCGTATTGCATTGTCTGTCGTGCGGCCGGTACGACCGGCCGATACGTCTCCTAAGAGACGCGCGGCCGTACTGTTCGTTGTGGTGCGTCGCAGAGACTGCAAACACGCACTCGCGGTCCGTTCGGTGGTGACGTCGAGGGCGGTTGGTCACCCATACTTTTCACCCGATCGCCCGACTACGAGAACGGATGGGCGAAAGCGAAACCGAGAATGGGTACACGCGATCCCAGCGCGTGGGGCTACTGCTGGGACCGCTGCTGTTCGTCGGGACGCAGCTGTTCGTCTCGCCGCCGGGGCTTTCGGAGCCGGCGAACGCCGTGCTCGCGAGCACGCTCTGGATCGCGGCGTGGTGGATGACCGAGGCCGTGCCGATCCCCGTGACGAGCCTGCTCCCGATCGTCCTCTTTCCGACGCTCGGGGTGACGAGCGTCGTCGACGCGGCCGCACCCTACGCGGACCCCGTCGTCTTCCTGTTTCTCGGCGGCTTCCTCGTCGCGCTGGCGATCGAGCGCTGGAATCTTCACCGCCGCATCGCGCTCAACGTGCTACATCGGGTCGGCGACGACACGCGGCGATTGATTCTCGGGTTCATGCTCGTCACGGCGTTCCTCTCGATGTGGATCTCGAACACGGCGACGGCCATGATGATGGTCCCGATCGGGATGGCCGTCGTCGGCCAACTCGAGGCGTTTCGGGCGGCGGGAGACGACACGCCCACGTACACCGATCCGTCGCTGGAGGCGCTCGACGCGCGCGACGTCCCCACGTCGAACTTCGGCGTCGCCCTGATGCTCGGCATCGCCTACGCGGCCTCGATCGGCGGGGTCGCGACGATTATCGGGACGCCCCCGAACGCGATCCTCGCGGGCATCGCGCGGACCTCGCTCGGGATCGAGATCGGCTTTTTCGAGTGGATGCTGTTCGGTCTCCCGATCGCCGTCATCTTTCTCCCCCTCACGTGGGGCGTCCTCATCGCGCTCCTGCGCCCCGAACTGCGCACGGTCTCGGAGAGCGGGGCGGTGATCGAACGGCAGCTCGCGGCGTTGGGAGCCATGCGCACCGGCGAGCGGCGGACCCTCGTCGTCTTCGCGATCGTCGTGGCAGGGTGGATCCTCCGCCCGTTCGTCATCGAGCCGATCGCGCCAGGGATCACGGACACCGTGATCGCCCTCGTCGGCGGCGTGCTCGTCTTCCTGGTTCCGGTCGATCTGAGACGGGGGGAGTTCCTCCTCGAGTGGGAGTACACGACGCGCGTTCCGTGGGGCGTCCTGCTCCTGTTCGGCGCGGGGTTCTCGCTGGCCGGGGCGTTTCAGGCGAGCGGGCTGGACCGGTGGATCGCCGGGAACCTGTCCGGGCTCCGCGGCGTGGCGCTCGTCGCGATCTTGCTCGCGGTGGCGACGCTCGTCGTGTTTCTCACCGAGGTGACCTCGAACAGCGCGACCGCCTCGCTGTTCATTCCCGTGATGGTGAGCTTCTCCGCCTCGCTCGCGGTCTCGCCGGTGATCCTCATGGTGACCGTGGCCGTCGCCGCCTCCTTCGCGTTCATGCTGCCGGTGGCGACGCCGCCGAACGCGATCGTCTTCGGGAGCGGCTATCTCACCATTCCGCAGATGGCGCGAGTCGGCTTCTGGTTGAATCTCGCGGGCATCCTGTTTCTGACGGCGATGGTGTACGTCTGGCTACCGATCGCGTGGGGGCTCTGAGACGGCGGCTCAGTCCGAACCGTACACCTCGAGGAGTTCTTGATACCGGTTTCGGATGGTGACCTCGCTCACGTCGGCGGCCCCGCCGACCGCCGTTTGGGTCAGCTCGCGGTCGGTGAGTCGGGCCGCAGCGTAGATCGCGGCGGCGGCGAGACCGATCGGGCTCTTCCCGTTGAACGTTCCCGTGCCGTCGGCGGCGGCGAGTATGTCACGGGCCAGTTGTTCGGTCTCGGCGTCGACGTCCAGTTTCGACGTGAGGCGACCCACGTAGTGTTGGGGGTTCGCGGGCTGGACGGCCAGGCCGAGCTCGCGGACGACGTACCGGTACGCCCGTTTGAACTCGATCTCGTCGACCCGACTCACGGCAGCGACTTCGTCGATGCTCCGCGGCGTGTTCATCTGTCGAGCACCGGCGTACACCGCGGCCGTGGCGACGCCCTCTATGGTGCGGCCGGGGAGGAGGTCCGCCTCGAGCGCCCGGCGGTAGATCACGCTCGCCGTCTCTCGAGCCTCGTCGGAGAGGCCGAGCGCGCTGCCCATGCGCCGGATCTCGCCGAGCGCCTGCTTGAGATTGCGGTCCTTATGATCGCGGGTGCGGAACCGCTCGTCCCACGTGCGCAGGCGATACATCCGCTTTCGCTGGCGAGTCGTCAGCGTCCTTCCGTAGCTGTCGCGGTTCTCCCACCCGATGTGGCTCGAGAGGCCCTTGTCGTGGAGGAGGTTGGTCGTCGGCGCGCCGACGCGACTCCGGTTGGCTCCCGTTCCGTCGTCGAACGAACGCCACTCCGGCCCCCTGTCGATGCGGGCTTCCTCGACGACGAGGCCGCACTCGGTACACGTCGTTTCGGCGTGCTCGTCGTCGATCGCGAGTTGTCCTCCACACTCGGGGCAGCTCTGCCGTTCTTCGTGGGGGGCCTCTCGCGTGTCGACGCGAGGGGCGACGCGGACGCTCTCGGACTGGATGTCTACTGAACTCATGATGTGGAATCGGTGGGCGAACCACAGGCGGTGACTGCCCCGGCGCGCCCATCACTAACTACAAGTAATTGCTATTAATATATAAATATTTCGTATGTGAATCTTTGGCCGAGACGATGCTCGAACGCTCGATCTGATGGCCTACCTCGCGCGGTCGCTCAGAGCGACACTACGCATCGCTGTGTCCCGCAGCGACCGCGCCGAACTGTGTCAACCCGCCCGTCACGAAGACGAACCAGAACACGAGTGATGATCGTTCGGCCACCAACAGCAATCGGAGATCGGCCGCCGGTCCGGCAACGATCGCTTTCGAGAGTATGAACGCGCCGAGACCGGCCGTCGAGACGATGATGATAACGCCGTACAACAGTAGCGACGCACCCGCACCGAGGAGCCCACCGAGCAGTTGTACCGCATCGCTCGGGGTGCCCGTCGCGATGACGAGGAACCAGCCGATCAGGAACCCGGCGGCCAATATGGCCAAGAACTGGACGAACAAAAAGACGAGTCCTCCCACGAATCCCGTCGCCAGGAGACCGAACGTATCGGGGGAAGCGGCTCCGCCGGCTGACGTGCTCAGATAGTACGCACCGGCGGAAAAGACGGCACCGATCGCGAATATCGCGAACGTGTACAGTGGGTACCCACCGTAGGCGAGGAGCAGTCCGACCACGATCAGCAGGGAGAACAGTAGGAGTCCCATCTCGCTAGTGGTAATAGTTGACATATATCATAAGCGTGTTGTACAGGGGGCTGACACGTAATCCCCAACCCGATGAGAATCACCAGAGAGTATTTTATCATCACCGCCGTAGTTCCTTCTGGAGGGCCACACAATGAGCACGCGCAGTAATCCCCTCGAGGAGTTGGAGCGCTTTTTCGAACGCATGAGCCACCAGTTCGACGACACAAGGATGTGGGATCCGAGCGGATCGATCGAACGGTGGTCCTCGGAGTTCGGGACGATGGCGGTCGACCTCGTCGATCGGGACGACGAGTTCGTTGCGACCGTCGACATGCCCGGATTCGATCGCGAGGAGATCGATGTGCGGGTCACGGATCACACGCTCCGCATCACGGCCGAACACGAGGAGCGCCTCGACGAGGAGAAAGAGGAGGGCCGATACATCCGCCACGAGCGGCGGCGCGAATCGGCCGACCGATCCATTCGACTGCCGGACGACGTCGACCCCGATGAGGTGACGGCGAGGATGAAAAACGGCGTGTTGACGATCACGCTCCCGAAGCTCGAAGCCGAGGAGGCACGCGGGATCGAGATCGAAGACGCGAGCTGAGGCGGACGGGATGTTCGCGGATCGAACCGATGCTGGCCGACAGCTCGCGGACGTGGTTGCGGAGCGGGACCTCGACGCCGACATCGTCCTCGCGATCCCGCGCGGCGGGCTGCCGGTCGGCCGCGCCGTCGCCGACGGGCTCGGCGTCGCACTCGACGTCGTCGCCGCTCGGAAGCTCGGGGCACCGTCGAACCCGGAACTGGCCATCGGTGCGGTCGCCAGCGATGGGACCGTCTGGCGGAACGACTCGCTCATCGAGGAGTTGGGCGTGAGCGGGACGTACGTCGAGGCGACGATCGAGCGCGAACGGGAGGTTGCCCGCGAGAAGGCCGACCGGTACCGCGGGGGCAGGTCGCCCCCCGACGTGGCGGGACGGACGGTGCTGCTCGTCGACGACGGGATCGCGACGGGGGCAACGGCGATCGCCTGTATCCGCTCCCTCAAAAACGCAGGCGTGGCGCGCGTGGTCGTCGCGGTGCCGGTCGCCTCGCCGGAGACCGTCGACCGGCTTCACGAGGAGGCCGACGACGTGCTCTGCGTCGAAACGCCGGTCCACTTCGGAGCCGTCGGCGCGTTCTATCACAACTTCGAGCAGGTCACCGACGAGGAAGCGATGGCGTATCTGGAACCCGACGAGTAGGTGTCGCGACGAGATGTCGTGTATAGGGTGAAACTACCGGGCGAAACGAACGCGCGTTCCGCGGTCGGTCGGACCGTCGCGTACGGCGAGGATGCACGAATGCAGCGGGCTCGCGTCTTAATGACGACTTACCGCACTCGCGCGCTGGAAGTGTCCCTAACAGAGGTAAATATGTTATCTAACCGTGAGACGAACACCCGATAGGGCGTCGCGTCTCGAGCGGCGGGAAACATATATGCCCCTGAGCAGACAGACTCGAACGTATGACAGGGACACACAATCGGGGCGAGACGGCGGTGGACGTCGCCCGAAACTACGTCGGAGGCTGGGTGGAACCGAACGGAGAAACTCGAGGTGTCATCGATCCGGCGACCGGCGAGGAGATCGCACGAGTGCACTACTCGACTACGGCGGACGTCGACGAGACGGTATGGACGGCTTACGACGCCTTCGAGACGTGGCGGGCGACGCCGCCGGCCGAACGAACCTAGCACCTCTTCGCGTTGAAGCGCGAACTCGAGGAGCGACAGGCGGAGATCGCCCATGCGCTCTCGCGCGAACACGGCAAGACCGTCGCCGAGGCGAGCGGTGAGATCCGCCGCGGCATCGAGAACGTTGAGGTCGCCGCGGGCATGCCGAACATGCTCAGAGCGGGCAGCGGCGTGGTCGAAGGCGTCGCGACGGGGATGGACGAGTCGGCCGTCAGACAGCCGCTCGGCGTGTTCGCCGCGGTCGTCCCGTTCAACTTCCCGGCGATGATCCCGCTTTGGTTCCTGCCGTACGCCGTCGCGACCGGCAACACGTTCGTTCTCAAACCGAGCGAGAAGGTCCCGCTGAGTTCACAGCTCATCTTCGAGGCCGTCGATGCCGCCGGCTTCCCCGAGGGCGTCGTCAACCTCGTCAACGGCGGCGTCGGCACGGTCGACGCGCTGCTCGCCCACGACGATATCGCGGGCGTTTCGTTCGTCGGCTCGACGCCGGTCGCCCGACACATCTACGAGACCGCGGCCGCGGCGGGCAAACGCGTCCAAGCGCAGGGCGGCGCGAAGAACTACGCCGTCGTCACCGACTCCGCGGTCCTGGCGGAAGCCGTGCCGAACATCGTCGGCTCGGTGTACGGCAACGCGGGGCAGCGCTGCCTCGCCAACGATGTGGTCGTCGGCGTCGGCGACGCCTACGACGAGCTCCGAGCCCGACTGCTCGACGCCATCGACGACCTCGTAGTTGGTCCGGGAGTCGACGAGGAGACAGACGTCGGACCGCTCGTCACGGCCGACGCTCAGGAGCGTGTCCTCGGAATGATCGACGGGGCGATCGGCGAAGGAGCCGACCTCGTCGTCGATGGTCGCGATTTCGAGCACCCCGAGTACCCCGAGGGGAACTTCCTCGGTCCGACGCTGTTGGAGGGCGTCACGATCGACATGGAGATCGCCCGGACGGAGATCTTTGGGCCCGTGCTGTGTCTGGCGTCGGTCGACGACCTCGACGAGGCCATCGAGATGGTCAACGGCACCGAGTACGGCAACGCCTCCTCGCTGTACACCGAGCGCGGAAGCGAGGCCCGGACGTACCGCTACGAGGTCGATGCCGGGAACATCGGGATCAACGTCGGCGTCTGCGCGCCGATGGGCTTTTTCCATTTCGGCGGCCGAAAGGGCTCGTTTTTCGGCGACCTCCACGCCCAAGGCGAGGACGCGGTGAACTTCTACACGGACAAGACGATCGAGATCGAACGCTGGTACAGCTGAATCGCGCTGGAACCGTCCCAGCGACCGCTGTTTGGTGAGCGATTTATTCAATAGCCACATATTGAAAGACATAGATATTAAAGATAATAAATGCGTTAAATTCATATCAGTTAACAATCAAGTATAGTAAACAGTTCCAGTATGCGCTAAAATTTGCAGTGATTAAGCAGTATTGTGCGTTGTTTTTGCTCAAACTCGGTACTACACTATTTATAACAGCAGTTTTGTAGAAGTCCGCTAGCACGATAATAGACAGCTACCCAATAGCTTAAACTTTAAATATCTTACATATAAAATATATTCAACTGCTCAAAAAAGACGATGGACGCCTGGTGAGAGTTGGCGCGACGGATCGAAATTTCGGCCGCCGCGTTCGACGAACGGGAGACGGATAGCTTCCCCTCCGACCGATTTATATCTGCGCTGGGTGCGTATGCGCGCATGGCAACCGATCTACTGTTACCGATGGTATCGGAGATGGACGACGCCAAACTCGCGGCCTGGGCGGAGGAGTTGGAGTACGACGGCCTCTGGCTGGGCGAGCTGTGGGGCGCGAGTTCGATCGTCCGGCTGACGGAGATCGCCACGGCGACGGAGGAGATCGACCTCGGGACGGCGATCGCGAACGTCTTCTCGCGGACGCCCGCGCTGTTGGCGATGACCGCGTCCTCCCTCAACGACGTCTCGGGCGGCCAGTTCCGCCTCGGCGTCGGGACCTCGACGAAAAAGGCCATCGAGGACCTCCATGGCGCGGACTGGGACGACCCGAACCCTGTGCGGCGGGCCCACGAGACGATCGAGCTGACGAAGAAGTTCCTCGGCGACGAGGGGCGCGTCGAGTACGACGGCGAGATCTTCGACGTGCAGGACTTCCCGTCGCTCGGGGCCGACGTGCCGGTGTATCACGCCGCGCTCGGGAAGGCGAACCGCCGCGTCGTCGCCCGGCTGGCCGACGGCTGGATTCCGCACAACGTGCCGTTTCCAGCGCTGCAGGAGCAGTACGAGTACATCGAGGAACACGCCGAGGAGGCGGGTCGCGACGCGACGATCGACGTTACGCCGTACGTGCCGAGCGCTGTCACCGACGACTCCGAGGATGCCAAAGACGTGGTTCGGGGCCACATCGCCTACTACGTCGGCAACGGGAAGGGCTACGAGAACGCGGTCGGCGAACTGTTCCCGGAGAACGCGACGGCCGTCGCCGAGGCGTGGCGCGAGGGCGACCGGGGGGCCGCCGCCGCCGCGGTCACCGACGAGATGGTCGAGGCGCTGGGCGTCGCCGGGACGCCCGACGAGGCACGCGAGCAGTTCCAAGCCATCGCCGACATCGACTGCGTGACGCGACCGATGGTGACGATCCCGAGCAACGCCGACGAGGAGACGGTCGAGCGGACGATCGAAGAGCTCGCGCCGGCGAGCTACTAGCGTGATTCGAGCGTAATCAGGAGTTCCACGAGTTTTACTGACTGATTTTTTGCGTCGTTACAGCATTGCTCCGACGATATTATGCCCACACACATCCATAATTATTCTACACGCACGAGCCTGCGAACACACGTCGACCTCCGACCGGCGAGTCAGTGAGTGTCTCCCGGATGTTGTTCCAACGCGTAGCGGACGGGGAGATCGTCGCAGCATATAGCAGCCGGGACACTCAGACTGATCCAGCAACCCGATGCGATTCCCGACTCTCCCCGGAAGATCGTCCGACTGCTGATCGGGCAGGTACGAAGCCAGCTCGCGGATCGAGAGCGTCCGTGCTCGGTTCGAACATCAAAATAAGATGATACCACCGCTCCTCCGACGATGCCCCGAGTGCGGACGCGTCGCCCTGGGCCGCAGTTTCGTCGTCGTCGACGACGATGGTCAGTCTCTCGTCGAGTGTCCACGGTGTGGACACCGGTTCGAACCCATGGAAAACCCGTGGCTGAATTGAGTGATTCGGCACGTAGTCTAGCGAAATCGGATGAGAAGTGAAGAGTGGACAGTTCGTCGAAACCGACGTCTTCGTCAGGTGAAGACTGCTCAGGGGCGTTATCGCGTACATGGAAAGAAGCGCAGTGAGGCATTAACGAACGAGCTGCTCGAGGAGTGAGTGATTCACGCGACGCCCAGATCTGCTCAAGGAGAGTTTGGACACCGCTACTCTTGAATGTTGGCGGCGGGAGCGAACGACTCCTGGACAAAACGACCTCGATACTTGTTGAGTCAACGAAGCGTTCACCGCACAATCAGTGTACGTCATGTACCGGCTCGGTATCCCGCGCGATCGGATGAACCCGCTCGGCGGGACGGTTGCCTACGGTCTCCCGATCGGCGCGTCGGGCAGCATGTTGATGGTTCAACCGTATTCTCGCTCTGAAGCTATAATAGTAGCAACTCACGAATCAGATCTGCTCTCTCTCTGAGATCAACGATTCGGCTTTTTGCAACCAGCCGCCATACCTGATGCCGAGGTACGCTATAATCACCCAGATCACGTATGTTAAAAATATTCCAACATATATGCCGGGCAACCCATAGTCTAGAAGTATTCCCAGGAGATAAGACATACCGAGCATACATGTTATGACGCCGGTCAAACGGGCATAAAGTGGCGTTCGAGTATCACCTGCACCCCGCAATGCGCCCGCGAGTGTGAAAAACGTACCAAATAGTACGGTAGAGATGCTGAAAAGCCAGGTGAATGTTATTGCGTAGCCTGCAGTTGTCGGATCACTAGTAAACCGTGGAATAAGCGGCTCGGCAACAACAAATAAAATAATGCCGACAGCAAAAAGCACAGCTACACTGAACGAAATAATATGTCTGAGCTTCTTTTGAGCGACTTCTGGGCGACCTTCACCTAATGTTTGACCTATGATAATACTCGAGACGGTTGAGAGCGAGCGTGAAATCGGACCGGTTACCTGCTGAAAAATCCGCCGACCGATGTGGTATGCAGCGTTTGCTTCCGTTCCAAATAGGAGTAATAAAGCGTTAAATGGAAAGTTCGCAAGCGAGGTACTCATACCCTCGAAAAAATTTGGGACGCTAAGTAAGACGATCTGTTTTGTAATTGTATAATTAAACTGACGGTCAAACGAGAGTGGACCATAATTGCTCACGAAAAGGCCGACAATGAAAATCATTTCAGTTGTTCGTCCAACAAAAGTACCGATCCCAACACCAACGATTCCAAGGCTAGGAAACCCAAGTAAGCCCAATCCTAGCAACACTGTCACGACGATATTGACGATGTTGGCAGATCCATTTACTAATAATGGCGTCCGTGTATCGCCGGCCCCTTGCAGAGACCTTGCACCAACTATACTAATAATCCGCATTGATGCAGCAGAAAGCACGATCATTAGATAAGTACCGCCCAAGAGAACTACTTCAGATTCAGCACCGAGAAGTTCTATGAAACTGTTGCTAAATAACAGGCCAATAATAGTGAACGGGATACCACATAACGCACCAATGAGCATCGCTTGAGTTACTACTCGGTCTCGCGTGGTCACTGCTCCTCTTCCAGTATCCTGACTAGAGATCGCAATTGATGCAGTGCCCAAGCCCAGACCGACTCTTAATGGTATTTGAGCATATAGATCAGCGAGGCCAACAGCAGCGACAGCTACCGGCGAAAATAATCCCGTAACAATGACATCAATCGTCCGCATTAAGGTATTTAACAACTGTTCTAGGGTTATTGGCCATCCCAACTGGACCACTCGTTCCCATGTCTCTTTTTGCTCAGAAATATCGACCATTTAATTGAGCATACTCTCAATTACGCCAATAGGCGAATACAAAATGAGCACAGATACCGAATATCGTACGATCAACTAAATAAATTAGTAGAATTCGTGAGGTTCATCAGCCAATTCACCATGCCAAAGATTTAGGAACCCGGTCATGGTTTGGGCTAATTCTTTCGGATGTTCTAAGAAGATCATGTGTCCGCAATGGTTAATGATGTTCATATGAACTTTATCATTGTGTTCTCCGATCATATCGTACGCTGCCATCGCCATTAGTGGTGGTACAGTTGGATCATCACGGCCGAACACATACAGCACAGGCATATCGAGAACGCCATCTTTAATTCGGATATGTGTTTCTTTCATTTCTTCATCGAGCGTCTGTTGCCAGTGCTCCATCTGGCCTTCCTCGTTCATAATCCGATCTGTCTCGAGTGCCTTTTTTGTATTTTCTAGGTATGCACAGATCTCCAGTCGCTCATCAGTAATGTAATCTCTCTGGTGAGAGTATTGGGAGTAAAAGTACTCCATGTACTCTGGACCCGTTTTTTCTAAGCCAAGCTCATCCTGCTTGAAAATAATATCTCGTCGGTGATGTCCGTCACCTGCTGCAGGCCCGAGTGTCGCACTGTTGCAGATTATTAAGCTATCGATCATTTCGGGGACTTCAACGGCAACGCGGGTAACGAGGCCGCCACCTCGAGACCATCCTGCAATATGACATGAATCGAGACCCAGAGCCTCGATAAACCCGATTATGTGGTTAATATCAGATTCATATCTGAAATCTTCGGGATCGTCTGGATTATCAGTCATTCCACAACCAATCCGGTCGACAGCTAACACACGATACTCCTCGGAAAGATACTCGAATGTTTCTGACCAGGAATTCGCGCTACTGGAACCGCTCCAATTATTTCCGTGGACTAAAATAAGTGGTTCACCTTCACCAATATCGTAATATCGTGTGTTTATTCCGTCGAGGTTGCCGTATTGGACGTCGATGTACTTCGGTTCGTACCCCTTGATCGCAGCATCTTTGTCAACATCAGCAAACTGTTGTTCTGTTTCGCTCATAGTTTGTCAAGTATTGTATATTACTTGGGGTCCATTTCCAAGTATTAGTGACAGATTGGAAAAAGGCAAACATACATATAAATTTTCTGTGCTAATGGTACTAATAACTGGAGTAGTATAAACACATTAAACAATTTTTCCGAATTGTTGGACAATCTCGGCTGGAACGCGCAGTGAAAAATAACTGTGTCGTGCCGTAATCGTTTGCGCCCCTTAATTCCATTATATTGTACTTACGATCAATTCTTCACCACACAAATTAACTTATACTGGCCAAAGAATTATATACGTACACCAAATCTCGTTCTATTGCAACAATGGAACCCAACCGACGGCAGTTCATCAAAGGTCTATCTGCTCCCGTAGGAGCAACACTACTTGCAGGTTGTTCAGGCGGTGGCGAATCTAATACGCAAGGCGGAAACGGCGGAAATGGAGGAAATGGAGGAGGCCAAACTGGTGCGGAACTTTTCCCGAACAGAGAACTCAATCTCGCGGTAGCAGCTGCCAGTGACTCTACTGTCGATCAGCACCAGACCGGTGGCATCCAGAATGCCGCGGCTATTACCCTTACCTACGAGCGATTGATCGACCGGGATTTAGAGGGTAATATGCAGCCAATGCTTGCCACAGACTGGGGGAGAGAAGAGCCAGGTCGATTCAGATGTGAATTGCGTGAGGGCGTGTCATGGCACAATGGTGATGAATTCACTGCTGAAGATGTCGCTTTCAGCGTAGATCGGATTCAGGATCCGGACGTCCATCTCACGAGTGATCTTCAAGGGAATCTCCCTGGTATTACTGGCACAGAGATTATCGACGACTATACAATCGATATACTCTCTGATGGGTTCAACTCCTTTGTGGAGACTGCTCTTTCGCACTTCCTGGGGCTAGTGATTGTTAACAAGGACTGGATCGAAGCCCGCGACCCCTCGGAAACGGCTATAAATGCGATGGGTACCGGACCGATGCAGTTGGTTGATGTAGAAACGGGAGGTGTGAGTGCTACATTTGAAATCTTTGAGGATTACTGGGGAGAACTACCAGAGTGGGCAAATAGTGTCGACACGGTTACAATTAACTGGATTGGAGAAAGCTCCAGTCGGGTTTCTGGATTGCGTGCTGAAGAATACATGATCGCAGAATCTGTTCCACCAGCGGATGTGCAGACGATAGAACAGGCAGAGAATCTGTCTTTGAATACGTCCCCCACATCACGTGTAATTAAAATTGTGATGGATCAGCGTCAAGAGCCGTGGAACATCTGGGAGATGCGAGAAGCGATGAATCTCGCCGTTGACCAAGATGCCTACATTAATGACATCATGGACGGGTTTGCTGTGAAGTCCACTCAGCCGACATTACCACAGATGTTCGGGTACGATCCGGATATCGAACCGATCGGCTATGATCCCGACCGTGCCGAAGAACTCATCGACGAAGCGGGCTTCTCCGGGATCGAACTCCAACTAACAGTTCCAACCGGGCGATACCTGCTTGGTGAAGAGTTCGGGCTTGCACTCGTTGATCAGATAAATCAACTCTCGAATGTAACCTGTGAGGCCGATATAGTTGATTACGGTAATTTCACTGATGCATGGGTGTCGAGCCGGCCACTGGATATGGACTTCTTTATCGTTGGATATGGTCATCCGGCATGGGATGGCCGTGAGACGATAAATTCTACACTGCTAAACACGGATTCACAGAGCCGTTTTGGTGAAAACCCACGGTACGATGAGTTGCAAGATCTGTTCGACCGGTCCATTCGAGCACCCAGAGATGAAGCAGAAGAACTTACCAAAGAGATGAATCGCTTGTGTGTTGAAGAGCGGTGTTGGGTTTTCCTACACGGTCAGCAGGCTTTGATTGGTCACAACAATGCCCTTGATTACCGAGGGCGCCAGGATGAACTGGTTACCCCACTGGACAGTGGAATTAACCAATAGGCAGTAGATACTAACTTTTTATGACGGATTTGATGAAATTCGCGCTTCGACGGGTCGGTCAATCAGTTGCGGTCGTGTGGGGAATAATCACACTGGTGTTCCTCCTACGATTCTTAACACCGATAGATCCCGCAACGTTGGTTGCACCTGATGATGCCACACCGGCACTAATCGAGCAGATCAGACAAGATCTGGGTCTTACCGATCCGATCATTGTTCAGTATTTCCGCTACCTATCCGAAGTAGCACGAGGCGACCTAGGATTTTCCTACGGTAGTGGAGTGCACGTGAATGAATTGATCGTGAATGCACTTCCTGCGACGCTGGAGTTGGCGTTCGCCTCTCTCATCTTCGCGGTGATATTCTCGATTCCACTCGGGGTGTTGAGCGCAAAAAGAAGAGGTACCAACACGGATGCCACGACAAATATCATCTCACTAGGTGGACTCAGTACACCAAACTTCTGGCTTGGAATAATGTTGATTCTGCTGGTGCCTGTTCAGTTGGGCGTTCTACCGACCGGTGGCAGGGTTGCACCAACCGAAAGTCTGCTAGAGTGGACGAAACACATGATATTGCCGACTGTTGCGCTTGGTACGTACTTTATGGCACTTCTGTTTCGGATGACACGAAACAACGTCATCGAGGAGCTCAACAAAGAATACGTGAGAGCAGCGCGTGCGAAAGGCCTGCCTGAAAACATCATAACAGTAAGATATGTTTTGCAGAATAGTATGGCTCCTGTAATTACGGTTGCAGGTCTCCAGCTAGGTCTATTGATCGGTGGCTCTGTTGTCGTTGAAGCGGTATTTAATTGGCCAGGACTTGGGTCGCTATTCATTCAAGCATTAAATACTGCAGATTGGCCAATAATGCAGGGCATTTTAATTGTCGTAGGAATCGGTTATGTTTCAATAAACATCTTAGTTGACATACTCAATGCGAAACTCAACCCACAGGTGAACCTCTCATGATCAAAAGACGAACACTTCAGAGCCTCAAAGATGAATTACGTTCGAATCCCACAGCCATTATTGGAGTATTCATTTTCACGGTGCTCATTTTTGGTGGTGTCTTCGCGCCAATTTTAGCACCACATAACCCCACAACGCAGTATTCCGATCGAACGCACCAACCACCGCTAGGGTTTGGTGGAGAATCAGAACAGACACAGCTCGTCGACGGAGAAATACAAACTGTCGTCGCGGACAACAGTGGGACGCTAAACCATATGTTGGGCACGGACGCGAACGGTCGCGATATACTATCTCGATCGCTCTACGGGTTGCGAACTTCGCTCTTGGTAGCAGTAACTGCAATGATACTGTCACTTATAGTCGGAACTACATTTGGATTGATCGCCGGGTACTACGGTGGGAAAACAGATGATACGATTATGAGGTTTGTGGACGTTATATTGGCATTTCCGTCGCTTCTCATGGCATTAGCACTGTTTGGGATTCTTGGACCCATGACTGTGTCCGTCCCAGACCCCTTTGCTGCGTTAGGATTGGTAGAGAACCGTCCTGAGACAACCCCGTTCCCGGGGACTGTCACCCTCGCCATCTCTGCAGTAATATGGGTGTGGATAGCTCGGGTCGCACGGTCCGAAGCGAGACAGGTGAGGAACCTAGATTACGTTACTGCTGGGAAAACGATGGGAATGAGTGATTTTGGAATTATAAAAAATCACGTTCTCCCAAACAGTCTGACACCGATACTCGTATTGGGTACCGTCCAGCTCGCAACAATTATTATCATCGAGAGTTCATTATCATTCCTTGGATTTTCCGGGACCACCTTGTCTCTCGGATTTGACATCGCTTTCGGGAGGGATTACCTCTCAAACTCTTGGTGGATTTCGTCCGTCCCAGGGTTATTCATTGTTGCAGCAGTGATATCCATCAACTTACTCGGGGATTGGTTCCGGGATGCTCTTGATCCAGACATTCAAGGAGGTGGCAGATGAACGACGCCCATCCACTCCTTCGAGTGCGAGATCTATCAACGAAATTCTTCACCAAAGAGGGAACAATCAATGCTGCCGACAAGATCAGCTTCGACGTAAACGAGGGTGAGATACTATCGATTGTAGGCGAAAGTGGTAGTGGGAAAAGCGTCACTGGAAGATCCCTACTCGGACTCATCGAGTCTCCGGGTAAGATCGTCAACGGAGAGATCTGGTATCGATCGCCAAGTCTTAGAGAGGAGCTAGATGGTGATATGGTAGATGGCGAGTATATAAATCTTCTGTCAGTTTCGTCGTCGATCAGAAGTTCATTACTGGGTAAAGATTTCAGTATGATTTTCCAGGATCCCGAAGAAAGTTTCAACCAATCGCTAACAGTCGGAAGACAGATCGCAGAAGCGGTTGAGGTCAACAAGCGTGCTGAAAATGGAGAGACGTACAGCAATATCGATTTATTAAAAGATATTGTGACACCTGGTGCGCAATATATCTCTGAGGAGAGCTACGATCGAGCAGTCGAATTACTCAAGTTAGTAGATATCCCGGATTACACAGAACGAGCCGACGAGTATCCCCACCAGTTTAGTGGCGGGATGCTACAGCGGGCAATGATTGCGCAGGCGATCGCGTGTGATCCAGAATTCCTCGTCGCTGATGAACCGACGACGGGATTAGATGTAACTATTCAAGCAGGTGTGATCAACCTGCTCAAAAATCTGCAAAACGAGTTAGATCTTACAGTACTGTTGATCACCCACAACCTCGGAGTTGTCTCACGACTTGGGGATAGAACGGCGGTGATGTATGCTGGTGAATTATTCGAGGTAGGGCCAACAGATAAAGTCCTCAATAGTCCGGAAAACCCCTACACGGAAGGCCTGTTGAATAGTTTGCCCGACTTGACCGATAGTAACAAGTACATCGAGCCAATCTCGGGGAATGTTCCCAGCCTGTTGGATAGTGAAATGGGGCTCGGCTGTTCATTTGCCGATCGCTGTCCTGCAGCGACCGACGAATGTACAGGCTCACCTCCGCCAACGAGAGCTGTAAATGGCGACTCTGGCCATCGTGTGACCTGCCTTCATGCCGGTGATGGAGACACTGAAGTTCCGATATCCATCGAAACAAACCCAACGCGCGAAGAGCCACGACAAGATACTAACTCAAAGAACATAGCAAACAATGACTGATAACATATCACAGTCGACCGATCGGACACGTCTCAATACTCAACAGCCGTCGCTATCACCTGAAAGCAGGGAGGAAACGAGATCAATTACTCATCGACCGATATTGGAAGTCAACGATTTAAAGAAACACTACATAGACTCCACAGGAATTGTCAATCGAATTCGGTCTGCAAAACCTGATCGAGTTCACGCCGTCGACGGTGTTTCGTTTACTGTATCTCGTGGAGACACTGTTGGAATCGTAGGTGAATCCGGGTGTGGTAAATCAACGTTAGCCGAGACATTGGTTGGACTTAAAAAGCCCACGTCGGGTAACGCTACCCTATTTGAAAACGATATTCATGAGTGGGTAGATCAAAACAGAAAGCGATTCGCTAGGAATGTCCAGTTTGTATTTCAAGATCCGTCTTCTTCTCTGGATCCTAAAATGACAATTCGTGAGCTCATACGGGAGCCACTTGAAGTCCACAATGTGGGAACAAAAGATCATCAAAACGGCTTAGTGGAAGATACAATAACCAAAGTCGGGTTGTCCGTCGACCAGCTTGATCGATACCCCAGTGAGATGTCCGGGGGGCAACGCCAACGTGTCGGAATTGCTCGAGCAATCGTCTTAGAGCCACAACTATTAGTGCTCGATGAGCCAACAAGCGCACTTGATGTCAGTGTTCAGGCACAAATACTCAATCTATTAAACGAGATCCAGGAAGATCTCGACCTGACTACGTTGATAATTTCTCACGATATCTCCGTAATTCGGTATCTCTGTAACAAAGTACTCGTTATGTATCTCGGTAAAGTCGCTGAGATGGGTACAACAGAGAATATTTTTAATAACCCATCTCATCCATACACCAAAACACTTCTTGAGAGTGTTCCCAAAGTCGGAGAGACGGATGCGAAATATGATGAAGTCAACCCGAATATACCGTCACCACGTAACCCCCCCGACGGGTGTCGGTTTCATACTCGTTGCCCTGTAGTTATACCACCAGATGACTTCGAGTTCGAACAGAACGAATGGAGAGCGATCTTCGATTATAAGTTAGATCTTCGTTCTAGTAAACTAACATATAAAAAGATAGCTTCGATGGCAGACCAACAAGGTATTGAGAAAAATAAAGCGAACATGATGGAGTTAGTTCGGGATAAATATGATTTCGAAGAAACATTATCAGATTCTGCTGCGCAAAAAATCCTAACCGAAAGTCTCACGCACCTGATTGAGGGGGAGACCGATAGCGCCTATAACACGATAGCAGAAGTGTTTCAGTCGCCCTGTGAAAAAAAAGCCCCCTCTTCGTCAGCGGTAGCCGATGATCACGAAACGTTTTGTCATCTCGATTGATATTAACGTCCAGTATATATCAAAAATTAAATGAATGAAATAAATGGTAACTTCTGACGATATTGAAAGTAGCAACGAGCAAAGGCTAAGCAAATTGTTAAAACAGTGGAAACGTTTCGTATCACTTGGTTGGCCTATCTCAGTCCAAACTGCTATAAGAACTGGGATGCGAACAACAGATCTAATAGTTGTAGCACTGTTTTCTTCATCCGCTATTGCCGCGGTTGGATTAGCAAACCTGTACACCCAGATTGCATTATTTATTGGGATCGGGATCGGGACGGGAGGACTTGCACTAGCAAGTCAAGATACGGCGAATAAAGCGTTCGCAAACCGAGACGAAGCTATCTCACAAGCTCTGGTTATAGGATTCCTCATCGGGATCCCGATCGCCGTTGCAGCTGTTTTCGCTAGTGAGGTATTTATGCGACTATATAGTGCTCCACCAGAGGTCGTTGCGCTCGGAGCGCCATATTTGGCAATTGTACTTGGAACCGCTCCATTTCGGCACCTCACACTTGTTGGTGAAAAGACCCTGCAAGGCACTGGTGACACACTCACACCAATGTTCATCCGTGGTGGATCAAATCTCATCAATATAGTTGGAACTGTCGGATTAGGATTAGGAATAGGAATACTTCCACGACTCGAAGTTGTAGGAGTCGCTATCGCGACAGGAGTCGCAAACGTTCTTGCTGGGTTAGCAGTTCTTGTCGTGTTTTCAAGTCGTCTTACCGATGTCAAACTTGTTCGTCCAAGTGATCTGCGAATCACGAAACAACTAATCAGAATCAGCACACCACGAACGGTCCAAGGGTTATCTAGGACAGGAGCCGAATTTCCGCTGAATGCGATTGTTGTTGCATTCAGTGTTGAGGCATTTGCAGCCTATACTGTCGGACGACGTGTCTTCCAGCAAGCAACCGGTCCGATAGCCAGAAGCGCAAACGTCGTCGCTAGTATTGTTTCTGGACAAGATCTCGGGCAGAAGGCTAGCAGTACGAGTTCAAGTGCGAATCTCCGATTTAGAATTCGTGCACTTGCACTGCTTGGCGTTACGCTTATCTCGATGTTAGCGATACTAATGTATCTTGGCAGCGAAACCTTAGCATCACTATTCGGCAATGATGAGACAACAAGAGCGCTCAGTTCCACGTTTGTGCAGGCATTTGCAATTTCAGCCCCAGCGGGTGGGCTTGCACGCATATTCGCTGGTGTGCTTCAGGGTGCAGGGGAGACAATGAAACCATTTCTCGCTGAACTTGTCGGTAATTTTGGGATGTTGCTTGGGATCACCTATGTCGGTGGAATCGTACTAGGTTATGGGATAATAGCGTTGTATGTCGCAGTCATTGCATATGGTGTGGGTCGGTTGGTTCTAGTCTTGTTTTGGTATAGACAAGAAATATGGATAACTGACGCATTTACTCGGATGGAATCTAGAGATAGCGTTCAGTGAAGTATTACAGGCCGATGACCAATTGGGATTCTTACCGACGTAAACTTCATCGAAAAATAAACATAAGTATAGTGGACAGCTCGAGACGATGACCCCGTCGTTCTCTTGCGGCGGGATCGTCTCCGTCGCCAGTAATCCTTTCTCAAGCTGAAACTCACCGGACGAACGGTCCGAGAAGCCCCTCTGACATAATGTGTCGAAATGAGCGAGATTAGTACAACAAGTGTCGCGTGATCTCGAATTAAGAGTATATAGACTACAAATACTATAACTTGTTGCCACCGAATATTTATATATTACATTCACGACGAGTTATCTGAGTATGGTATGCATCTCAAACGCCAGATTAGTATTTGAATATCTATTAAATTCCAGTAATAATTTAGAAAATGAACAATGACTGAATCGAGTGATGCCCACAAAAAGCCGCACGTCCATATCGTTGCAACCGGAGGAACGATTGCAAACGTTGGTGGAGAGTATGATAGTCCTGAAAATTTCCTTACTGCGGATGATCTGATAGAAGAGCTTCCAAAGCTCGAGGAGGTAGCAAACATAACCTCGACAGGTATCTCACGGTTAGGGAGTTCACACTTAATCCCAGACGTCTGGTACGATGTCTACGAAGAGATTATGCTGCATGCAGAGAGCGATGATCCGCCAGACGGATTCGTCATTACTCATGGCTCCAATACATCAGAAGAAACAGCATACTTTCTGAATTTAGCACTCGATACGGACCTGCCAGTTGTTGTTACAGCTGCCCAGCGGGGCATCGGCAAAGTCGGCCACGATGGCTTTAAAAATCTTTTTGACGCAGTTCGAACCGCAGCTTCGCCTGAATCGGTCGGGCGGGGCGCGTTACTCGTTGCTAATGATGAAATACATCATTCACGTGATGTCTCCAAACTAGCGAGCAACCGTCCAGATGCATGGGAATCATCTAACTTTGGAAAAGTTGGTATAGCAAGTCCGAATCAGCCGATCAGGTTCTATCGGTCGACTGCTCGAAAAAGCGGTACTGACACAGTGTTCAGTCTCAGCGAGACTCCCCTAGAAGAGTTTCCGCTTACGGACATCCACATCGTGTATTCAGCATTAGGTGAAGATAATACAGTCGTTGATGCTATTGCTGACGATGCAGCGGGAATCGTTGTCGCAGGATTCATGACGGGGGGTGCCGCATCGCGACCCGAAGGACCATCACAGTCGGAAGCACTCGAACGAGCTGCAAAAAAAGAGATACCGATTGTTATGTGTACTCGTGGCAGCTACGGCTGTATTGAACCAAAAGGCCAGGACCTACCGGGGGGGTATGGAATCGGTGGTGATACGCTGCGTCCTCAGAAAGCACGTATTCTGCTAGCATTAGGACTGACAAAAACGTCAGATCCAGAAGAGCTCAAAGACTTCTTCGAAACGTACTAGTTGACTTCTTTTTCTGCGTTCACGCGGAGGAACCGCGAACCAAACAGATCGGATTTGTGTCCCTCCTAAACCTTCAGTTAGCTCTGCATTGGATATCTCCGGTTGACAGTTCTCCCGGGGATCCGACGGCGAGTTAGTCGATGATCGATGAGATTGAATGTTTTAAATCGATTATTTTCACCGTCAGAATATGAATAACACATATTTTTATCCACGGCGTTTAAATATTATAGTACCTAAGTGTTAATTAGGTAAAGATTTTTAAATAAGTCAGCCATGGGTCGTGTATGGGTAAAAGCATAAAAGAACTAAAAGAAGAGAACTACGTCCCAGATATTATCCCAGATTCAGACCTCGAATACTTCAAAACGAACGGGCAATCTAGAAAAATCGGATGGGGAGACACTCCTGCAGTCCTCGTCGTTGACATGACTCTCGCGTTCACTGAAGAGCGTCCAGAGGTCGGTGATCCATGTGTCGAGGCGAACGAGAAGTTGCTTAATAAGGCACGTGAAACAGGTGTTCCTGTCTTCTACGTAACCCCATCAGGGCCAGACGTGTTTCCCGATGATTATCATGGAACGACAAAGACTTCGAGCGGTGAAAACGATCGGTCGCCAGAAGAGCAAGCAAAGTGGGACGAAAAAATCGACAAAATAGCACCGGAACTTGAGCCTGAAGAGGACGAAGTTGTGCTTCAAAAGCCTCGTGCAAGTTCGTTTTTTGACATGCATATGGCTAATATGCTTCACTACTACGGCATTGACACACTCATCGTAACCGGAATGACGACAAGTGGGTGTGTACGAGGAACTGTTGTAGACGCACAGTCCAGTAACTTCCGGACGATAGTGCCACCAGAGTGCGTCGGCGATCGGTCGTGTATTTCACACGAACTGTCCCTGTTCGATATGAGCATGAAGTATGCAGATGTAACTCCTGTGGATGAAGTAATGGAGAAGTTTGAGGATTACACCGATACTACCGTACCGATCGCTGGAGACGACTAGCTTCGATATTACAGAACAAGAGTGTCATAATAATCAGTTTGACTAGAGATCTGGTTGTTGGGTTTGAACACACCTTCGGCAAGCAGATTTTCTAACGAACCGGCCTTGTGAAGCACTGAAACATCTTTATCCGGCTGTGTTGAATCGCTAGGCGGCGTCGGGATGGGTCGCTAAATCAAAGAAGTTGAAGCTGGAGACTGCGAATGTCCATGACGCAAATCTCCCGCTTCACTAGCGAGATTGTCCCGATTTCCCAAAG
>NZ_QKNX01000010.1 GCF_005239135.1 Natronomonas salsuginis
GCTTCGCCGTGCGAGCGCGTACTTGGTTCCGTGAGTTCCGAGAAATCGCGCTGATGTGTGTGGTCTATAACATCAAGCGAGCCGTGAAACAGTGAGTTCCACCGCTGTATGGCGATTCAACACAGCTCTTTATCCATATCGCCTCGCGCGACGAGTTGTAACCGAGCGACATCATCGCAGTGAGGACGCCGGAGGGCGTCGAAACGTTCCAAGATATCCAATTGCACACACCCGGTCGAAATCGATGTTGAGAGGATCGGTACTCTCAGTAACGTCGTCGAAGAACCGCAGTAGGCGGACGGCCCCGCTACAGAAGTGATCTGTAAGGTACTCACTCGGATAGATTGCGATTTAACCGCAAATTCGAGTTCCATTGCTAAATATCGATCACTTCGGTGGTGACCCGACACCGGCGTACGTGACGGTCATGCGACCCAATTTCTGAATCCGCTCTTCTAATCCCGGATCGACGATACGCCTCTCGTCAAACGCGTTCGACGCGTTACGAATACCGATTTCGTGAGGGAGCGTCCATCCATGAACCGATCGAACACCGGTACGCAAATGCTCCAACGTCGGTCCGTACGATCCACCGCCGGCAGTTACCACTAGCCCAACGGTTTTACCGGCGAACTCCTCTTTTCCGAGGTAATCGAGCGCGTTCTTCAATGTCGACGAAATCATCCCATGATAAACGGGCGTTCCCAGTACGATCGAATCCGCCGCTCGGGCGGTTCGACTCAATTCGGATGCGTCGCCGCGGGTTCTGTCGTCGGGATCGAAAAGCGGGAGATCCCAGTCTCTGAGGTCGAGACAATTTGTGTCGGCACCAGAATCGGTGGCGGCGTCCAACACGTGGGAGATTGCCGTTCGGGTAGTACTCTGATCACGAAGGCTCCCGCAAATCCCGATAACGAGCGGTGTATCGGTCATTGCGTACCGTATCGCCTTCGAGAACAAATACCTACCTAATGCATATGTTTATTTAAGAGGTTCAAAATATCACATACCGGTATTATTAATGAAGTAAGAGTAAAGTAACACCATTTGTTTGAAGATACATGGACAATAGGAAAGTTCAGAAGTTAGGTCGCTCCACGCTCGCGATGACGTTACCAGCAACGTGGGCGAAACAACACCATGTTAACAAGGGCGACAATCTCGTTATCGAGCCAAGCGACCGTGGTGTCCTCACCGTTACCCCGGAATTACAGCAGGCGACCGGAACCAAAGCGGTCGTTCACGCACAAGATCTCGACCGACAATCACTCGAACGAGTCATCATCGGCCAGTACGTACTGGGTCGGCAGGTGATCACAGTCGAAAGCGATGACGACCTGACGAACGAGCAGACGGCAGCGATCTACGGAGCCGAAACACAACTGATGGGACTCGGTGTGATCGAGGAGACGCCACGAACCGTTTCGGTACGGTGCTCTGTCGACTCGGAAGATTTCGATATAACCAACATGATCAGGCGCCTCGAGAACACGGGCTCGACGATGCGCAAAGAGGCGGTCAAGGCCCTCTTACACGGCAACACCGAGTTGGCTAAACGGGCGATGAACCGCGAGCGGCAGGCGAACAAGATCTTCGTCCTTATTCTACGATTGATCTTCACCTCCTACCAGAACCCGAGACAGATACGAGCGATCGGTCTCGACAGTGGGCGTCCCCTCATTGGGTACCGGTCGGTCGCCAAGAACCTCGAACTCACCGCGGACAATGCTGAGGACATCGCGACCAGCGTCGTGGAGGCCGACGGGAAACCGCTCGCCGTCGACCAACCGACGATCCGAAACATCTCCACGTTCAGCACGCAGGTCAGCGAACTGAGTTCGCTCGCCATCGACACGGTCATCAAACGGAAGTACGACCTCTATCGGGAGTGTTTGACGCTGTACAACGAGGTCGAGACAGCGGAACGGACACTACTGGAAGCGATCCCCGAGGTAGACAACGCGGAGTTGCTCCGCGTACGACAAATTATCGTCAGCCTCCATCAGACCGCCCAGTACGCGATCAGAAACGCCGAAATCGCGGCTAATTTAGCGCTCGATCACGACTCGGGGTACGTGAGTATAACCTGAGATACTCGCAGTTACACTGGCCTTCAGCGCCTCGAAGTCCAGTCGGTCCTATCAGAAATAGTCGGGGTATGCGTCCGCCCACGGCCGCGCCCGTTCGAGCGCCGCCGCGACGGCCAGCACGTCCGCCTCGGCGAACCGGCGGCCGACGACCTGCAAGCCGACTGGGAGACCGTCGTCCGTGAAGCCAGCGGGGACCGAGGCGGCGGGGTGGCCGGTCAGGTTGAACACCCAGGTGAGCATCGCGTCGGTGGGGACGCCGAGCACCGACTGACCGTCGATCTCCGTCGGATAGCCGTCGTCCAGTGATTTGCCGTACGGCGGAACGGTGAGCGTCGGCGTCACGAGGGCGTCGTGACCATCGAACGACGCCTCGATCGCCCGATAGGCGTCGGTTCGCGGGACGTTCGCCAGGCGCTCTTCGAGCGTCTCGACGCCGTCGGCGAGCGCGATCGTCGACTGGAGCGTGTTCTCGACGTCAGCCGTCTCGAGGTCGATCCCGTGCGCCGACTCGACCTGTGCGGCGAGGGCGCCGAAAAACGCGCCGACCTGCCGGACGTACGCCATCGAGAGCGCCTCGTACGGGGGCAGATCCACGTCGACGGACTCGACGGTCACGCCGGCCGCGGCGAGGTCGTCGACCGCGTCGCCGACCGTCTCACGGACGACGGGATCGACGGGCTGAAGGTCGAGGTTCGGGCTGTAAGCGATCGAGAGGTCGTCTGTCGGCCGGTCCGTCGCGTCGGCGTACGTGACGCCACCGAGAGGCACCGACAGCGGATCTCGGTCGTCGCGGCCCGACAGCACGTCGAGCGTGAGCGCGACGTCGTCGACGGTTCGGGCCATCGGCCCGCCGACGAAGGCGGGCGTCTGCGCGCAAAAGCCGTCCATCGACGTGTACTCGGGAACGACGCCGAGCGTCGGTTTGAACCCGACGACGTTACAGCAGGAGGCCGGCACGCGGAGCGACCCGCCGACGTCCGATCCGGTCGCCAGGCGGATCGCACCCGCCGCGAGCGCCGCCGCGGAACCGCCCGAGGAACCCCCGGCGGAGCGCTCGGTGTCGAACGGTGTCGGCGTCGCGCCGACGAGGCGGTTCTCGGTCTTGATCGTGTGCGCCAGCGCGGGGGTGCTCGTCGTCCCGACGACGACCGCGCCCGCGGCCTCCAACCGTTCGACGGCGATCGAGTCGTCGCTCGCGACGTTGTCTGCGAGCGGTTTCAACCCCAGCGTGTTCGGGACGCCCTCCTTTCGAGTCCGGAGGTCCTTGATCGCGACGGGGACCCCGGCGAGCGGCCCAGGATCGCGCCCGTCCGAGACGTCAGCGTCGATCTCGGCGGCGCGCTCGCGCGCGTCGTCGGCGATGACCGCGATAAACGCGTTCAGATCTGCCGTGGCGTCGATGCGATCCAGCGCGGCCTCGACGAGGTCGGCCGACGATCGACGGCCGGTACGAACATCGCTCGCGAGTCGGCTGACGGGGGGATCGTGGGAGGAAGACACACTGGGCGTTCTCGCGTTGGGCCAATAAACCCGAGGGCGGTCGCGCTCGCGCGAACGGGACGCTTTTATCCGCCGCCATCCGACCGGGCGGTATGACCGGTCCGGAGATCCCGGAATCACACCCCAGATACGAGTCGCTGTTGACGCGACACCGCATCGAAGCCGGCGTCGATCGCGGTCTCACGTCCAGACAGGGGCTCATCGCACAGGGCCGCGGCGAGGCGTTCGACTATCTGCTCGGCGAGGAGACCATTCCGAGCGCGGCCGAGGCCGAGCGCGCCGCCGCCGCGCACTTGCTTCGCGCCGAGCATACCGTGTTGTCGGTCAACGGCAACGTCGCCGCGCTCGCTCCCGGCGAGATCGTCGAACTGGCCGAGACGACCGGGTCGGACATCGAGGTGAACCTGTTCAACCGGACCGACGGGCGGATCGAGCGGATCGCCGAACACCTGCGCGACCACGGGGCCGAGGCAGTCAAGGGACTGACCGCCGACGGGCGAATTCCCGGGCTGGATCACGAGCGGGCGAAGGTCGACGCCGACGGGATCGGCGCGGCGGACGTGGTGTTGGTACCGCTGGAGGACGGCGACCGAGCCGAGGCGCTCGGGGCGATGGGGAAAACCGAGCTCGTGATCGATCTCAACCCCATGTCGCGGTCGGCGCGGGCGGCGACGGTCCCGATCGTCGATAACCTGATTCGTGCCGTCCCGAACATGACCGAACACGCGGCGGACCTGGCCGATGCGGACCGGGAGACGCTGGATTCGATCGTCGAATCGTTCGACGCCGACGAGGCGCTCGCGTCGGCCGAACAGCGGATTCGAGACGTGTGAATCGAGAGACGCGTTTCGCGTCGTCTTGCGCTCGTCTGACATAGTGTTTTGTGGGTCGAACGAGAACGGCCCCTATGGCTAGCCTCACCGAGGTCTACAGGGGAGGAGGCGGGGGCGGCCTCCAGCGGCTGTACGCCGGTGTCGCGCTGTTCGGGGTCGGGGCGATTCTCGTTACGACCGGACTCCTCGTCGTCTCGACCGAGCTTGGCGCGACGCTCGGGCTCGGGCAGTTCGAAGCACGAGAGCTCGCCGGCGTGTTGGGCGGAATCGGATTCCCGGCAGTGCTTCTCGGGACGATGGTCGCGCTGCCCAGAGCCTCCAGACGGCTCCAGGCTGCGGCGGCCGTCGGCGCGCTTTTCAGCCTCGTCGGCGTCGGGCTGTTCGTTCGCTTCTACCCGGTCGATTGGGTCGGCGGCTCCGGAGACACGACGATGACGCTCGTCGTCTCGGTGAGCTACTTCGTCGGCACGATCGTGACGAGCTGGTGTCTGTTTACTGCCGTCGCCAACTTCAAAGCCCGCAACGACCCGGGCGGAACGATCTCCCTCGAGATCACGAAGGAGGGGGAAACGCGGGTGGTCGAGGTGTCGAACGACGAGTTGCGCGGCCGACTCGGGGGCATCGGCATGTTGGGCGCGACGCCCGACGGGGAGGTCGAAACGCAGACCAACCGGCCGGACGGGGGAACGCGCACGCGTTCAGGCGGGGCGAGCGTCGACCCCACCGACGGCGGAACCGACCACGAGCCAACGATACGCGAACCTGGGTTCTCCGACGACGCGGAGTTCCTCGACGACGGCCCATCGACCCCGATCAGCGACACCTACTGCGGCAACTGCGCGTACTTCCGCTACGTCCGCACCGACGACGGGCTGGTGCCGTACTGCGGGCTCCACAGCGAGGCGATGGACGACATGGACGCCTGCGACGAGTGGTCGCCGAACACCAGCTGATCGCCGTCCTCGAACCGACCGCTAGCCGAGCATCTCGTCGATCCGATCGTAGTGGCTACCCTTCCAGAAGACCTGTCCGCACGAGCGACAGCGCCAGCAGTCGGTACTTGCGGGGTCAGGGGCGTACTCGGGGGTCTCCGATTCGGATGGAACGGGATCGAGGATGCCGTTACAGCGCCCGCAGTGCGTCGGCAGGTCGGCGATTGCGAGGGCGAAGCCCGCTTCGCGGAGTTCGGCCAGTTGGTCGTTGAGTTCGAGCGCGGTGACCAGAACGGCCCCGTCGACGCTCGCAGCCAACTCGACGTCTCGCGTCAGCAGGCGGCGACTCTCTCCCTCGGCGAGCGTCGCGAGGCGATCGTCGTCCTCGATTCCTCGATCCAACGCGTAGGCCGCATCATACCCGCAGACCCGGAAGTAGACGGCGAGTTTGCCGAGCATAACGTCGAGCAGGAGTCGGTCGGTGTCCGGGGCGATGACGCCGCGATCGCCACCCGGGGCGTCGGTCATCGATCCAGAAACGCTCGCACGCCAGCTGCGTCCAAACAGTTGAGCACGTCGTCGGGTTCGACCCAGCCGCGGCGGGCAGTGTGGACGCCGAATCGCATGTAATCGAGGGTCTCGACGCCGTGGGCGTCCGTGTTTATACTGATCGTCGCGCCGGCCTCGATCGCGACCTTGGCGTAGCTCGATCGGAGGTCCAGTCGTCGCGGATCGGCGTTGATTTCGAGCACCGTGTCGTGGTCGGCGGCGGCCGCGGCGACCCGCTCGATGTCGATGTCGTGACCGGGCCGTTGGTTCAACAGCCGGCCGGTCGGGTGGCCGATGACGTCGACCGCGGGGTGTTCGATCGCGGTCACGAGTCGGTCGGTCCCGTCGCCGTCGAGGGCGCTGTGCGGCGAGGCGACCACGCAATCGAGCGATTCGAGGGCGTCGTCGCCGACGCTGATCGAGCCCTCAGTGCCGATGTTCGCCTCGACGCCCGCGAACAGTTCGATCGACGCATCGTCGTTCGCCTCGCGCACGGCGTCGGCGTGCGCGAGCAGTTCCTCGTCGTCGAGGCCGACGCCGCCGACCATCCCCGGTCCCGTCGCGTGGTCGGCGATTCCGAGGTACTCGTGGCCGTAGTCGGCCGCCGCCTCGGCCATCTCGACGATCGTCGCCGTGCCGTCCGAGGCGGTCGTGTGGACGTGGAGGTCGCCGAGCACGTCGCCACATTCGACGAGGGTCGGGAGCGTCCCCTCAGCGGCCCGCCTGATCTCATCGCGGTTCTCGCGCAGCTCGGGCGGGATGAGTGGGAGTCCGAGCGCGTCGTAGACGCCGGCTTCCGTCTCGCCGGCGACCCGAGTCCCGACGCGCTGGCTCGCCTCGGGGTCGTCGACCGCGGAGACGTCGAAGACGCCGTACTCGTTGACCTTGAGATCCATCCCGATCGCGCGGTTTCGGAGCGCGACGTTGTGATCTTTGCTCCCCGTGAAGTACTGCAGGGCCGCCCCGAACTCCTCGGGAACCACGACGCGCAGGTCGACACGCTGACCCTCGGATCGGACCGAGGCCTTGTTCGTCCCGGCCTCGATCACCGAATCGGTCCCCTCCCACGCCTCGAACGCTCCGATGATCGCGTCGCCGTCGTCGCTCGCGACCAACACGTCGACGTCGCCGATCGTTGGCCGCCACCGCCGGATCGATCCCGCCGTCTCGACCGTCTCGGCGGCCTCGTGGCCCGCGAAGAAGGCGACAATCCGGTCGGCGACGGGTCGGGCGTCGCCGAGCAGGCTCCGCTCTCGCGCCTCGCGGGCGAACGGGATGTTCTCCAAGATGTTCGCCTCTGTCTTCGCGCCGAACCCCGTCACCTCTCGTATTTCACCGGCCTCCGCGGCCGCTT
The DNA here is from genome assembly GCF_005239135.1 of Natronomonas salsuginis. NCBI lineage: Archaea > Methanobacteriati > Methanobacteriota > Halobacteria > Halobacteriales > Natronomonadaceae > Natronomonas > Natronomonas salsuginis. The sequence goes on from NZ_QKNX01000010.1 coordinate 7,259, forward strand.
CGAGGTCGTCGAGCGTTTCGATCCCCAGCGCCTCGTACAGCGCGCCGACGGTCTTCGGACCGACGCCCTCGACGGCCGTCAGCGCGGCCATGTCGACGGGCAGCCCCTCGCGGAGTTCCTCCAGCTCCCCGATCGTGCCAGTTTCGAGGAACTCCGCGGTCTTGGCGGCGATGGCGTCGCCGACGTCCTCGATCTCGTCGAGGGCGTCCTCGCCGCCCTCCTCGTACAACCGTTCGACGGCGACGGTGTGGCCCAGGATGCTGTCGGCCGCGCGACGGTAGACGTTCGGTTTGTACTCGACATCGCGCGCCTCGAGGTGATCCGCCATCTCCTCCAACAGCGCGGCGACCGCGGCGTTTTTGCTCACGAACCCGCTCCCGCAACCGCTCGGTTCATCGGCCCCGAACCCGCGGGCCGCCGTCGTCGCGACCCAACGCCTGTTTCAGGAAGTCCATCCAGCGTTTCGTGTCCGCGGCCTCCTGGCGTTTCGCCTCCGCCTCGACGCTCCCGGAGCCCAGACTCTCGAGCGCTTCGAGCGCCCGGTCGATCCCGACGATCGCGTTGGCGACCTGCTCGCCCGTCTCGAAGCTGATCTCCCCGTCCTCGATGCGCGCCTTTCGTTCGAGCCGTTCGCGCCGCAGGTTGCGTTTCGCCCGCTCGACGCGGTCGCGCTCGCCCGCCGGCACCGTCTCGCGGCGTTTGATCTCGAAGACGAACTCGCGGAGGTCGATCTCTTCGCCCTGGATCTCGATCCGTTCGGGGATGTCGACGCCGAGCGTCGACCCCTCCCGACCGATGCGTTCGAGCAGCTGTTTGCGCTCGTACTCCTGCACACCCCACTCTCCGTGGTCGAGCGGCAAATAAGAATCGGCAGTTCGAGTCGAGCAGTGGGTGGTGCGAGCGAGGCCGTTCGATTACCCGCCGCCCTGCATCATCTCCTGAATCTGCTCGTCTTCCAACAGCACGTCTGGATCGCCGCTGTCGACGATCTCGCCGCGTTCGATGACGTACATCCGGTCGACGATCTCGGGGACGTGGCTCGCGTTAGACTCGGCGACGAGCACGGAGATGCCGCGGTCGATGATCTCGTGAATGTAGGATTTGAGGTTCTCGACGACGATCGGGGCGAGCCCCTCGAGCGGCTCGTCGAGGATCAACAGGTCAGGGTCGAGCGCCATTGCACGGCCGATCGCGCACATCTTGGCCTGCCCGCCGCTCAGGTTCTGCACCTCCGCGTCGCGTCGGTGATCGAGCTCGTCGAAGATGTCGAAGATCGTCTCGACCATCGCATCCTCGTCGTCGATACCGCGTGCCTTTCCGGAAGACCAGATCGGGAGCCGGAAGTTCTCCTCGACGGTCATCCCGGTGAACAGATCGCGGCCCTCCGGTTGGTAGCCGATCCCGCGAGTCGGGATGACTTCCGGTCGGAGCTTGGTGAGCTCCTCACCACTGTAGCGGATCGAGCCGTCGGCGAGCGGCGTCAGTCCCATCACCGCGCGGAACGTCGAGGTCTTGCCCGCGCCGTTTCGGCCGACGAGACCGACCGCTTCGCCCTCGTTGACCGTGAGATCGAGGCCGTGCGTGACCTCGAAGCCCTCGACCATCGCGTAGTTGTTCTCCAGTTCGAGGAGGGCGTCACTCATCTTCGGTCACCCCCAGGAGGGTGCGCCGAAGTTCGGCGTCGGTGTCGAGAAGCGTCGGCGGGCCCTCCCTGAAGACGCTCCCCTCGACGAGGGCGACCATCCGATCGGCGTAGTTTCTGACGATGTCCATGTCGTGTTCGATCGTGACCGTCGAGACGTTCTGCTCTTTGCTCGCCTCGACGACTGTCTCGATGACGTACTCCTTCTCCTCGGAGCCGACGCCGGAGGTCGGCTCGTCGAGGAGCAGGTAGTTCGGCTCGAGCGCGAAGGAGATCGCGACGTCGAGGAGCTTTCGGTCGCCGTGCGGCAACGTCTCCGCGACCTCGTCGGCGACGTCCTCTAGGCGGAACTGCTCGAGGAGGTCGTCGACGTCCGATTCGACCACCTCGTGTTCGTTGTCGAGGCTTCGCACCTCAGTGAACTTGCCGTGATTCGACAGCGAGGCCGTCCGGATGTTCTCCCGAACCGTCATCTCCTCAAAGAGGTGGACGATCTGGAAGCTCCTGACGAGCCCCTCCTTGACGCGTCGATCGGGGCGCATGCCGGTGATGTCGCGCTCGGCGGTCCCGTCCGCCTCGTGCATGATCACCGATCCCTCGTCGGGCTCTAAGAGTCCGGTGAGGAGGTTGATGAGCGTGGTTTTGCCGGCCCCGTTCGGGCCGACGATGAACACCATCTCGCCCTCCTCCTCGCCGAACCGTATCGATACGTCGTCCGTCGCGCGGAGTTTGCCGAACTCCTTTACCAGATTGCGTGCTTCGAGCATCTCACTTCACCCCGAACAGGAGGATTTTGGTCGTTTCGGCGGCGTCGCGTAGTTTCGACGCGAGGAGTCCGCCCAGGAAGCTCGCGTCACCCGAGAGCATCCCGGGGTTCCGCGCGCGGTCTTTGATCCCACCGGCGATGGCCGGCAGCGAACCGATGACGCCGTTCGGGAGCAAGAAGACGACGAGAAACAGCACGAACCCGGTCGCGAACTCCCAGTACTCCGTTGCGAAGCGGAGTTCGGTGAGCATGTACGTCAGGACGATACCGCCGACGATCGGACCCAACAGGGTCTGGAAGCCGCCGAGGATCGCCATGAACAGGATTTCGCCCGAGCGGAGCACGAACAGCGAGCTCGTCGGGCGGATGTGTAGCATGCTGAGCGCGTAGAGGCCGCCCGCGAGTCCGCCGTAGACGGCGGAGATGATGAACGTCAACCAGACGTATCGCTTGACAGGCACGCCGATGAATCGCGCTCGCGTCCGGTCCTGTCCGATCGCGTCGAGCGCGCGGCCGAACGGCGAGTTGATGATCCGCCAGGTCACGACCAACATGACGACGAGGACGACCATGGCGAGGTAGTAGATCAACACCTCGTACTGGGTCGATCCCCACTCCATGCCGAAGATCGTCGGCCGCAGCAAGTCGCTCTCGGGACGAACCCCGAGCCCGTCGTCGGAGCCGAGTAGCTCCGGACTGCCCATCACGATCGCGAACAGGAGTTGGTTGAACGCGAGCGTCAAAAGCGAGAAGTAGATGTCCAGGTAGCCGGCGACGAGCCAGCCGATGAGGACGGCGAGCGACGTCGCGAGGATGATTCCCGCCAGCACGAGGAGGAGTGCCTCCTCGATGCCGCCGTATCGCGCGGCGATGGCCGCACCGTAGGCACCGCCGCCGAAGAAGGCGGCGTGACCGAAGGAGACGAGTTCGGTGTGACGCAACAGCAGGTTCAGCCCGAGCGCCGCCAGCCCCCAACAGAGGCCGACGTAGACGGTTCTGACGCGGAGCTGCGATTGGAACCCCTGGAGTTCGGGGACGAGAAACAGCGCGAAGAGGCCCAAGAAGGCGTACAGCAGCTGCTTCGGCGTCAGTTTGACGCCCTTTATCAGGCGGAAGCGACGCGGCCCGTCCGCGTCGGTGTCGTCGGTGCTCATTCGATCTCACCCCAGGTTCCGTAGAGACCCTCCGGTCTCAGCAGTAGTACAGCGACCATGATAGCGAACGGCGCGGCCAGTTCGGCCGGCGGATACAGCAATATCGCCCATCGGCTCGCGACGCCGATGAGGAGTGCGGCAACGAACGCACCCTTGATCGATCCGAGACCGCCGACGACGATGACGACGAACGAGAGCACGAGCGGGTTCGTCCCCATCTCGACACCCGCTGAGATGGGTCCGGCACCGTGGATCGCACCCGCAAAGCCGGCGAAGAACCCGCCCATCGCGAAGACGAGCGTGAACACGCGATCAGGGCTGACGCCCATCGCCGTCGCCGCCTCGCGGTTGATCGCGGTCGCACGCACGATGCGGCCGGTCTTCGTCCGCTCGAAAAACCAGATCAGGAATCCGAACACGCCGAGGCCGACCAGAATGGCGAAGATGTTGTAGCTCGGATAGCTGAACCCGACGAGTTCGGTCGTCGGTACCTGATTGACCGTCCCGAAGACACCCTCCAGCCGTCGCGGGGTGCCGCCCCAGATGAACAACATCACGTCGACGAGCATCAGGAGGAGCGCGTAGGTCAAGAGGAGCTGATACACCTCCTTTCGGTCGTAGATCGGTCTAATGAGCACGGTCTCGATGATCGCGCTCACCGGTAACAGCACGGCCGCCGAGACGAGCAATGCGAGGATCACCACGGCGGCGAAGATCAATCCGGAAGTCACCCCGGTCGGTTCCCCGACGACGCCGACGAGAAACCCGGCAATGCTGAACACGAGGAACGCGCCGAGCGCGTAGAACTCGCCGTGCGCGAGGTTCAAGATCCCGAGGACGCCGAAGATGATCGTCAGCCCGGTCGCGATCATAAACAGGATGAACCCGAAAAAGAGCCCGTTGAGTGTCTGCTCGACGAGCAGGCCGGGCGAGGCGAAGAGCGCGGATTCAAGCATACCCGTCACGTCCCGGGGTTACTGTCGTTTTCCGTTGTACGCTTACAGTCATGCAAATACGTGGAAAGGAAGGTTACCAGTTGTTGACCCAGTCCAGCGACACCTGGCCCTGCGGTGGCGAGACGTGGCTCGGCGGAATCGCCTCGAGGTCTTCGAGCACGGCGTGCCCGCGATCGTCATCCCACTCGATGCGACCGAAGTGCGCCGTCGAGTAGGTCTGGTGGTTCGGCGCAACCGTGTGATAGCCGGCGGGCGTGTAGAAGCCGTGGTTTTCGAGCGTCGCGGCGATCTGCTCTTGGCTCGGATAGCCGCCGACGAGTTGGGCGGCCTTCTCGGTCGCGGTCGCCCACGACGCGACGGCCGCGTAGCCGCTCATGAAGTGCGCAGTCGGGACGACGCCGTATTCGTCCTGCGCTTCGTCGTAGAGCTCTTGTCCCGGCGGCCACTGCTCCATCGACGGCGAGCCCCAGTAGTAGTTCCGGGAGCCGCCCCAGAGGTTCCCCTGAATGTCGTCCTCGCCGAGATCGTTGACCGAGCCGTACCAGACGGTCCCGACGCTGACGCCGACCTCGTCGAAGAGCCCCTGCGATTGCCCCTGATCGAGCAACAGCGTGGCGTCGCCGCCCCAACAGCTCGTAAAGAGCACGTCCGGCGACTCGTTCGCGACCGCGGTCACGTGCGAGGACATGTCGCTCGCGCCGAGCGCCGGGTTCCCGCTGTAAACCTCCTCGGCGCCGGTCAGGTTCTCGATCGCCGCGTTGAAGATCTCGCGCTCGTCGTACCCGAACGCGTAGTCAGGGTTGATGTTCGCGTACGTGTCGATGTTCTCCGCGCCGAGGTCCGCGACCGCGGCTCGCGCCGCGGCGGATGCCTCCATCACGTCGTGGTTCTGGGCTCGGAAGGAGTACTGCGGATCCTCGCCCTCATACAGCGTCGAAACCGTCCCGTCCGTCGAGACGTTGACGACGCCCTGCTCCTCGATGACCGGGAGCAGTTGCTCGTGGCTCCCACTCGAGATGGGCCCGAACGTGACGTCCTTGCCCTCGTCGACGAACCGAGTGTAGTTCTCGATCGCCGCACCGGCCTCCTCGACCACTTCGAGTTCTATCTCCCGTCCGGCGACGCCGCCGGCCTCGTTGATCCGTCGAACTGCGGTTTCGGCCCCGTACTGCGCCTGCAGGCCGAGCACGGCGGGCGCACCTTCGAGGAACGTCTGCAAGCCGGCCTGAATCGGCTCGTCCGGAACCTCGTCGGTCTGCTGTTGGCCGCCGTTACCGCCGTTGCCGCCGTTTCCGTTGCCGTCTTCGCCGCCGATCAGTGACGAACAGCCGGCGAGCGCTGCCGTCAGCGCGCTCCCGCCGGTCGCCTTCATCATATCTCGTCGGTTCAGTTGGTCATCCATTGTCATGAGATACCCTCGTGAGTCACACAGTAGCCAAGCTAAATATAACCGGGGGTGAACATATCAACAATCATCGACACGGACACGAGAACGAGAGCGGGCGCCAACGGGTTGCAGTCGGCGCGATCGAATGTGCTGGCGGCGTTACAGTTCGGCACGTTCGAGCGCCTCGGCGGCACCGAGGTCCTCGTGAACGACCAAGGCGACGGCACGAGCCATCCGCTCGGGATCGTCGTGCTGGAAGATCGTTCGTCCCATCGAGACGCCTGCGCCACCGGCGTCCATCGCGCCCCGCACCGCGCGGAGCGATTCGAGGTCGCCGTCGGGCGAGCCGCCGGCGATGAGCACCGGGCGGCTCGTCGATTCACAGACGTGTTCGAAGCTCTCGGCGTCGCCGCTGTAGCCCGTCTTTATCAGATCCGCGCCGAGTTCCTCAGCGAGCCTGACCGCGTGGCCGAGCGCCTCGGGATCGTCGCCCTGGATGTCGGGGCCTCTGGCGTACGCCATCGCGAGAACGGGCAGCCCGTAGTTGGCGGCCTGATCGGTCAGCCGGCCGAGCCCTTCGATCTGTTTGCGCTCGTGATTCGAGCCGACGTTGATGTGGAACGAGACGGCGTCGGCGCCGGCCCGCAGTGCGGCCTTGACCGAGCCGGTGGGTCGTTTGTCGTTCGCATCGGGGCCGATGGTGGTCGATCCGTTCAGATGGGCGATGTAGCCCGCGCCGTTTTTGTTACCGTGGACGCGGCGCGCGACCCCCTTCTGTGTCAGTACCGAGTCGGCGCCGCCCCGCGTGACGGCGTCGATCGTCGATTCGATGTCCTTCAGTCCCTTGACGGCCCCGATCGTGATCCCGTGATCCATCGGTACGACCACGTACCGACCGTCTGTCCCGATTCGCTGTAGGCGTGCTGTGATCCCTGGTGTCATGATATCTATGAGTGTGAAAGGTTTCCTCAAGTCCGTTCCGGTCGCGAACGACGTTGCGAACCCTCGAGTGCGCCCGCCTTCAATTCACGGGCGAGCACTTCGAGCCGGGCTGCGACGTCGGCCGTGGGGTCGTCGTTGTCGTGCCCGTCGGCGACGATATCGACCAACGCAGAGCCGACGATGACGCCGTCCGCCCCCGCTTCGACGACGCCCGCGGCGTGCTCGCCCGTCGAGATACCGAACCCGACCGCCTTCGGGACGTCGTAATCCTCGAGTCGCGCCAGCGTCTCGGCGGTGTGGTCCGACAACGAAGTGCGCGCGCCGGTGACGCCGAGGCGCGCCTGCACGTAGACGTAGCCCGACACGCGGTCCATGATCCGTTCGAGACGCTCGCCGGCCGTCGTCGGCGCGACGATGAAGATCAGGTCGAGGCCGAACTCGTCGCAGGCCTCGCGGAGGAGGTCCGCCTCCTCGGCGGGTAAGTCGGGGACGACGAACCCCGAAATCCCGACTTCGGCGGCTCGCTCGACGAACGGACGGACCGGTTCGTCGCCGTACTGGTAGAGCAGGTTGTAGTACGTCATGCAGACGAGCGGCACGTCGACATCGAGCGCCTCGACGAACTCGAAGAACCGTTCGGGCGTCATGCCGCCGTCGAGCGCGCGGACGACCGCCCGCTGGATCGTCGGCCCCTCGGCGATCGGCTCGGAGAACGGGAGACCGAGTTCGATCACGTCCGCGCCGCCGCGGGCGAGCGCCTCGACGTACTCGATGGACGACTCGAAGTCCGGGTCACCGGCCGCGAGATACGGCACGAACGCCGGTTCGTCGAAGGCGTCGTCGAGGCTCACCGGTCAAACACTTCCATCCGTGGGGCGTTCTCCAGGTTCCGCTTTTCGGTCTCCTCGATGGCCGCTTCAAGGTCTTTGTCGCCGCGGCCCGAGACGTTGACGACGATCGGTTCGTCGAACTCGACAGAACCGTCGCCGTCCGGTCCGGCAACCGCTTCGAGGAAGCCGAACGCGTGGGCCGTCTCTAGGGCGGGGATGATTCCCTCGTCCTGTGAGAGCCGGTGGAACGCCTCGAGTGCGTCGTCGTCGCCGACAGTGACCGGCTTGACACGCCCCGTGTCGACGAGGTGAGAGAGTTCCGGGCCGACGCCCGAGTAGTCCAGCCCCGAGGAGACGCTGTGTGATTCCATGATCTGCCCGTGGCTGTCCTGGAGCAGTTTCGTGCGCGCGCCGTGGAGGACGCCCTCCTCACCGGTCGACAGCGACGCCGAGTGCGGCGCGACGCCCGCCTCCTCGTCGACGGTGAGCGAGGAGCCGCCCGCCTCGACGGCGTACAGCGTCACGCCCTCGTTGTCGAGCAGTTCGGCAAACGCTCCCATCGTGTTCGAGCCGCCGCCCGCGCAGGCGACGACCGAACCCGGCAGCCCACCAAGCCTGTCGAGCGACTGCGCGCGGATCTCCTCGGAGATGACCGAGTGAAAGTCTCGAACCATCGCGGGAAACGGCGCTGGCCCGACGATGCTTCCGATGACGTAGTGTGTCGTTTCGACGGTCGTCGCCCAGTCGCGCATCGTCTCGCTGATCGCCTCCTTCAGCGTGCCGCGGCCGACGTCGACGGGGGTGACCTCGGCCCCGTTGATCCGCATCCGGAACACGTTCGGCCGCTGGCGATTGATGTCGCGACGGCCCATGTAGATCTCACACGGCATGTCGAGGTGCGCCGCCGCCATCGCCGTCGCCGTGCCGTGTTGGCCTGCGCCGGTTTCGGCGATGATCCGCTCTTTGCCCATGTACTTCGCCAACAGCACCTGCCCGAGAGCGTTGTTGAGCTTGTGCGCGCCGCCGTGCAGCAGATCCTCGCGCTTCAGATACACGTCAACGCCGTACCGCGCCGAGAGCTGTTCGGCGCGCTGCAGCGGCGTCGGTCGCCCGCCGAAATCCCGGATCCGATCGCGGAACTCGTCCATGAAGCCGTCCTCGTTCTCCAAGACGTACCGTCGATACGCGTCCGTCAGTTCATCAATGGCAGGCATCAGCGCCTCCGGGACGTACTGGCCGCCGTAATTGCCGAATTTGGTGTCAGTTGACATGGGTGAGTCGCTCCGTTCAGACATCGGTGAGTCGCTCCGTTCAGACATCGGTGAGTCGCTCCGTGTTCGTGCGGACGTCGCCGTCCATGATCGCCGAGCCGACGAGGAGACCGTCGGCCCCGGCCGCTCGCATCCGCGAAGCGTCGTCTCGTGACGTTATGCCGCTTTCGGCTATCAGGGTGACGCTCTCGCGGGCCGTTGCCGGGATCGAGTCGGCGACGCGCTCGAACGTGCCGAGATCGACGTCGAGCCTCCCCAGATCGCGGTTGTTCACACCGACGATGGTCGCCCCGGCGTCGATGGCGGCCTCGACCTCTTCAGGGGTGTGCGCTTCGACGAGGACCTGAAAGCCGCGATCGCGCGCGGCGGCGAGCAGCTCTTCGAGGTCGTCGACGAACCGTGCGATGAGCAACGCGACATCGGCCTCGACGACGTCTAGTTGCGCCTCTCGGAGGATGAAGTCCTTCCGGAGGACGGGCACGTCGACGGCTTCTCTGACGGCCTCGAGCGTCTCCGGTGCGCCGCCGAAGTGCTCCGGTTCGGTCAGCACCGACAGCGCCGCTGCGCCGCCGTCGACCATCGCCTCGGCGAGTTCGACCGGATCGTCGGTTCGCTCGCCGTCGGTGGTCGGGCTGGTCGGCTTCACCTCGGCGATGAGCGGGACGCGGCCATCGGTTTCGGCCGCGGCGAGCGCGTCCGGGAGCGATCGCGGCGTGACGGACAGCGGCTGATCGCCGCCCGTTCGCCCCTCGGCGGCCTCGAGGATCGACTGGACCGCCGGCGCAACCTCCTCACGAGTGTTCATTACTGTACATTAACGGACTCATTTGCACAAAAGAGTTGCGTCTCGGCGGCGCGAGGCGGTCGCTGGACGGTGAGATAAAACCGAGGTGCGAACGCGCGCTCGCGTCTACAGAGCCGGCGCTGCGCCGCCGAAATCCTCGATGAGTGCAGGAACGACCTCGAAGAGGTCGTCGACGATGCCGTAGTCCGCGATGTCGTAGATCGGCGCGTTCGGGTCGGTGTTGATCGCGACGATCGTATCGGCGCCCTTCATGCCGGCGACGTGCTGGACCGCCCCGGAGATCCCGATCGCGATGTACACGTCCGGCGTGACGACCTTTCCGGACTGGCCGACCTGACGGTTCTGCGGCAGCCAGCCGTTGTCGACGATCGGTCGCGACGAGGACAGCGTCGCGCCGAGCGCGTCCGCGAGCGCCTCGATCAGCGGGATGTTCTCCTCCTCTTCGATCCCCCGACCGACCGACACCAACACGTCGGCTTCGGTGATGTCGACGTCGCCGCCTGCGACCTCCTCGAATCCGTTGACCGTCGATCCGAGCGCCGACGCGTCGATGTCGGCCTCGAAGGCCTCGATCGACGCGTCGCCGGGTTCCTCGGCGACCGGCCACTCGGCCGGCCGGATCGTCAGCACGTACTGCTCGGAGTCGACGTCGTAGGTCGTTTCGACCTTCCCGCCGTACTGTTCGCGGGTGATCTCGACCGGTTCGTCGCCCTTCAGACCGATCACGTCGGTCACGAGCGGAAGGCCGAGCGATCCGGCGACGGCCGGCCCGTAATCGAGTCCGTTGACCGAGTTCGGCAACAGCAGCGCCCTCGGCGCGAGTTCGGCGTGTAGCTGCTCGATCGCCTGCGTGTAGACGCCGTGGTTGAACTCCTCGCCCTCCGCGACAGTGTAGATCGCGTCGACACCCTCGCGGTCGAGCTCCTCGGCGAAGCCATCGACGTCGCCGCCGATGATGGCGACGGCGAGATCGGTGCCGTGTTCGTCAGCGAGTTCACGGCCGGCGGTAACGAGTTCGAAGGAGACATCGCGCAACTCACCGCGGCGGTGTTCGGCGACGGCAAGCACGGTCATCCTTCGACCACCCCCTTGTCACGGAGGAACGCCGCGAGTTCGCTCGCTGTCTCCTCGGGGCTGCCCTCCCAGACGACGGCGTCGCTCTCGGATTCGGGCTCGTACATCGAGGTGCGCTCGACGGGCGAATCGACGACGCTCTCGTCGAGGCCGACATCGGCGAGCGTCTTCGCGTCGAGGGGCTTCCGCTGGGCCTGCCGGATACCGCGGAGGCTGGCGTAGCGGGGCTCGTTGATCCCGGTCTGAATCGTCAAGACGGCTGGGATGTCGACGTCGGTGAGCTCCTCGATGCCCCCTTCGAGTTCGCGGTGGACGGCGGCCTGTCCCGCCTCGGCGTCGAGATCGAGATCGTTCACGACGGCGGCCCACTCGAAGTCGAGGCGTTCGGCCACGGCGACGCCAGTCGCGCCGTTGGAGTCGTCGCCGGCCTGGACGCCCGAGAGGACGAGGTCCGGCTCCTCTTCCTCGGCGACGGCGGCGATGATGTCCGCTTTGGCGCTCACGTCGAGGAACTGTGCCTCGTCGAGGGCGTCGTCCCATACGCGGATCGCGCGGTCTGCGCCCTTCGCGAGGGCCATCCGGACAGTCTCCTCGGCGCGTTCGGGGCCGATGGTGACCGTGATGACCTCCACGTCGTCGGTTTCTTCAGAGATCTGAACAGCCTCCTCAACGGCGTAGTCGTCCCACTCGTTGAGATCGTAGTCGAGAGAGCCTTCGGCGATGTCGAGTCCGGAGATTTCGAACTCGTCGTCGACCTCGGCAACTTCTTTGACGGTGACGAGTATCTTCATTGCAGCGTCTCGTTGGAACTGACGACCGTTCGAGGTTAAATGTTTCCGAATCGTGCGGCAACGATCGCCGTGGTGTCGTCTCTTGCTTCGCAAACGAAAAGCGACGATATGAGACCGTCCGGCGCTTTTCAGCGTCTTTCGAGGCGGAGCCCCCGGCCTCAAGGAGCGAGGGCTTTCGACGCCGAGTCGGAAGGACGACGCCAGTCGGCCGGGGAGGAAGCCGACACGGTGGGAGACAA
>NZ_QKNX01000011.1 GCF_005239135.1 Natronomonas salsuginis
AGGTCCTTTGTTTCGATATACAGCTCCTCGAGCGCTCGCGGTGTCAACCGAACTAAGACCATTTCTCGGTCGTCGGGATCCCGTCGCTCCGGGGTGTAGCTAAGAATCCAGTCGTCGCCCGGTTCGGCGTCGGTCGCCGGCCCCAGGGAGATACTTCTCGCGAGGTCCTCGGGAATGTAGTGCCAGGTATGCTCGACGAACCGGCCGTAATGCCCCTCGGGGCGGGGGTCCTCGGGATCGACGGCGTCCTCCTCGGGGGCGTCGGTCATGTCCCACCGTCCTCGAGCAGCGTCTCGCGAACGCTCTCGTCGCCGGCATATCCATATTCCCCGTAGCCGGCCTTTTCGATCCCTGGGACGTCCTCGAGATACCGCCGAACGCTCTCCCACATGGCTTTTTCACTTGAATATCGGTCGGCGTGGTCCGGGGCGAGCGCCTCTTTGATCGCGCCCGTCTTTGCCGTCCCGTGCTCCCGAAGATACCGGAACACGTCGATCACCGCGTCCCGCCCGTGCTCGGTCTTTGGCGGTATGTCGTTCGCCTCGAGGTATGATCGGACGTCCCCCGCGAGGTCGTCGGGATCCCGAGCCGTCTCTTTCCGAACCTTCTCGTCGGGGAGCCCCTCGTCGACGGTCGGCGTCTCCTCGGTGTCCAAGTCGTCGCTCTCGGCGTCGAGGGTCGTCTCCGGGCTTCCGCCCACCGAACCCGTCGGATCGCTCTCGGGGCGGCTCTCGCCCGGCTCGTCGGTCACCCACCAAACCGTGTTTCGCCCGCCGATCTGTTTACTGTCGAGCTCTCCCGCGTCCTCGAGCGCCCGGAGCCGGTTGAGCGTCCCCCGCCGTTTGATCGGGAGCGCGTCCGATACCTCGGCCGTCGACAGGACGGGGTCGGCCGTCTCCCGAAACACGTCGAGGAGGTCAGCGTCCGTTACTCGGGGTTTTCGACCGCCTTTGTCGGTGCTTTCAGGCATTAGTGCCTACTACGGCGTTAACTCCCTAAAAGGTATGCCTTCTAAGGCATGATAGAATACCGTCTTAGGAATTAACCGTACAAATATAGCGTTTTGATACATCTCCGGTATCTTTATGGTATATACCTTCTAAGGAATAAACACGAAAGGACGGTTCCCTCGGGAGCGTGGAAACGCTCCGGGTGCTAGAACACCCGGAACCGGTCTTCGGGCAAAGACCATGTCAACCGACACACCCACCCAATACGAAAGTATCGAACACAACCGAACCCGCGTCCCGGTCGCCGGCGGCGTCCTGGTCTATGAGGCTCGCGAGGTCGGTCGGGAATTGATCGGCTTCGAGGACGTCACTAGCTGGGACGGGATCCGGTCGGCCCTTCAGGCTCGCGGGATCGGCGTCGGGGGGATCCACCACAAACCCGAACTCGACCGATAACGCTCTCATACCGGAGCGCGGCTTATTCTTGAAACCCCGGCCACAGTCGGAGCTCTTTCGCGATCTGTCTTTGTCGACCGCTTAGTATGTGATTCGCTTTCCAGGCGGGGTTTGCCTTCTCGATAGTATATGTCTCCCCGTTGTGTTCATACTCCTCCTCGATCACAATCCCCCGCGCCCCGTCGACCGGATTCTCGGGCGTCCCAAGCGTGTCGGCGGCCGCCCGTTTCCATAGAACCGACAGCGTCGCCTTTTCCTTAATCAGGCGTTCCCGCCGCTCCTCCGGGACGTCCGGCGCGTTCGCTTTCGCCGTCTCTCGCATACACTCCCGGAGCCGGTCGACGTGTGCTTTTGTCTCCTCGTCGAACCGTTCGTATGCCTTTTGCCAGTCGCTAAACCCGCCGTGAATCTCGGCGTTCGCGTTCCCTTTCGGAGCCCCACCGCCGGGGTTCCCTTCCGCAAAGTCGTTGCCTTCTAGGTGGGACGTCTCACTCGGTCCCGTGCTACACCCACCGTGAAACCGACAGCGTCGGCCTCCCGATCCCGGCGTCCCCCAGCCCGCCGGGAGCTTACACGGTTCGTCCCGGTTGTTCGTCGCCCCGCAAATATCCGAATAGCGTCGATCCGAACCGTCCGATTTCGACGTGCTCATACTTTCTATGAATTAGAATACGAGTCCCTTATGGGGTAAGTGTTTGTCTCAATCCCGCCGGCTCCAGCGCTCTCTCGGTTACTTTGATACCCCCAAACCGGGGGAAACATTATCCCGAACGGGTTGGTGTTCAGACTATGTCAAGTGGGGTTCCTGATGCGGAAGGGGTGACACTCCTCGACGGCGAGGAATTGCTACATAACGTTCGCCCGTCGTGGTCGAATTGGAGCGGGCTTATTGCGATTCTAACTATCGTAACCTTTGGCACACTCGGATTAGGGATCGTTCTGTTCGTAATCCCCTGGCTGGCTCGTCGAAATGCCAGGTACGTAGTGACGAGTGAACGGGTTATCGAAAAGTCGGGTATATTGAGCACTTCCACCAACGAATACCGAATCGAGGACATTCGACAGCTCCAAACCGGGGCGTCCTGGAGCGAAAAGCTACTCGGACATGGGAATATTCAATTCTCGACCGGGGCGGGGGGGTCCTTGATTACCTTTGCTGGGGTTCCGAACTACGACGGGATCGCAAATACAATTCGAGAGCAACAGCGCGAATAATTCCGCTCTCTAAAAATAGGCGTTCCATGAGGTGTTTTGTAGACTAACACATGGGGTGTTTAGTAGACACACATGGGGTTTGTTTGTGAGATACCGATTCAGATTCACGCCGTTTACGCACGGGCGCGGTCGGATACGATGGGAGGGGTCCCCGGTAAGACAGTCGGCGTACTCATGCCTACGGGTGGTCATGCCTTCGAGAGAGCTGTCGCTTTCGAGGAGGGTCGAACCCACCCGTTTAGACGGGGTTAGTCGGCCGTATCAGGTGGGTCACTCCCGCCGGTCGCGATCGCCGAGCGGTTTTCACCCCCGTTAGCTCCCGCGTCGACGGTGTCGCTCTCCCCAGCGTCGCCATGTACCTGGCAAACCGCCAACGACCACCTACTAAAGTCCTTTAGGGCTTCGTTGGTGGTTTCGCCGAGGTCGACGATCGCGCCGTCGGCTCCGGTGTCTCGGTAGACGTCCGCCCCGTGCTCTCCGGTGTGTTCGTCTCGCTCGACGAGCCCCTCGTCCCCAAGTCGCTGGAGGGTTTTACGGACGTGTTCTTTATCGCAGTTGACGGCGTCGGCGAGCTCCCGTGTCGTCGCCTCCGGTCGTTTGGCTAACTCGTCGATAATCTCTCGCTGGAGGTCGCTCGCGAGCCATTCAACCCCTGGGACTTTGAGGTCGATAAAGCCCTCCGGTGCCGCGTCGGTATGGACATAGACCACTGCCGAACTTTCCGGGTCGTCGGGGTTTCGAGCATATCGTCCGGCGGCTTGTGCGACGTGGTTTTCCCGAACGCTGGCGAGGAGCGCGTCGGCGGTGTCGGCGTCCGGCCCCTCGAAGGTCCGTCCTTTTTCGCGTTTAATCTCGCCCTCCTCGGTTTCAACCATTCCCGGTTTGGCTTCGAGGTCTAGCTCGGCGAGCGCGTCGAGAATCATATCGTCGCCGGGATCCATACAGCCGTACACGTATCCGGCGATCGCGTCGACGAACGCCTCCGGGTTCCGGCTTTTCTCCTCGCCGAAATGGAGTGTGTGCTCGCCGTCGAGGTCCTCGCCGGTGACGTCCTCGAGGATCTGCCGGACGGTCGACTCGACTTGTGCGGTCGTCGCGAACGTATCGAATCCGTCGCCGTATCGCTCTCGAAGCTTCTCAAGGACGGTCCGAACCCGCTCGTCGTTCATCCATTCGCGAGCGTTCGGTCCCGATCGTGGTCGGGTCGCGTCGCCGATTTGTACCGTCGTCAATCCACGTTCGTACCGTCGCCATAGGCGGCGTTCGACCGGGTCGAGGACGGCGTCGCGTTTCATCCCTGGAGCCCCGTTCAATTCCCACATAGGCATACTCGGGTGTGCGTCGAGTCCGATCACCGCGCGAGCCTGGGTAAAGTCCGGCGTCGATCGAACCGTCCGAACGGTGTTTTCGTCGTCAATCACAACCGAGAGCCACGTACCGGCGTATCCCTTCTCCTCGCCGGCGTCGAGTCGGGGCGGTTCGTGAAACACCTTCCAGTTGCGCCGACCGTTTTCGTCGGGGTCCTCGTGTTTCAATGCGAACCATATCGCTTTCGCGAGGTCGGGAGCGAGGGCGTGCGCGTCGGGATCGTCCGCGTACCAATTCGTCGGTGGGTCGCGTCCGATCTTGCCGTCGAGAGCGTCGCGTTCGTTTACGGCGTCGCTTCGGTATCCGTCGTATTCGTATTCGGCGAGAGTAACTAACGCTTCCCAGGTCGTCACCGGAGCGTCGATCGCCCGAAGATAGGCGTTCACCATACGCCGGATCCTGTCTTGGGTAATGTCGACGGTAAAGTCCGGTTGCTCGTCGATGATCACGTTCGTATAGGCTCGAAGGGACGGAACGTATCCGAATTGGTGGGTTGCATGAATCACGTCGACCGCCGGCTCGCCGTCGTCGTCTCTCGGGAGTCCATCCCATTGAGCGACGGCGGGATCTTCCGCGCCGATCGGGGGGAGCTCCTCGAGGTCCTGGTCGTTCCGGTCTTTGGCGATCGCGAGGGCGGTCGAAAACGGGAGCCCCTTCTCGTCACACATGAGGTCAAACCATTCGCTCGCGGGTTTGCCGTCGATCGTAACGACGAGGTCCGGCTCCTCGGCGTCGGTGTCGGGGTCCTCGACGGGATCGTGGTCGCCCCGTGCGAGCGGGCTCTTTTCGTTCCGGCCTTTCAGTACCGCCCCGGTCGCGGTCGACTGTCGCGTCGCTTTCATGGCCTCGTCGCGGGCGTCTCTCGTCGCGTGAAGGTGAATCACCGGAGCCCCGCCGGTCGTGTCGAGATAATCCAGCCACGGGGTCGTCGCGGTTGTGTGCGACTTTCCGAGGGCGGTCGGGGCGTCGATCGTGGTCGTATTCTCGGCTCGAAGCTCTCGAAAGAGGGTATCCCGGAGCGCCTCGCGAGCCTCGTCGGTGCTCGGTATATCGAAGCCACGTTTCCGAGCGTACCGTGCTCGGTCGGTCCCTGAAAGCGCGTCGAGTTTTGCGAACGCGATCGGAGCGACAGGTTCGGCGTCCTCCGGGGTCCCGATCGGGTGACGTCCCGGTTCGACACCGTGCTCCTCGCGAACGATATTGAGGGCGACGTTATAGGCGTCTCGCGGGAGTTTCCAGCCCTCCATGAGGTCGCCGTCCTCCATGAGGTCGTGGTCGCGAGCGACGTACTGGAGGGCTCTATGCGGGATCGGGTCGGCCTCCGGGATCAACCGCTCGCGTTTCGCGTGTTTCCAGGCGACGAATATCTCGCGGTCGTCGAGGGATCCGTTCGGTGCGTCGGGTCGTCGCTCTCCAGCGTCGACGAGGAGGTATGTAAGCGCGTTATAGGCGACTTTGTATTTGTGATCGTACCCGACACCGTGGTTTTCGAGAAGGACAAAGTAACTCTCGCTGTCGCCGTGGTGCCCGAGCGGGTTTTTCCCTCGGTAATCCCATGACAGCCCGGTGACGTCCCGGATTCCGAGGTCGTATAATGCTGAATACTCCCCGCTCCCGTCGATCGTGTCACGGGAAAGGTCGCTCGCGCCGGCGGCGTCGAGGGCGGCGTCTCTCGCGGTCGTATCGTCGTATGCTGGGTGAAACTCAACCGGTTTCGAGCCCGCGAGGAGGGGCGTTAGGTCGTCGCTCCAGTCCCGGAGATAATCGTCGAGGTCGACTTTATCAAGTCCCGGCCGGGGAAGGTCGGCGACTCTCGCCTCGAGCCCGTGGTTCGACAGATAGACGGCGGTTTTCACCGCGCCTTTGACACCGTCGCCGAACTGCTGGAGGGTCAACTGATCGCGATCGTCGACGGAACTCGTCGGGCGTTCGGCGTCCTGGATTAGATACACCCGTTCAACGTGTCGCGTTTCGAGCGCCTCGAGAAGCTTCTCGCGACCGCGGTCTTTGAATTGAACCGTTACGGGCGAAAGGCATGGATACCCGGCTTGGTGTGCGGTGATCGCGTCGGCGATCCCTTCGGTGATAAGGACGGGCTCGCTCTCGCGAACGGTATCAAGTCCGTAAATCGGCTCTTTGACGGTGACGTCCTCGCGTGTCACCTGGAGCTTATCGTACTTGTTCCCCTTCCAGTCGGCCGGGTGTACCGGATCGGTCGCTCTCGAAATGGCATACACGGGCTCGCCGGTTTCGTCGAGATACGGAAGGACGTACCGGCCGCTCCAGGTCGCGTATAGGTTTCCGTCGTCGCGTTCCCCAAAGAGCGCGGTCGCGAGGATCGCCTCGCGGTCGTGTCCTCGGTCGAATAGGTAGGCGATCAATTCGTCTTTGTGGTTTGCTGGAGCGTACCCGAGGAGCTTCGCGTCGATCGTTTCGTCACTCCAGCCGCGAGCGCGGTAATAGTCTCTTGCGGTGTCGTGGTCGGCGGCGTCTGGGAACTCTCGGTCTAATTGATCATGGTACCATTCAAGAGCATCCCCGAGCGCCTTCTCGCCGGCCGTCTTTTCGGCGTCAATGGTGGGGGTTACGTCCGTAAAACCACCTTCCGGCGTACTGATAGAGCCGTTTCCGTCGTCGGCGTCCTCCTCTTCGGCGTCAGCCGATACGTTACTTTGGACGGTTACGCTTGTTATCTCTCTATCTACATCACCGCTCGCGTCGGTGTCCTCGCTGATCCGGTCGCCGTCGGTCGTGTTCGTTTCCCGACTCTTTTCGTCTGATAGGTTTTTCTCGCCGTCGGCGGCGTCGTTTCTGTTGGCTTCCGTGATAGGTTCGGCGTCCTCGAGGAGCGCCCGGACGGCCTCGAGGTCGGACGGATCCAAAGCGTCGAACCGCCCGATCACTCCGGGAGCGTCGGTGTCGTGTCTCTCGGCGTAGCGCCGGATCCGGTCCGCCAGGTCGTCGGGTAGCGTGTCGGTAGTCATGTCGTGGTCCTCCTCGCGTGTTTGCGTCGGTTCCGAAGCGTTAGACTGGGGTCGTCGGCGGCCGCGATCGTCTCCGGTGGGTATGAACACGGCTCGTCGGGCGGGGTCACGCCGAGAATCCGGTAGCTCTCTCGCCAGCCGGTCGACGGGCTCGGCTCTCGGTGGTCGTCGTCGATCCGTCCGTTCGGTCCGTCGGTGTGTCGCGTGCTCATTCGTTCGCCCCGCGTGAGGTCGCGGGCAAACCGACGGGATCAAGGAAAACTCTTTAGCCGAGGGGAGTGTATCCCTCGACACGGACCACCCGTCACGGCCCGGTCCGCTTCCACACTTCGACGGCGATAGGGGCGAAGTCCTGGACAGACTCGTGCGCTCCCGCCGTCGTTCAATTCAACTAACCCGATAGTCACACGTACACGACTTAATCCCCTCGCTCGCCGAGGAGGTGTCGGATCGCGTCGTCGTAACTGTGCTTTTCCTCGCGGGCTTTGACCATTCGGAGCTCTCTCCGAACGTCGCGAGATACCGGGATTCTGGTATCGCTTGCCGGCATGGATAGACGTAACAGCCGGTACACTAAAGGCGTTTCGCAAATTAAGACGTCTCACCTAAAGCATGACTCTTGAGGATAGACCGAGGGGGATCCTGTCGCCCGCCGACCGGAGATACCTCAGACACCCGGACGAGTATAGCGATCAGGCGGCGTATGAACGCCGGGGCGCGATCGTTACCCGCGTTCATGAAGCCTTACACGACTTCCCGACTCTTGTCTCGAAACTCGAGGAGGGGCGCCGTCGCGAAGCCTTCGAGGACCGAGATTTAGAACATAAAGACCACACTCTAAACGTCCTGCCGTCGGTGTTCGCGTTCCTATATCTCGGGATCACCGACACGGTCGAACCGCCCGAACGCGCGAAGGACGCTTTCGCCGGGATGATCGCGGACGGCGTCCAAGAGGCTTACCGAACGCGGGGCGAGCCCGTCGCGTCCGTATCGGTGTCGATCGAGATAACCCCGATTGATAGCTCAAAACCCGTCGAAGATATGACCCTCGCCGAGATTCAAGACCACGCCAAAGCGGGGAACATGGACCGTCAAGTCCTTCTCCAGCGGTTAACCGAGGTGTTCGAGGAACACGACGATACCGACGGGTCACTTTCGGCCGAACATTACGATATAGACGGGAGCCGGGGGGTATGGTTCGTCGATATGCTAACCCCCGAGACAGACGAAGATACCGAGGAGTGACGAGTTAGGAGGTCCGATCGACCCACCGGCAAAAGTCGTGAAAGTCGTCGGCTCCCGCTTGCGTCGCTATATCCTGGAGCGTCCCGATCGGGATCGGGTCGGCCTTCGGAACCGTCACCGTCCGAACCTCGCCCGTCTCACTATTCTCATACCGAAGCGTCGTATGGCTCCCTTTGCCCCCGACAGGGACGAACCCGTGTTTCGTGAGGGTCTTAATCACGTCGCGGGAGGAAAACGTCGTCCGAACCACGCTATTCGAGCCACGGCGGTTTCCCGCTTTCCCCGATCTCGACGTCAATCCCCTGCTCCTCGAGGTATGCCTCGGGGTCGTCGATCGCCTCGCCGTGTCCAAAGTGACTATCGAGCGCGTCGGCGAGCTCCCGGAGCGCCTCGGCCTCGGTATCCCCAAAGGACGACACCCCCGACTCGACGTGTTTTGCTGTTACCCGGCCGTCGTCCTCCCGGACGAACTCAACCCCAGCCGGCGGTTCCGAAACTGTCGCCATGTCCCGGGATACGCCCCGAGACTATTGTAAAGCTTCGCCCCTAGTAATCTTCGAGCCATACCGGCCCGCCGTAGGCGTCGACGTAACACCGCTTGTGAACCGGCTCCTCGCGTTTGTTCGGAACGGCCTTCTCCAGGGGGACCTGCTCCCCGCAAAAGTCACACTCGGCGCTATGCCCCGCCTGGCGGGCGTCCGGGGAGAGGTCCTTTGTTTCGATATACAGCTCCTCGAGCGCTCGCGGTGTCAACCGAACTAAGACCATTTCTCGGTCGTCGGGATCCCGTCGCTCCGGGGTGTAGCTAAGAATCCAGTCGTCGCCCGGTTCGG
>NZ_QKNX01000012.1 GCF_005239135.1 Natronomonas salsuginis
TGTGCTCGTCGACGAACTCCGCCCGGCCGGAGAGGAGGTTGACCCCGTTGGCCTTGCAGAGCTTCTCGACGCCACCCGTCAACTGGTCGACGACGCCGTCCTTCCAACCGACGAGCCCCTGCATGTCGACGTCAGCGCGGGCGTGCAACCCCATCGACTCGGCGTGTTCGACCTCGTGGGCTAACCCGCTCACGTGGATCAGCGCCTTCGACGGAATACATCCGTCGTTCAGACACGTGCCCCCGTAGGCGTCCGCTTCGACGAGCGTCACGTCGAGGCCGAGCTGGCCGCCCCGAATCGCGGCCACGTAGCCGCCCGGACCCCCGCCGATCACCAGTACTTCGGTTCCCGTCGAAATGTCTCCCACAACCATTATTCGAGTAGTAGCTTCTCTGGCTGTTGTATATAACTTTTCACACAATTCGTAAACCGCGCTGCCTCGGCCCCGTCGATCACCCGATGATCGATCGACAGCGACAGCGTCAACACCGTCCGCGGGACCACGTCACCGTCGACGACGCGCGGTTTCTCCTTGATCGCGCCCAACCCGAGGATCGCCGTCTCGGGGTAGTTGATGATCGGCGTCGCGTACTCCCCGCCGATCGCCCCGAAGTTCGTGATCGAGAACGTTCCACCCTGCATCTCCTCGCGCGAAATCGAGCGACCGCGCGCCTTCGAGACCAGTTCGTTCAGCTCGTCCGCCAACTGTAAAAGACCCTTCCGATCGGCGTGTTTGAGCACCGGCACCATCAATCCCGCGTCCGTCGCCGCCGCCACGCCCACGTTGTACTCGCCTCGAACCACGATCTCCTCGGCCTCCTCGTGGAGCTGTGCGTTGAGAATCGGATACTCGCGAAGCCCCGCGATGACCGCCTTGATCACGAACGGCATGTACGACAGCGAACTCCCGCGCTCCTCCGCGCGCTCCTTGAGTCGACTCCGCATCTCGACCAGCTCCGTCACGTCCGCCTCGTCGTGATGCGTCACGTGCGGCGCGGTGTACTTCGAGCGCTCCATCTGCTCGCCGATCGTCCGCCGAACACCCCGGTATGGAATCCGCTCGTCCTCGCCCGACACGGTAGAATCGACTATCGGTTCGGCCGACACCGCCTCCGCGTCGGCTTCCTGCGCCCGCCGCTGAGCGTCGGCGTACGCCTCAATCTCCGTGGGCGTGACGAACGCCTCACCGTCTTTCGTCAGATCGGTCGGCACCGAATCGAGGTCGATCGCCTCCTCTGCGGCGAGCTGTCGCGTCGCCGGCGCGGCGAGCGTCCGATCGCGACTCGCCGCCTCCGTCGGCGGCTCGACCGCCTCGTCGGTCGACTCGGCCTCCGCATCGAGCGACGCCTCGTCGTCAAGTCGCCGCGTCGCCGATGTCGGCCCCTCGTCGGTCGCCTCCGATGCGGCTTCCCCACCTGAGTCGGCCGCCGCCCGCACGTCCGCTTCCGTCACGCGACCGCCCGGACCGCTGCCCGCGACCGTGCCGATGTCAACGCCCAACTCGCGCGCGATTCGTCGCGTCGCCGGCGCGGCGAACGTCCGGCCGCCCGAAGCCGTCCCGGGATCCACACCATCGGGGACAGAATCGGCCTCGGAGTCGGGCGCAGAAACGCCCTCAGTACCGGCCGCCGAGTCAGCATCGGCCTCCGCGCCGATTTCAGCATCGGCCTCAGCCTCAGTCTCCGTCTCGCCCTCAACGTCGAAGGTGATGATCACCGTTCCGACAGGGACCATCTCGCCCTCCTCGGCCAGGATCTCTTTGACCGTCCCGTTCACCGGCGCGGGCACCTCGACGACCGCCTTGTCCGTTTCGACCTCGGCGACCGGCTGATCCTCCGAGACCGTCTCGCCGACCTCGACGAGCCACCGGACGATCTCCGCTTCCGTCAGGCCCTCACCGACGTCCGGGAGTTTGAATTCGCGAACCATCCTATGCCTCGTACGTCTCCCTGAACGCGTCCTCGATGCGCGTGTCCTCGGGCATGTAGTAGTCCTCCAGCGCGTACAGCGGGTACGGCACGTCGAACCCGGTCACGCGGTTGATCGGCGCTTCCTGATAGTACAGCGCCTCCTCCTGGATCGTCGCCGTGATCTCGCCGGCGAGGCCGCCCGTCTTCGGCGCTTCGTGGACGATCACGGCCCGGCCGGTCTTTTTGAACGATTCGAGGATGGCGTCGGTGTCCATCGGCGACAGCGTTCGCAGGTCGACCACCTCGA